>JAPPGA010000040.1 GCA_028821515.1 Gammaproteobacteria bacterium | reverse complement strand
ACGTCAACAACACCGTGTCGCCTAGAATCCAACAAATTTGTCATGCACCCACTTGGGGCTTAAGCCGGACGCGTCCCTCAGATCAATCCGCGTTCGGCGAACGAAATCTGTTCCGACGCGCCTACCACGACGTGGTCGACGAGCCGCACGTCGAGCTCCTGTAGCAGCATCGCAATACGGGAGGTGACCTGGATGTCGCTGGCCGAAGGTTCCGGGATGCCGGAGGGATGGTTGTGGTAGAGGATGACGGCGCTCGCGTTGTGTTTCAGGCACGACTTGATGACTTCGCGCGGATAGACCATCGCCCTGTCCACCGAGCCGAAGAACAGCTCCTCGTTCGAAATCAGGTGGTGCCGGGTGTCGAGAAACAGGGCGCCGAAGACCTCTCTCTCGCGCCGTCCGAGGCGATAGCCCAGGTATCGCCGGACCCCGGTCGAACTCGAGAGGATCTCCCCGCGCGTCAGAACCTCCGCGTGATAGCTGTCCATGAGTCCGCGGACGGCGAGTATGGCCGCCGTCGTCGCTGGTCCCATTCCCGCGGATGCCGCCAGCGCCTCCCTCGGGGCGTCGAGCAGGCGGTGCAGGTCGCCGAAACGGGCAAGAAGTGCGGAGGCGAGGTCCAGCGCGCCCGCCGGCGGCCCGTCGACACCGAGGATCGCGGCGAGCAATTCCGTCTTGGTGGCCGCGTCGGGGCCAAGGTGGAGGATCCGTTCCCTTGGTTCGTCATCGCACCGGCACTCTCGGCCCGCCACCGCCGACGGCAAGGCAGTTCTGGTATCGTTGGCGTCGTTTTTCATGCCGTGGTTTTCGGTGGCAGAGGCGAAGCGCGGTTGGCGCTTCGACATTCGCATGCAGGACAGACGAATCTTATTGGGTATCGCCGGTGGAATCGCCGCGTATAAGACCCCACAGCTTGTGCGAGATTTGCGCAACGCTGGGGCAGAAGTTGTCCCGGTCATGACGCGAAGCGCCGCTCATTTCGTCACGGAGACGAGCCTTCAGGCAGTGGCCGGACAGAGAGTGCGCCGCGATCTGTGGGACGCGGAAGCCGAAGCCGCGATGGGTCATATCGAGCTTGCGCGATGGGCGGACGCCGTCGTCGTGGCGCCTGCCACCGCCCATGTGATCGCGCGCTTGGCGGCCGGCCTGGCAGACGACCTGCTGACCACCGTTTGCCTTGCAACCACGGCCCCCCTGTTCCTGGCCCCGGCGATGAATCGGCAGATGTGGGAACACCGCACGGTGCAACGCAACCTTGCCAGCCTGAAAGACGCGGGAGCGGTGATCCTCGGACCCGGGGAAGGCGACCAGGCCTGCGGCGAAACCGGACCGGGCAGGATGCTGGAGCCGGCGGAAATCGTCGCAGTACTGGCCGGGCACCTGGCCCAGGGGCCGAAACCGATGGACGGCCTCAACGTGCTGCTGACCGCCGGACCGACGCGGGAACCCATCGATCCCGTGCGCTACATCTCGAACCACAGCTCGGGCAAGCAGGGCTTTGCCCTGGCGCGGGCGGCGCGCGATGCGGGCGCGAACGTCACGCTTGTGAGCGGGCCGGTGGGGATCGAGACGCCCGCTGGAATCCGCCGTATCGACGTGACGACCGCGAGGGAGATGTATGCGGCGGTGGAAGCGGAACTACCGGAGACGGACATCTTCATCGGCGTGGCCGCGGTAGCGGACTATCGTCCGGAAGAGATGCAGGACCAGAAGATTAAGAAGCCGGGTGATTCGTCGGACATGTGGATCGGACTCAGGGAGAACCCCGATATCCTTGCGCGCGCGGCGGAGGTCTGTTCATGTGCCATCGGTTTCGCGGCCGAGACCCACGACACGTTGCGCCACGCCCGGGACAAACTGGCGCGAAAGGGTTGCGCCGCCATCGTCCTGAACGACGTGTCCGATGAGGACATCGGCTTCGACAGCGATCGCAATGCCGTGACGTTCATCGAACCTTCCGGCGAAACCGTTTTCCCGATCGATTCCAAGGAGACGGTGGCTGAAAAACTGATCGACGCCATCGCGCTCCTGTTCCGTCGCAGGAACAATACGACCCGCGGTGATCTGACGCGCCAGGCGTGACGGGGATGGACGCGCCCGTAGGCATCGCGCCGGAGATATTCCGCGCCTACGACATTCGAGGCATCGCGGGCCGGAACCTGACGGCCGAAGCCGTCTCCTGGATTGGCCGTGCGTTTGCGGCGGAGTCCCTCGACCGGGGTTTCTCGCAGGTCGCCGTGGGTGGCGATGGCCGCTCGTCCACCGGGAGTTTGCGCGAAGCACTCGTGTCCGGCCTCGCTGCTGGCGGCTGCGACGTGATCGATGTCGGCGTCGTTCCGACACCACTTCTCTACTACGCGACCTACGCGCTCGAAACGCAGACGGGGATCATGATCACCGGATCGCATAATCCGGCCGAGTACAACGGGTTGAAGATGGTGATTGGGGGCACGGTGCTCTCTGGCGGAGCCATTTCCAACTTGCGTTCGCGTATCGAGCGCGGCGACTGTCCGACGCGCGCCCGGGGTGTTGTGCTATCGGCCGACGTCATCGAATCGTACATGGCTCGCGTCGAAGCCGATGTCGATCTCGCCCGTCCGCTCAAGATCGTGATGGACAGCGGGAACGGCGTGGCCGGCCTCGTGGCTCCGTCGCTGTTCGAACGGCTCGGCTGCGAAGTGGTGAGCCTTTACGCGGATGTGGACGGCAGCTTTCCGAACCACCATCCCGACCCCGCCGACCCCGCGAACCTGGACGACCTTATCGCCGCGGTCCATGCCCACGGCGCGGACATGGGCGTCGCGTTCGACGGCGATGCGGACCGTTTGGGAGTCGTCACCAACAGCGGAAGGATCATCTGGCCCGATCGGCTCATGATGCTGTTCGCGCGTGACATCGCCGTCCGAAATCCTGGCACGGACATCGTCTATGACGTGAAGTGCTCACGCCATCTCGGGAAAGTGGTTGCCGAAGCCGGGGGAAACCCGATCATGAGTCGGACGGGGCATTCCCACATCAAGGCCAGGATCCGGGAGACGGGCGCGCTGTTCGGCGGTGAATTCAGCGGCCACATCTGTTTCGGGGAGCGCTGGTTCGGTTTTGATGACGCCATCTATGCGGGAGCGCGGTTGCTGGAAATCGCGGCAGCCAGGGATTGTCCCCTGGACGATCTGTTCGCCGACTTTCCTGTCCCCTGTACGACTCCGGAAATCAAGGTCCCGACCTCGGAGTCGGCGAAGTTCCGCATCATCGAGGAACTGTCGGAGTCGGCGGACTTCGGGCCCGGGACCGTGACGAGAATCGACGGACTCCGCGTGGACTACGACGACGGCTTCGGACTGGTGCGTGCCTCGAACACGTCTCCCGCGCTCACGTTGCGCTTCGAAGCGGACGACGCGGGCGCGCTTGCCCGCATCCGTTCGACCTTCGGCGCACAACTGTCCGCCATCGATCCGGCTCTCACGTTCTGACAGCAGGGGACGCAAGATGTCACGCGAAGACACGTCGAAGATCCTGATCGAGGCCTTGCCATACATTCGCAAGTTCCACGGATCTACGGTCGTCATCAAGTACGGCGGCGCGGCGATGGTCGACCCCGCGTTGAAGCATGCGTTCGCGCGCGACGTGGTGCTCGTGAAGCTGGTCGGCATGAAACCTGTCGTTGTCCATGGCGGAGGTCCGCAGATCGGAGAACTGCTGCAAAGGCTCTCGATCGAGACCCGGTTCGTCGACGGCCTGCGCGTCACGGACTCGGCCACCATGGATGTCGTGCAGATGGTGCTCGGCGGCCTGGTGAACAAGGAGATCGTTTCGCTGATCAACGCCGAGGGAGGCAGTGCCGCGGGCCTTACCGGCAAGGACGGGAACCTCATCAGGGCGCGTAGGCTCACGCTGACGCGGGAACGTCCGGAGTTCAAGGAACCGGAGATCGTGGATATCGGGCACGTGGGGGAAATCGCCGAGGTCAATCCCGGTGTGCTCGACGCGCTCGTGGACCGTGATTTCATCCCCGTCATCGCGCCGATCGGGGTCGGCGATGACGGCGTTTCCTACAACATCAATGCGGACTTCGTGGCGAGCGCCCTGGCGGCGCGCCTGAATGCGGCCAAGCTGGTGCTGCTCACGGATACGCCGGGCGTGCTGAAGCCCGACGGCACGACGCTGGTCGCGCCGAGCCGCGCAAAGATCGAGAAGATGATCGAGGACGGCGAGATCAAGGGCGGCATGCTGCCCAAGGTGCGGTGCGCCCTGGATGCCATGTCGGCCGGCGTGGCGTCCGCCCAGATCATCGACGGCCGCATCCCGCATGCGACGTTGCTCGAGATCTTCACCGATGGTGGCGTCGGCACGCAGATCACGTAGTCCCGAGCGTCAGGACACGCAATACAGGCTGCGGTACCGCAGTATCGTCTCCAGGGATTCGGGTTTTCCGCCGTCGTGCTGCAGGTACGCGACGAGATCGTCCAGCGTGACGATGCTCAGGACCGGGACGCCCAGCCGACGTGCGAGCGACTGCATTCCGGTTTCGTCGCCATCGACGCGTTCCCGTCGGTCGAGGGCCACCAGGACGCCCGCCACTTCGGCGCCGGCGTCCCTGAGGAGCCGGTAAGCGTCGACTTTCGCCTTGCCGTCGGTAACCACGTCGTCGACGATGAGCGTGCGGCGGCCGTCCACGGGTCCGCCGACGAGCCGCCCGCCTTCTCCGTGTTCCTTGGCTTCCTTGCGGTCGAAAGCGATGTCGAGGTTGATGCCGTGATCCCGCGCCAGCGCGACCGATGTGGCCACGGCGATGGGAATGCCCTTGTAGGCCGGTCCGAACAACATGTCGGGCAACGGCGTCATCGCGGATATCCTGGCGGCGTACGCGGTACCCAGGCAGTCGAGCGCGGCCCCGCTGCTCACGGCGCCGAGATCGAAAAAGTAGGGACTGCGGCGCCCTGACTTGAGAACGAAATCGCCAAATCTCAGGACGTTCTCGCGGAGCAGGAACTCAAGAAACTCGCCGGCGACCATCAAATTCCCAGTGCGCGCCTCTGCTCGACGAAGAGGGTTTCGATCCCCGATTCGGCGAGGGCGAGCATTTCGGAAAGCGCTCCCCGGGAGAACGGCTCCTTCTCGGCTGTGCCCTGGACCTCGATGAAACCGCCGTCCTCGATCATGACGACGTTCATATCCGTGTCGGCGTCCGAGTCCTCCGCGTAGTCGAGATCGAGCACCGGCGAGCCTTTGTAAATACCCACCGAGACCGAGGCAACGAGGCGTTGGAACGCCTTGGGCGCGATGCGTTGCAGGCACTGGGCCAGCGCGACGCAACCGCCGGTAATCGATACGGTCCGGGTTCCACCGTCAGCCTGGATGACATCGCAGTCGATGCGGACTGTCCGCTCCCCGAGTTGTTCGAGGTCGACCGCGGCGCGCAGCGAGCGGCCGATCAGGCGCTGGATTTCCATCGTCCGGCCACCCTGCCTGCCGCGCGCGGCCTCGCGGTTGGTACGCGTATGCGTGGACCCCGGCAGCATGCCGTATTCACAGGTGAGCCACCCCCGGCCAGTGCCCCGCAGGAAACGCGGGACACCCTTCTCGAAGCTGGCGGTGCAGATGACGCGCGTGTCGCCGAACGTCGCCAGCACCGAGCCCGCAGCATGCTTCGTGAAACCGGTTGTCAAGGTCACGGGGCGTAGCGCATCCGGTTGTCTGCCGCTGGGCCGGTGCCATGTTTTTTCGGACATCTGTCCCTCCCGCAAGCGCGACGAGTATACGCGTTAGAATCGCCGGAATGATCCTGAGCATGACTGCATTCGCGAAGTTCGAGTCGGCCTCTCTGACGTGGGAGGTCCGATCCCTCAACAACCGTTACCTGGAAGTGGATTTCCGCTTGCCGCCGGGGATTCGGGAGATCGAACCGGTGTTGCGCGGACACGTGCGGGATGCCCTCGCGCGGGGCAAGGTGGATGCGACGCTGCGGCTCAGGAAATCGGCACTCCCCGCCACGCCCGAGATCGATCGGCCCCAACTAAAGGCGCTGCTCGACGTGCTTGAGGAGGTGCGGGATGTCGCCCCCGAGATGGAACAGCCGGATGCACTGGAACTGTTGCGTTGGCCCGGGGTCGTCAGTGCCGAGCCGGAGGCGGCGGACGCGTCGCTCAGGACCGAGGCGTTGACCGGTTTCGAACACGCAGTGCAACGGTTGATCGAGAATCGGGGCGTCGAGGGCGAGAAGCTCGATACCGTCCTGCGGGACAAGCTCGCGGCGCTGGACTCGATGGTTGCCGACATCAGGGCCCGCGCTGCTTCCTTTGCGCCCATCGCGCGCGACAGGATGGTCGGCCGCCTCAGGGAGCTGGACGCGGTCCACTTGGACTCGGGCCGGCTCGAACAGGAGGTCGCGCTGCTGGCACAGAAGGCGGATGTTGCCGAGGAGCTGGACCGCCTGGGAATGCACGCCGGGGCGTGCCGTGACTGCCTCGGAGCGGGCGGTCCGCAGGGGCGGCGTCTCGACTTCCTGATGCAGGAACTCTCCCGGGAAGCGAATACGCTGACGGCCAAGGCGGTCACGACGGAGTGCGCGCAGCGCGCGGTAGAGCTGAAGGTCGTTGTGGACCAGATGCGCGAGCAGGTGCAGAACGTCGAGTGAGTCGCGTGGAAGGCCGACTCATCGTCATCTCGGCGCCCTCGGGTGCGGGCAAGACCAGCCTGGTCAACGCGCTGCTCGAACGCGATGACAGGCTCGCGGTGTCCGTCTCCCATACGACGCGCCGAAAACGCAAGGAAGAAGTCCATGGCGAGGACTACTTCTTTGTCGATCCGGGGACATTCGCCTCGATGCGGGAACGGGGCGCGTTCCTGGAGCACGCCATCGTATTTGGCAACGCCTATGGCACGGCCCACGAAACGGTCATGCAGACGTTGGCCGGCGGCCAGGATGTCGTGCTGGAGATCGACTGGCAGGGTGCCGCCCAGGTGCGAAGGAAGTTCCCCAGGGCCATCAGCGTATTTGTTCTTCCGCCATCGATCGACGCGCTTCTGGAGAGGCTCAACGATCGCGGACAGGACGGTCCAGAAGAGATCGATCGGCGTTGGCGCCAGGCGGTGGACGATATCTCGCACTACGGCGAGTTCAACTACGTCGTCGTGAACAACGACTTCGACGAGGCGGTGGGGAAACTTGCGAGGATCATCGATGCCGAAAGGCGTGGCGAGCAGGCGCAGTGCGAATGCGTGACGGCACTGGTGGAGAATCTGCTCCGGAGGTAGCGATGCATTGTTGTCGCGTCGAGTCGCTTCACTTAGAATCCGCTGTAGCCGTCGCGCCGGGGCCGACGGCTTTTTTGCGCCGGAGTCCTGTTTGACACGCGCTGATCCCGCGATACTGGCCGTGGCGGACGGCAGTCTGTTTCACGGCATCTCCATCGGAGCGGCTGGCGCGGCTGTTGGCGAAGTCGTTTTCAATACCGCCATGACGGGCTACCAGGAGATCCTCACCGATCCTTCCTATGCCCGGCAGATCGTGACGCTCACCTACCCCCACATCGGCAACACGGGCACGAATCCGGAGGACGTGGAGTCCGGCAGGGTCTGGGCGGAAGGGCTCGTGATCCGGGACCTGCCGTTGCGTACCAGCAGTTGGCGGGCGGCGGCCTCGCTGCCGGAGTTCCTGCGCGACCGGGGCGTTGTCGCGATCGCCGGTATCGACACGCGGCGTCTGACGAGGCTGATCCGCGAGAAGGGTGCGCTCGGGGGCTGTATCTTGGCGGGACCGGACGCCGATGAAGGAGAGGCACTGCGACGCGCGCGCGCTTTTCCGGGACTCGAGGGCATGGATCTCGCGCAGGTTGTCAGCCGCAGCGACACGGCGGTGTGGGGGGAAGGCGTATGGTCTCCGGAGAGCGGTTATTCCCCAGCCCCTGCGGCCGCTCGCAGCGTCGTCGCCTACGACTTTGGAATCAAGCACAACATATTGCGGTTGCTGGCCGACCGCGGTTGCGCCGTGACCCTGGTCCCGGCAAAGACGCCGGCGGAAGAGGTGCTCGCGATGGAGCCCGACGGTGTGTTCCTGTCCAACGGCCCGGGTGATCCCGACCCGTGCGATTATGCGATCGACGCCATCCGCGAGATCGTTTCAAGGAACGTACCCGTCTTCGGGATCTGCCTCGGCCACCAGTTGCTTGCGCTCGCGAGTGGCGCGAAAACCGTGAAGATGCCGCACGGGCACCATGGCGCCAACCATCCGGTACGCGATCTCCATACCGGGCAGGTCATCATCACGAGCCAGAACCACGGGTTTGCCGTGGATGAAACAAGCTTGCCGGAGTGCCTGGAGACCACCCACGTGTCGTTGTTCGATGGCACGGTGCAGGGCCTTCGGCGCAAGGACAGGCCGGCGTTCGGTTTCCAGGGCCATCCCGAAGCGAGTCCCGGTCCCCGGGACTGTGCCGGCCTGTTTGACGCATTTGTCCGGTTGATGGAAGGCAACGGGGCCCGGGAACAGGGCAACTCGGAAGCGTCCCGTCGACCTCCCGAAGTCCCGCAAGGGTCGCCGCCGTAGCTGATGCCCAGACGTAGCGACATCCAAAGCGTTCTGATTCTCGGCGCGGGTCCGATCGTAATCGGCCAGGCTTGCGAGTTCGACTACTCCGGCGCCCAGGCGTGCAAGGCGCTGAGCGATGAGGGCTACCGCGTCATTCTCGTGAACTCGAACCCGGCCACGATCATGACGGATCCGGCCATGGCGGACGCGACCTATATCGAACCGGTCGAATGGCGTACCGTCGCGCGCATCATTGAGGTCGAAAAGCCGGATGCCCTGCTGCCCACGATGGGCGGACAGACCGCGCTCAACTGTGCCCTGGACCTGGTGCGGGAGGGCGTTCTGAGCGCCAACGGCGTCGAGTTGATCGGCGCCAGCCAGGAAGCCATCGACAAGGCGGAGGACCGCGAGCGCTTCATCCGGTCGATGCGGCGTATCGGTCTCGAAACGCCCCGGTCCGCGATCGCGCACAGCCTGGAGGAAGCGCTGCAGGTGCAGACCCGGCTCGGGTTCCCGTGCGTGATTCGGCCGTCGTTCACACTGGGCGGTAGCGGCGGCGGCGTCGCTTACAACCGCGAAGAGTTCGTCGACATATGCGTCCGGGGGCTGGACCTGTCGCCGACGAACGAACTCCTGATCGACGAATCGCTGCTCGGTTGGAAAGAGTTCGAGATGGAGGTGGTCCGCGACAAGCTCGACAACTGCATCATCGTCTGTTCCATCGAGAACGTGGACCCGATGGGTGTGCATACCGGTGACTCGATCACGGTCGCGCCCGCGCAGACCCTGACTGACAAGGAATACCAGCGCATGCGCGATGCCGCCATCGCCGTGCTAAGGGAGATCGGTGTAGAAACCGGAGGCTCGAACGTGCAGTTCGCGGTTGACCCGGAGACCGGACGCCTGGTCGTGATCGAGATGAATCCGCGGGTCTCCCGATCATCTGCGCTGGCCTCCAAGGCGACGGGATTCCCCATTGCGAAGGTGGCCGCCAAGCTCGCCGTCGGCTATACGCTGGACGAGCTCGCCAACGACATCACCGGTGTCACGCCGGCATCCTTCGAGCCCGCCATCGACTACGTCGTCACGAAGATTCCCCGGTTCACCTTCGAGAAGTTCAGCCAGGTGTCGGATCGCCTTACCACGCAGATGAAGTCGGTGGGCGAAGTGATGGCGATCGGGCGCACGTTCAAGGAGTCTTTCCAGAAAGCGCTCCGAGGCCTGGAAACGGGCATGACGGGACTGAATCCGGTGCTGGACTCCGAGTCGCCGGACGCCAGGGATCGCCGCCTGGCGCAGGAGCTTTCGCAACCGGGAGCGGATCGCATCCTTTACGTGGCGGACGCGTTCCGCCTCGGCCTGACCGTCGAGGAGGTCACCGGGGTCTCGCGCATCGATCCCTGGTTCCTGGCCCAGATCGAGGACCTGGTGGCGAGCGAGGCGGCGATCGCCGGCATCGAAAGCCTGACCTTCGAGACATCGAAACGCCTCAAGCGCGACGGGTTTTCGGACGAGCGTCTCGCCGAGCTGGCGGGTTGCAGCGAAGACGCGGTACGGGAACGCAGGCGTCGACTCGGAATCAACGCCGTCTTCAAGCGGGTGGACACCTGCGCGGCGGAGTTTCCGGCAAGCACGGCATACCTCTATTCCACCTTCGAAGAGGAATGCGAGGCGGCGCCGAGCGATGCCCGAAAGATCATGGTGCTCGGTGGGGGCCCGAACCGGATCGGCCAGGGCATCGAGTTCGACTACTGCTGCGTGCACGCGGCCCTGGCCATGCGCGAGGACGGGTTCGAGACGATCATGGTCAACTGCAACCCGGAGACCGTTTCCACCGACTACGACACGTCGGACCGCCTGTACTTCGAGCCGGTAACGCTCGAGGATGTGCTGGCCATCGTCGAAGTGGAGCGCCCGGAAGGGGTCATCGTGCAGTTCGGGGGCCAGACGCCCCTGAAACTCGTGGACCGGCTGCATGCGGCGGGAGTGCCCATCATCGGCACGAGCGCGGACGCGATCGACCGCGCGGAGGACCGGGAGAGGTTCCAGGCCGTGGTCCAGAAGATCGGCCTGAAACAGCCGTCCAACAGGACCGTGACTAACCTCGACGAGGGCCTTGTGGCGGCGCGCGAGATCGGGTTCCCCATGGTCCTCAGGCCGTCCTACGTACTCGGTGGCCGGGCCATGGAGATCGTCTACTCGGAGCGGGAACTGACAAGGTATCTGTCCAGTGCTTTCGCCGTATCGCACTCGGCGCCGGTACTGCTGGACCGGTTTCTCGATCAGGCCGTGGAAGTGGACGTCGACGCCGTCTCCGACGGACACCAGGTTGTGATCGGGGCAATCATGCAGCATATCGAACAGGCCGGGGTTCACTCCGGGGACTCCGCCTGCTCCCTGCCTCCATTCAGTCTCGATGCCGATATCCAGGACACGATCAGGCAACAGGTCAAGGCGATCGCCATCGAACTCGGCGTCATCGGCTTGATGAACGTGCAGCTTGCCGTGCAGGATCGCGACGTGTACGTCATCGAAGTCAACCCCCGCGCCTCCCGCACGGTGCCGTTCGTTTCCAAGTGCATCGGCACGTCGCTCGCCAAGATCGCGGCGCGTTGCATGGCTGGCGTGACGCTGGAAGAGCAGGGGTTCACGCACGAAACGGTTCCGGACTATGTAAGCGTGAAAGAGTCGGTGTTCCCGTTCATCAAGTTCCCCGGGGTCGACCCCATACTCGGTCCGGAAATGAAGTCCACCGGCGAGGTGATGGGCGTTGGCGACACCTTCGCGGAGGCGTTCGCCAAGGCGTCGCTCGCGGCCGGCGAAGTGCTTCCCGTGGGCGGCAAGGCGTTTGTGAGCGTGAAAACGTCGGATCGACCGTTCGTCGCCGCCCTGGGCCGGGATCTGACGGCGCTTGGCTTCGAACTCTCCGCTACCCGCGGCACCGCGCGGGTACTGCGGGAAGCGGGCATCTCCGCGCGCCCCGTCAACAAGGTGACCGAAGGCCGCCCGGACGTGACGGACATGATGAAGAACGAGAAGATCGACCTCATCGTCAATACGACGGAAGGCCGACAGTCCATCGCCGATTCGTCGATCATCCGAAGGCTCGCCCTGGCGCAGAAGGTGTGCTACACGACGACCCTGGCGGGCGGCGAGGCTTTTTGCATCGCAATGCGTTACGGTCCAGTCGAGCGCGTACGAAGGCTGCAGGACTTGCATAGCGGACTGGCATCGGGAGCGCGAAGGGCCACCCCTAGCGAGATCAAGACCGAGGCAAAGTCCGAATCCCTGGCCGGCCGCGCCAACGCGGGGGAACGACCATGACCTGGCCGATGACGGTGGAGGGAGAACAGCGGCTGCGCGAGGAACTCGCCGAGCTCAAGAACTCTGCGCGTCCCAATATCGTCCGGGAAATTGCCGCCGCGAGAGAACATGGCGATCTGCGCGAGAACGCGGAGTACCACGCCGCCAAGGAACAGCAGGGGTTCATCGAGGCGCGAATCCGGGATATCGAGGCAAAGCTCGCGGATTGCCAGGTCATCGACATCACGCGCATCAGGCACACGGGAACGGTGGTATTCGGCGCAACCGTGACCCTGAGCGACTGCGAGACGGACGAGACGGTGCGCTACAAGATCGTCGGAGAGGACGAAGCTGACCTCAAGTTCGGCAAGATCTCGGTGATGTCACCCATCGCGCGCGCGATTATCGGGAAGGCGCAGGACGATTTGGTGACAGTGTCGACTCCCGCCGGTGACCGCGATTACATCGTCGGCGAAGTCGAGCATATCTGAACCTCCAGATTTGGGCGGGGCCAAACACGGCGCGCCCGAAAGGCCGGGTTTGGCCTTGGTCGATTCCGGTCCTCATCGGTTCCGTGGGGTGATCTGACGTGGCCAGGAAATCGAAATCGAGCAGCCGCTGGCTGTCCCGACAACGCCGCGACCCCTATGTGGGCCGGGCGGTGTCACGCGCGCTGTTCAAACTGGAACAGCTCGACAGGCGTTTCCACCTGACGGGACCTGGCCGCGTGGTTCTCGAACTTGGCGCTTCCCCGGGAGGTTGGACCGAATACCTTGCCCCCAGGTGTCGGCGGCTGGTGGCGGTAGACCTGTTGCCGCTGGCGAATACGCCGTCCGGGACGCGATTCATCCAGGGAGACGCCGGCGATACTGACGTGCAGGAGCAGATCGCGGTGGCCCTGTCCGGCGGTGCGGACCTTGTGTTATCCGATATGGCCCCCAATATGAGTGGCAACAGGGTCGTCGATCAGGCACGCAGCTTCGAACTGGTGGAATGCGCGATCCACGCTGCGGGGAGATGGTTGAACCCGGGAGGCCGTCTCGTTGTCAAGATGTTTCAGGGCGCAGGATTCACTGATGCGATGCGCGACATGCGCGCCGGGTTCGCCCGGGTCTCGCTGGCCAAGCCGCCCGCATCCCGGGCTGGCTCGCGCGAGGTGTATGCCGTTGCCGATATGGAGTAGGATTGCTGATCGGCCCCTGCGCCGGAAAATGCGGGCCGATCGAGGTTAGGCGCTTGAAAGATATGGGAAAAAACCTTCTTCTGTGGCTGATCATAGCCGCCGTACTATTGACGCTCTTCCAGAGACTGGAAGTAAACAAGGACCCGAACGAGATCAGCTATTCGGATTTCATCGCCTTCGTGCGTGGGGATGAGGTCGCGTCGGTAGAGCTTGATCGAGAGCGGATTTACGGCGTCAGAAAGAACGGCGAAGAGTTCACGGTGCTGCGGCCTCCACTCGCGGACCCGAAGCTGGTGGACGACCTGTATACGCACGGTGTCACCATCACCGGCAAGGAAGAGAAGAAGCAGAGCATCTGGGCGCAGCTACTCATCACGAGCTTTCCTGTCCTCATTATCATTGCCGTCTTCATGCTGTTCATGCGCCAGATGCAGGGCGGCGTCGGCGGACGCGGCGGCCCCCTGGCGTTCGGCAAGAGCAAGGCCAAGCTCCTCTCCGAGGACCAGATCAAGACGACCTTCAGCGATGTCGCGGGTGTCGACGAGGCCAAGGAAGACGTCATAGAGCTCGTCGAATTCCTGCGTGATCCGAGCAAGTTCCAGCGTCTCGGCGGCCGTATTCCGCGCGGCACGTTGATGGTGGGATCGCCGGGTACCGGAAAGACGCTGCTGGCGAGGGCCATCGCCGGCGAGGCCAAGGTTCCGTTCTTCTCCATCTCCGGCTCGGATTTCGTCGAGATGTTCGTCGGCGTCGGCGCCTCAAGGGTGCGGGACATGTTCGAGCAGGCGAAAAAGCAGGCGCCGTGCATCGTGTTCATCGACGAGATCGATGCGGTGGGCCGACATCGGGGGGCGGGCCTTGGAGGCGGCCACGACGAGCGGGAGCAGACCCTCAACCAGCTCCTGGTGGAAATGGACGGTTTCGAGGCGAACGCCGGCATCATCGTCATTGCCGCAACCAACCGGCCGGACGTGCTCGATCCCGCGCTGTTGCGCCCGGGGCGTTTCGACCGCCAGGTCGTGGTGCCCCTGCCCGACATTCGCGGCCGGGAACAGATCCTGAAGGTTCACATGCGCCGCGTACCTCTCGGCGACGACGTGGACGCCTCGATCATCGCCCGCGGCACGCCGGGCTTTTCCGGCGCGGACCTCGAGAACATCGTGAACGAGGCTGCGCTGTTTGCCGCCCGGGCCGGCAAGCGCCTCGTGATGATGCGCGACTTCGAGCAGGCCAAGGACAAGGTCATGATGGGCACGGAGCGCAAGTCCATGGTCATGTCCGAGAAAGAGAAGCGCAATACGGCCTATCACGAGGCGGGACACGCCATTGTCGGGCGCGCGATGCCCGAGCACGACACGCTCTACAAGGTGACCATCGTACCGCGCGGCCGCGCCCTGGGCGTGACCATGTTCCTGCCGGAAGAGGACCGTTACAGCCTGAGCCGTCGCGGTGTACTGAGCCAGATTACGACCCTGTTCGGCGGGCGGATCGCCGAGGAGATGGTCAACGGCGCGGACGGCGTGACCACGGGCGCGGCCAACGACATCGAGCAGGCGACGCGGTTGGCGCGCAGCATGGTCACCAAGTGGGGCCTCTCCGAGAACCTCGGTCCCATCATGTACGACGAAGATGACGGCGAGGTCTTTCTTGGCATGTCCGCCGGCGTGAAACCGAAACCGATTTCGGGCGCCACGGCCAAGGCCATCGACGAGGAAGTCCGCCGTATTGTTGAGCAATGCTACGGAAACGCCAGCAGCATTCTCACGGAGAACGAGGACAAGCTGCACACGATGGCGGAAGCGCTTGTCGAATACGAGACGCTGTCTCCGGAGCAGATCGAGGACATCATGGCAGGGGCCAAACCTCGCGAGCCATCCGACGAGCCCACGAGCGGCTCGGCCAGCTCGACCGTCGACGAGTCTGCGCGGAGAGAAGGCGAAGAGAGTTCGGGCCCGATCGGCGGTCCGGCGGAAGAGACATAAAGCACCCAGTGCTTCGTGACGGAGCACTAAGCGCTTCCTTGGGTGCAACCCGGTCCCTGGTGTGCGGATCGCGTGTCGTCGATCTATCCCGTCCGAGAGTGATGGGAGTCATCAATGCGACCCCCGACTCGTTCTTCGGCGGTAGCCGGCGCATCGAGGTGAACGCCGCGGCGGATGCCGCGGCTTCCATGGTGGACGCTGGAGCCGACATCGTTGACATCGGCGGAGAGAGCACGCGCCCGGGCGCCGACCCCGTTTCCGAAGCCGAAGAGATGGATCGCACCGTCCCCATCATCGAGCGCGTCTGCGAACTCGATGCGGTTGTCAGCATAGATACCTGCAAGGCTGGCGTGGCGGCCGCGGCGATACGGGCGGGAGCGCAATTCGTCAACGACGTCCGCGCCGCCTGCGGGGACGGCATGCTCGAACTGCTCGCCGGGTCTGACGTCGGCGTCTGCCTCATGCACATGCGGGGCGAACCGAGGACCATGCAGGAACGGCCGGTCTATGGGGACGTGGTCAGCGAGGTGAGGGAGTTCCTTGGACAACGGGTCGCAGCCTGCCGTGAAGCTGGGGTCGATACAGCGCGCCTCGTGGTCGATCCGGGATTCGGCTTCGGCAAGACCGTGTCCCACAACCTGGCGCTGCTGGCCAACTTGCGTGCGCTATCATCGATCGGGTTGCCGGTCCTGGTGGGGTTCTCGAGAAAGAGCACGCTCGGGGCGCTTACCGGCAAGGAAGTCACGGACCGTTTGCCCGCCAGCATCGCCGCCGCGGTGCTCGCAGCGGTAGACGGCGCCTCGGTGTTGCGCGTTCACGATGTCGGGGAAACGGTGGACGCGCTGAAGGTGGTCGAAGCCACCCTGGCGCATGTGCGGCCCCATGTTTGAGGGACGAAGGCGGGAAAGGTGAAAAACGGACGAAAGTACTTCGGCACCGACGGAATTCGCGGCCGCGTCGGCGAGGCGCCGATCACGGCGGAATTCTGCCTGCGTCTCGGCTGGGCGGTCGGCAAGGTTTTCGCGGCCGAGGGGTCGCCACTGGTCCTGATCGGCAAGGACACCCGCATCTCCGGCTACATGATCGAGTCGGTGCTTGAAGCGGGACTGGTATCAGCCGGTGCCGATGTGCGCCTGTTGACGCCGATTCCCACACCAGCCGTGGCGTATCTCACGCGTACGTTCCGGGCGGGAGCCGGAATCGTGATCAGCGCGTCCCACAACGCCTACGAAGACAATGGGATCAAGTTCTTCGACTCCCGGGGCCACAAGCTCCCGGACGAGGTGGAGCTTGCCATCGAGGAGCGAATCGGACAGCCGATGAAGACCGTTCGTTCGAGTGAACTCGGCAAGGTCGTGCTGCTGGACGATGCGCGGGGACGCTACATCGAGTTCTGCAAGAGCACGGTGAGCCGCCAGTTCCGGCTGCGGGGTATGAAGATCGTCCTCGACTGCGCCAACGGGGCGACCTATGCCGTGGCACCCAGCGTCTTTTCCGAACTGGGCGCAGAGGTTGTTCTGCTTGCGGCGGAACCCGACGGAATGAACATCAACGAGGCCTGCGGATCCACGCATCCGGAGGCCATGGCAAAAATGGTCGTCGAGTCCGGTGCGGACGTGGGCATCGCCTTTGACGGCGATGGAGACCGCGTGGTGATGGCGGATCACAACGGGGACCTCGTGGACGGGGACGAACTTCTTTACGTGATCGCGCAGCATGCCGCGTGCAACGGCCAGTTAAGAGGCGGGGTGGTCGGTACCCTGATGAGCAATCTCGGCCTCGAACGTGCGCTCTCGAAGGTGGGTATCCCGTTTACGCGCACGGACGTGGGCGACCGGTTTGTCATCGAAGCGATGCGTCGGCTCGACTGGGGTCTCGGTGGAGAGTCGTCCGGCCATATCGTGTGCTCCCGGCTGACGACGACCGGCGATGGCATCATCGCGGCGCTCCAGGTCCTGGTCGCCATGGTCGAAAACGACCAATCCCTCAAGGAACTGGCTTCGGGAATGGTGAGACTGCCCCAGTCCGTGATCAATGTCGGGTGCGCGGACCCCGAGGCGACAACCGAGTGTACCAACGTCTCGGCTGCCGTCGATGACGTCGAGGACAAGCTCGCGGGCCGCGGCCGCGTGCTGCTGCGCCCGTCGGGAACGGAACCCGTGGTACGGGTCATGGTGGAAGGCGACGACGCCGGCGAAGTGGCGGGACATGCACAAGCGCTTGCGCAAGTGGTGCGTTCTGCGAGCGTCTGAGCAGTACTTGTCAGGTTGTTATCCAGCGCCTAGCTGATACCATGCGCGCCCTTCACTTCGAGGGGCCTGCGGGCAATGCGCCGACCGATCGTTGCCGGAAACTGGAAGATGCACGGTTCGCGATCCCTGGTGGAGGAGTTCGGGTGCTCGCTTGAGGGCAGGAACGACGTCGATGTGATCGTCTTTCCGCCTGCCCTGTACCTGCCGTTGGCCGTGGAACGCCTGGAAGGCGCCCAGGTCGGCGTACAGAACGTGCACCTAGAGAAGGCCGGTGCCTACACGGGTGAAGTCGCGGCGGAAATGGCAGCGGAGATGGGTGCGCGATATGCGTTGGTCGGCCATTCGGAACGGCGGCGGCTCTTTTCTGAAACGGATGAGATCGTCGCGGGTAAGTACGAGGCCGCGATGCGGGCTGGGCTGGTTCCGATCCTGTGCGTGGGGGAAACGCTGGAAGAACGTCGTGAAGGGCGGCAAGCCGAGGTCGTGCTGTCGCAGCTCGATGCGGTTCTGCACGCTGGGGTGCAGGGCAGCGAGGTTATCGCGTATGAACCGGTATGGGCGATCGGCACTGGTGAAACGGCCACGCCGTCGGAAGCCCAGGCAATGCACGCCACCATACGGGCGGCGCTTGGCGATGCGGACATCCGCATCCTTTACGGCGGCAGCGTAACGGCCGAAAATGCGGGGGCGCTGTTTGCCGAAGACGACATCGATGGAGGCTTGGTCGGCGGCGCTTCGTTGGAACCCGCCAGTTTCAATGCAATAACGTACGCGGCGGATCAGTGATATGGAAAATCTGGAAACTGTCCTGTTGATCCTGTTGGTTGCGGACGCGGTCGCTCTCGCGACGCTCATTCTGCTGCAGCAGGGGAAGGGCGCGGATATCGGGGCGGCATTCGGCAGCGGCGGTGCGAACACGGTGTTCGGTTCTTCCGGCAGCGCGTCGTTTCTGATGAAGTTGACAACCTGGCTTGCGATCGGGTTTTTCCTGATCTCGTTCGGCCTGGCGTATACCGCCAAGGAGCGTGCGGCGAGCCTGCGGGGTATCGGGATACCGGTCGTTGAAGACGTCGGGATTGAGCAATTCCAGGCGGAAGACGTTGGAGAGACCGAGAGCCCATCAGGGCAGGAGCCCTTCGAGGTCCCCGACATATAGTGAGTCAAGTTGCCGAAGTGGTGAAATTGGTAGACACGCTACCTTGAGGGGGTAGTGGGCTTTTGCCCGTGGAGGTTCGAGTCCTCTCTTCGGCACCAATCATCCGACGCAATCAGGCGTCCCGTCATCACCCGTAGGTGAGCAACTCCGGCGGCAGATGCCCCGTATCGTTCAGTCCCGTGACCTGGACTCCAAGAAAGGTCTTGACCTCAACTCGCGAGATTCCGCAGTTGTGCATGTCAAACCGGGCCCAGTTGTCGGGATCCGAATCGAGTACGCGACAGACCAGGTATCGGAAGGCGTTGCCGTGGCCCACCAGGAGTGTCGTGCCTTTTGAACCGGGCTCGAAATACCGGGAGAAAGCACGGTCCAGTGCCTCGCGGCAGGAAGCGGTATGGGCCGTCTCCACGCCATCGGGATAGAACACCTCCTGGCCTCGCGGGACGGACGGGACGCACTCGCACAGGTCCGCATCGGTTTCGACTTCGAGGAATGCATGGTGCCGGGCAATCGCGTTGGCGGTCTGCTCGGCGCGCCGCAAACCGCTTGAGACGATGCGGTCGATGGGTTCGGCGGTAAGTCGTTCGGCTGCGAGCGCCGCTTGACGGAAGCCGGTCTCCGTTAGCCCGCCCGAACCGTCAGGTGTGCTTTCATCTTGCTGGCCATGGCGTAAAAGGATCACCGTCCGCAGAACACGAATTTCCCGGACCGACACCGCGCTGTCGTGGCCGGTGGACATGGTGGAAACTGTCCCTGCCGCGTCAGGGCAGCGTCACGTCCTCGTCGATCGGGATGAACAAGCAGGAGCGGGGCCGTCCGTCGACGGCGCGGCTCTTGTGCCCGTGGCCGGTGGTGTCCTCGGCAAGGAGGATGTCCCCGGCTGCCAGCCGACGAATCTCGCCGCTGCCGACGGTAATGTCGACGGCGCCGCGCAGGTTGACCACGAACTGCCGCCGCGGGGCATGGTGGAAGTCAAGGTCGTAGTCGCCGTCCACCTCCCGGAACATCACCCCAGGGCCGCGTATCAGCTTGGACAGCCTCCCGATGCCGCCCTGTGGACTCACCTCGATATCGACTTCCTCGAAATGCGACTCGCCGTCGTCGCCCGCGTAGACACGTACCACTTTCATTGTTCACGCCCGTCCGTCTGATTCACGGCCATTGTATGTATGCGTGCGTGTTGTAGCATCCACGCCCTTTCGACAGGAAGAAGGCGACCGCGCGTGGCACAGTTCGAGAACATCCTGGACACCATCGGCAATACACCGGTGGTGCGGCTCAACACGGTCGCGCCGCCGGGGGTGAACCTGTTCGCCAAGATCGAGGCGTTCAACCCCATGGGTTCGGTGAAGGACCGCCTGGCGCTGGGCGTCATTGAAGACGCCGAACGTCGCGGCGCTCTCAAGCCGGGGCAGACGGTGATCGAGGCCACCAGCGGCAACACGGGGATCGGCCTCGCCATGGTCTGCGCCCAGCGCGGCTATCCGCTGGTGGTGACGATGGCCGAGAACTTCAGCGTTGAACGCCGCAGGCTGATGCGGTTTCTCGGTGCGAAGGTCGTGCTGACCCCCGCATCCGAGAAGGGCAGCGGCATGCTTGCGAAAGCGGTTGAACTTGCGCGGGAACACGGTTGGTTCCTGTGCCGCCAGTTCGAAAACGAGGCGAACGCGGAGATCCACTCCCGAACGACTGCGCGCGAGATACTCCGGGACTTCACGGACGAACCCCTCGATTACTGGGTGACGGGATACGGCACCGGCGGCACGTTGAAGGGCGTCGGGAGGGTGCTCAAGGCGGAGTCGCCAGGCACGCGTATCGTTGTCTGCGAACCTGCGAACGCGCCGGTACTGGCGAGCGGTATTCCCCAGGAGCGTGACGGCGATGGCGCGCCGAGCGCGAGTCATCCGCAGTTTCGGCCGCACCTGATGCAGGGCTGGAGCCCGGATTTCATACCGCGCCTGACCGAGGACGCGGTGTCATCCGAGTGGGTGGACGAAGTACTCGGCGTCGAAGGCGACGATGCGATGACGGCATGCCGCGACCTGGCGCGCCGGGAAGGGATCTTCGTCGGGATATCGAGTGGCGCCACCCTTGCGGGTGCGCTCACGGTCGCTCGCCGTGCTGAAACGGGCGCCAACATCCTCTGCATGCTGCCCGACACGGGTGAACGCTACCTCTCGACGCCGTTGTTCGATGACATCGGCGAGGACATGACGGACGAGGAGTTCGCGATCTCGCAGTCGACCCCGCGCTATCGATTCGACTCGTCGGTCCCGTCACCGCAGCCGGACGGTGCTAATGGCGTCGACGGTGAGGCTGCGCGGTTTGTTGAGGAGACCGTGCAAGATTCGCAACATGTGGTCATGTTCTCGCTGCAGTGGTGCGAGTTTTGCTGGGCCGTGCGCAAGCTGTTCGACCGGGCGTCCATTCCGCTCTACAGCGTCGACCTCGACTCGGCCGAATACAGGGAAGGGGACTGGAGCGGTCGGATCCGTGGCGCATTGCTCGAGAGAACCGGCCAACCGACGATTCCGCAGATTTTCTTCGGCGGGAAGCACCTCGGCGGCTGCACGGAAGCGTTCGATGCGTTCAACGACGGCAGCCTGGCGCGGATGCTCGACGATGCCGATGTGACGTACGACCGGACGTTGCAGCTCGACGCCTACGAACTGCTCCCAACCTGGCTGCATCCGCGTTAGCGTCAAGTTTGACGAGGCTTACATCTTCGCCCGCTCAGGCCTGCGTCCGGAAGTGTGAGATCTGTATCTCTTCCCCGATGTCCGTGTAGTCTCCGGCGCTTCGGGCAGCGCGGTATTCGCCCCAGTTGATCGCCCGGTAGCGGGGCGGTCCGACCAGCGGCGCGAAATCCGTCCCGTAGGCCGGGTTGAAGAAAAAGGGCGCGCTGAACCGTTCCATGTTGGCGTGGGCGGTGACCCGGTGCAGGGGCGCGGGATAACGGTCGTTGGACCAGACCTGCACCACGTCGCCGATGTTGATGGTGAGCGCGTCCGGCGCGGGCGGCACGTCGAACCATGTCCCCTCGCGAAATACCTGCAGTCCGGACTGGTCGTCCTGTAGTAGTACCGTGATGGCCCCAGCATCCGTGTGGTGGCCAATTGCCAGGTGCCCGCGTTCGGGCACGGTCGGTGAGTCCCGAGGCGCGGGATCGTCGCAGACCGGATAGTAGTTGAGCCGCAGGAAGCTGGTGTGATTGGCAAAGAAGGTGCGTAGCGCGTCGGGCTCCTGGCCAAGGTTCATGCCGATCGCGGCCAGGACGCGATTCGCCACGCGTTCGGCATCCTGGGCGAACGCCTCCATCGCCGGGCGGAATGCCACCGGTTCGGCCGGCCACTGCGGCCGTGCGTCGGCCATGGGTCCCCCGGCTCCGGGCGGCCCGACATCGAAGATCTCTTTCCAGTCGGGCGTGTTCTTGGTCAGTTCGCGATCATAGAAGCCCCAGCTGTTCCCTACAGTTCGCTCGACGGCGAGCTTTCGCGAACGCGGCAGCGCGAAGAACTCCCGCATCCTGGCCAGCGTGTCGCTGCGGACGTCTCTCGACACACCGTGACCTGTGACGTGAAAGAACCCCCACTCGACGCAGGCGTTGTCGATCAGCGCAAGCGTGGGCGCGTCCAGTGAAGAGATGTCGATGACGGGAACTCCCGGCACCGGGTTTTCGGCTCGCATATATCGCAAGCATACCCTGCGGGAAAGCATGCCTTCGAAGGCCACTGACCTGCCTTGGGGAATCCGCCAGGGACGATTGCACGGGCGTGTTTGTCAGCTATAATCCCGCTCTTGCTGATGCGGGGTGGAGCAGTCTGGTAGCTCGTCGGGCTCATAACCCGGAGGTCGTAGGTTCAAATCCTGCCCCCGCTACCAACGATGGCACGAAGGGTTCAGCCCCGCAAGGAAGGCCCCTCGATTGGGGTCCTTCGTTAGGTTGGAAGTCTGGCTCGCGTCAGCGACGGTGAGCCGGCCCGACGCGCGAACGAACGGTGAAAATGGGCGGGATCGCCCATTTTTTGTATGTGTAGGCAAAGATTGGCCGGTGAAAAGAAGGGAACAGGAACTTGAGCAATTGCTCGAGCCGACCGTGAAGGGACTGGGCTACGAACTGTGGGGCCTGGAGTACCTGTCCGGCGGCAAGCGCGCGACATTGCGGATCTATATCGACACCCCGGACGGGGTGACGGTGGGCGACTGCGAGCGCGTCAGTCACCAGCTGAACGGCGTGCTGGATGTGGACGACCCGGTCCGGGCGGTCCACACGCTGGAGGTGTCGTCGCCGGGCCTCGACCGGATCCTGTTCAAGCCTCACCAGTACACCGCGCACATCGGTCAGGAAGTGGACCTGCGTTTGCGATTCCCGCTGGATGGGCGACGCAAGTTCGTTGGTCTGATCGATGGCGTTCAGGGCGGGGATGTCGTGCTGCGCGTGGATGGAACCACCTGCGCGGTTCCGCTGGAGCAGGTGCACAGGGCGAGAGTCGTGCCGGCGGGCATTAGCGGGGGCGGCATATGAGTAAAGAGATACTGACCGTTGTCGAGTTGCTGTCCCACGAAAAGGGCGTGTCGGAGGGGGTGATCTTCGAGGCGCTGGAATCCGCGCTCGCGACGGCGACCAAGAAGCGGTACGTGGAAGATGCGGAGTTTCGCGTCGCCATCGACCGGGAGACCGGCGACTACGAGACGTTCCGGCGTTGGCTCGTGATCGACCCGGATCGGGAACTCGAAGAGGACGAGTTTCCCAATCCGGATGCGGAACTGACACCGGAAGAGGCCGAAGAAAAGGACCCGGCGCTTGCGATCGGGGACTACTTCGAGATTCCCGTCGAATCGGTGGAGTTCGGCCGTATCGCGGCACAGGCCGCGAGGCAGGTTCTGACGCAGAAGGTCCGCGAAGCGGAGCGCGCGCAGGTCCTGGAAAAGTACCTGCCCAGGGTGGGCCAGCTGGTGAGCGGCTCCGTCAAGCGAACGACGCGCGAAGCGGTCATTGTCGATCTGGGCAACAACGCTGAAGCGATGTTGATGCGAACGTCGTTGATCCCGCGGGAGATCTTCCGCGTCGGCGACCGCATGCGCGCGCTGTTGACGGAGATCCGACCCGAAGTGCGGGGTCCGCAACTCATGCTGTCGCGGACGGACCCCGAGATGTTGATCGAACTGTTCAAGGTCGAAGTGCCGGAAATCGCGGAGAACATCATTGAGATACGGGCGGCGGCGCGCAATCCGGGATCGCGCGCGAAGATCGCCGTGTACACGAACGATGGGCGAATAGACCCCGTCGGCGCGTGTGTGGGCATGCGCGGTTCGCGCGTTCAGGCGGTGTGCAGCGAACTGGACGGGGAGCGAGTGGATATCGTTCTCTGGGATCAGGATCCGGCGCAGCTTGCGATCAACGCGATGCAACCCGCGGAAGTCGTATCCATCGTGCTCGACGACGACACGCGTTCCATGGACATCGCCGTCCGGGAAGAGAACCTCGCCCAGGCCATCGGCTACAAGGGTGAGAACGTCCGGCTTGCCGGCCAGCTCACGGGTTGGGAACTCAACATCATGACGGACGAAGAGGCGGCCCAGCGACAGGAGGACGAGGCGCTGTCCTATATCCGGGGGTTCATGGAGTCGCTTGCGGTCGACGAGAACGTTGCCGCCGTCCTCGCGGAAGAGGGTTTTACCAGCATTGAAGAGGTCGCCTACGTTCCGATCGACGAGCTTCGGGCCATCGAGGGTTTCGATGACGAGCTCGTCGAAGAACTTCGCACCCGGGCGAAGGATGCCCTGCTGGCGCAAGAGATGGCACAGGGCGAGTCGGGGGAGGAGCCTGCCGAGGACCTGCTGAATCTCGAAGGCATGGATAAAGAACTTGCTTACAAGCTTGCCGCAAACGCTATCGTCACCAGGGAGGACCTGGCTGAGCTGGCGACGCCTGACCTGCTCGAGATCGAAGCCGAAATCGGTGAAGAGAGGGCAAGCGCACTCATCATGACGGCGCGGGCCCCCTGGTTCGAAGACGCCGAACAGGAAGCCGGTGCGCTATCGCCACAGGAAGGCGAACCGGCGGAGACCTCGACGGGGAGCTGATCGGATGGCAGAAGTAATGGTCAAGCAACTGGCTGCCGCGGTGAACGTCCCCGTGGAGCGCCTCCTGAGACAGATGCGCGATGCGGGCCTGCCCCACGAAAACGAGGACGACCCTGTCAACGATGAACAGAAGCGGCAGTTGCTTGCTCACCTGAATCGCGCCAAGGAGGCCGCGCCGAGCCCGCCAAGGCGGATCACCCTGAAGCGTACCTCCCGCTCGACGCTCAAGGCGGGGCAGGGCCGTGCCGGACATACGGTTTCCGTGCAACGGAAGCGGCGCCGTATCTACGTCAAGGGCGGCGAGGCGGCGAAGCCCGCGGTCGTGGCGACCGTGCCCGCCGAAGCGAAACCCACGCAGGTCGAGATCGAGGCCGAGCGGATAAGGCAACAGGAACTGGATCGCAAGGCCGCGGAAGAAAAGGTCCGCGAGAACGCCGCGCGGCGGCAACGCGAGAAAGAGGAGCAGGAGCGGCAGAGGCGGGAGCAGATCGCCCGCATGGAGGAGGAGGCGAAGCGGGCGGCGGAAGCGGCGAGAGCTGCTGAAGGCGCGAAGGCCGCCGCTGCCGCTGAATCGGCCAGGAGCCAGGAACGGGTCGGGAAACGCGCAAAGGACAGGATAGACCGGGCGAAGGACAGGGACCGGGCCCGGGACGACGAGTTTGGAGACGGCAGGTCTCGCCGCCGGGAACTCTCGCTGAAACGCCAGGGACGTCCTCCCAGGCGACGTGTGGCACCGACGACCATTTCAGTTGAGACCAAGGGCGGCGAATTCACGCGGCCGCAGGACGCGATCCAGCGGGAAGTCGAACTGCCGGAATTCACGCAGGTGGGTGAACTGGCCCAGCGCATGAGCGTCAAGGCCGGGGAGGTCATCAAGACGCTCATGGACATGGGCGTGATGGCTACGATCAACCAGCCGCTGGACCAGGAGACCGCCACGCTCGTCGTCGAGGAGCTGGGCCACAAGGTGAAGCTGGTGGCCGCTGACGAGATCGAGCAGGAACACAGGGAGTCGTTGATCATCGATGGGGAAAGCGAATCGCGATCTCCGGTCGTGACGGTGATGGGGCACGTGGACCACGGCAAGACTTCGCTGCTCGATTACATCCGCAAGACGCGGGTCGTGGCGGGCGAGGCCGGAGGAATCACCCAGCACATCGGCGCCTACCGGGTAACTACCGAGTACGGCGACATCAGCTTCCTGGACACGCCGGGCCATGCCGCATTCGCAGCCATGCGTGCGCGTGGCGCCCGGGCTACCGACATCGTGGTGCTCGTGGTAGCCGCTGACGACGGTGTGATGCCGCAGACAGAAGAGGCGGTGCAGCACGCCAAGGCATCGGAAGTTGCCGTCATTGTGGCCATCAACAAGATGGACCTGGAAGGTGCCGATCCCGAGCGCATCAAGAATGAGCTCGCTGCACTGGATGTCATCCCGGAAGATTGGGGTGGAGATACGCAGTTTGTGGAAGTGTCCGCCGAGACGGGCGATGGTGTCGGTCGACTGCTCGAGGCAATCAACCTGCAGGCGGAGATACTGGAACTCAAGGCCGTCCCGGATGCCCCGGGACAGGGAGTGGTGGTGGAATCCCGCCTTGACCGCGGCCGCGGCCCGGTAGCGACGCTACTGGTGCAGAACGGTACGCTGAAACGCGGCGACGTCGCGATTGCCGGAGAACACTACGGGCGCGTCCGGCTGATGATGAACGAACGGGGAGAACCTGTCGAAGAGGCGGGTCCATCGGTTCCCGTCGAGATACTGGGTCTGAATGCAACGCCGGAAGCGGGAGACGACTTCTCTGTTGTCGCCGACGAGCGGCGGGCGCGGGAGCTCGCGGAGTTCCGGGCGGACCAGAGCCAGGCGAGGCGCAACGTCAAACAGGCGGCCAACATCGAGAGCATCTTCGCCGACCTGGCCCAGGGAGAGAAGCGCGTGTTGAGACTCGTGCTCAAGGCCGACGTTCGCGGTTCTCTCGAAGCGATCTCGCAGGCGTGCGGAAGGCTCGGCAACGACGAGGTGGGCGTCAACATTGTCCGTGCGGGAGTCGGCGGCATCACCGAATCTGACGCAATGCTCGCGTTGACGTCCGATGCCGTGATATTCGGCTTCAACGTGCGGGCCGACAACAACGCCAAGGCAGTCATCGAGCGTGAAGGCATCGACCTGCAGTACTACAGCGTGATCTACGAACTCCTGGACGACGTCAGGGGGATCCTCGAGGGTCTCCTGATGCCGGAGATCCGTGAGGAGATTGTCGGGACGGCAGAGGTTCGGGACGTCTTCCCGGCACCGCGATTCGGACAGGTCGCGGGTTGCATGGTCGTCGACGGTACCGTCGCCCGGAACAAGCAGATTCGGGTGCTTCGGGACAACGTGGTCATTTTTGAAGGCGAACTGGAGTCGCTGCGGCGCTTCAAGGACGATGTCGCCGAGGTACGCAGCGGGCTTGAGTGCGGGATCGGCGTTCGCAACTACAACGATGTGCGCATCGGCGACAAGATCGAAGTCTTCGAATCCGGAGAAGTCGCCCGGACCCTCTGATCCGGAACATTGCGTGATCTGATGTCCTCTGACTCCAACAGCGAACGGGTGCCTCGCGTAGCCGCGTTCATGCGGGAAGAGTTGTCGCGAATATTGCTTCGCGGTGTCGGCGATCCTCGTTTCGACCTGGTGAGCATCACGGATGTCCGGGTCAGCCGCGACCTCTCGGTTGCCGATGTCTACGTGAGTTCGCTGTCGGCTGCCAACGATGCCGATCGTGTCGGCCTTGTCGATACATTGCGGAATGCGGCGGGTTTCATTCGGTCGGAAGTGGCGCAGCGCCAGGGGATGCGGAGAACCCCACGCTTGCGGTTCCACTACGACGACCTGCTTGAGTCGGGTCCCCGGCTCGAAGCGTTGATCGACGAAGCCGTGGCACGTGACGCACGGTCGGCCAACGACTGATGGCGCGCAGACGGCCCCGGGGCCGGGACGTGAACGGCATCATGGTGCTCGACAAGCCGGGCGGCATGAGTTCCAACGATGCGGTGCAGAAGGCCAAGAAACTCTTTGCCGCGCGCAAGGTCGGCCATACCGGAAGCCTCGATCCATTGGCTACGGGGGTGTTGCCGCTATGTTTCGGCGAGGCGACCAGGTTCTCGCGCTACCTGCTCGAGTCCGACAAGAAATACACGACCCGGGTCATTTTCGGGGTAAGCACGGACAGCGGCGACGCCGACGGAAAGGTCATACGCGAACGGCCGGTCGGACGGCTGACACGGGCGGCAGTGGACAAGGCCCTCGATGCGTACCGCGGAGAGATCCAGCAGGTGCCTTCCATGTTCTCGGCGGTCAAGCACCAGGGCCAGCCCCTGTACAAGCTCGCACGGAAGGGGATCGAGGTAGAGCGCAAGGCACGGTCGGTGACCGTCTATTCGATCGAGATCGGGGAGTTCGCGGGCGACGAACTTGACCTCGACATTCATTGCAGCAAGGGAACGTACGTGCGAACCATTGTGCATGAACTCGGCGAGTCGCTGGGTTGCGGCGCGCACGTCACCGCACTCCGGCGGACAATGGCGGGCCCATTCGGGGAGTCCGACCTGGTGACCTTCGAGATGCTTGGGCGCTCGGGTGAGGACATCGGGGAAGGGGCAGACCGAAAGCCACTGGAGGCTTGGCTGCAACCGGTATCCAGTGCGGTTCGCCAATGGCCCGAGGTTACTTTGACGGGCGATGCAGCCTACTATTTGCGGCAGGGACAACCCGTCATCGTGCCGCATGCCCCCACCGAGGGGTGGGTTCGGCTCGCCCAAGCCGCTTCGCCAGAGACATCGGAAGGCAACGGTGCCCGTTTTCTGGGTGTAGGCGAAATACTCGACGACGGCCGCGTGGCACCGAGACGGCTGATTCCCGCGAACTGAGCGGTCGAAAGAAAGAGCCGAAAGAAAGAGCCGAAAGAAAACGGCGAAAGGAAAAGGCAGAGAAAAGGCGAAAGGAAGAGGCGAAGAAACAGTCGAATGAACAGTATCAACGAACAGGCAACGCGGCGCACCGCAGGAATATTGGAGCAAGACAAATGGCGCTGACAGCACAGACCAAACAGGAGATCGTCAAGGAGCATCAACGAAGCGACAACGACACCGGCTCGCCGGAAGTCCAGGTGGCGCTCCTTACGCACAACATCAACTCACTGCAGGCTCACTTTCGGGATCATGCCAAGGATCATCATTCCCGCCGGGGACTGATCCGCATGGTGAACCAGAGAAGGAAACTGCTCGACTACCTCAGAGCCAAGGACAGCCAGAGATACACGGCGTTGATCAAGCAGCTCGGATTGAGGCGATAGGCGCCTGCGGCAGGGTCCGTGGGCTTAAACAGAACAAGGCAGCCCTCAGGGGCGAAGGAATTTGTGACGCGGCAAGCGCGTCAACAGGAGAAAGAAGTGAATCCAATAAGACAGGAATTTCAATTTGGCGACCACACGGTGGTCCTGGAGACGAACCGGGTCGCCAAGCAGGCGTCGGGCAGCGTGCTCGCGTCGATGGGCGACACGGTAGTGTTATGTACCGCTGTTGCCGAGAAGGAGGCACGTCCCGACCAGGGGTTCTTCCCTCTCACCGTCAACTACGAGGAGAGAACCTATGCCGCCGGCAAGATACCCGGCGGCTTTTTTCGGCGGGAGGGACGTCCAAGCGAAAAAGAGACGCTCACATGCCGCTTGATTGACAGGCCTATTCGGCCGCTATTTCCGAAAGGGTTCATGAACGAAGTGCAGGTGATATGCACCGTCATGTCCGCGGAACGGGACATGGACCCGGACATCGTGTCCATGATCGGCGCGTCTGCGGCGCTCTCCCTGTCCGGCGTGCCGTTCGCGGGTCCCATCGGTGCGGCCAGGGTCGGTTTTTGCGATGGCATGTATGTCCTTAACCCCGGTCACGAAGCGCTGGCGGGATCGATGCTCAACATGGTCGTGGCCGGCACCGCGGGCGCCGTGCTGATGGTGGAGTCCGAAGCCCAGGAATTGACGGAAGACCAGATGCTCGGCGGCGTGCTCTTCGCTCACCAGGAAATGCAGGTGGCGATCGAAGCCATCAACGCGCTCACCGCAGAGGCGGGCAAACCGAAGTGGGACTGGGCGCCGCCCGCCCAGGACAGCGCGCTCATCGACCGGCTGAGCGCTGACGTCGGGCAGGATCTCGGAGAGGCGTACTCCATTACGGACAAGCAGGCGCGCCAGGATCGCGTTCGCTCCCTGCGCGCCGGCGCCATCGAGGCGATGGACGGGGAAGAAGTCGGTGAGGGCGACGTAAGCGATGGGTTCAGCAAGCTCGAAAAATCCATCGTGCGGGAACGCATTCTCTCTGGCGAACCGCGCATCGACGGCCGGGATCTCGATACCGTGCGACCCATCGAGGTCGACGTCGGCCTCCTGCCGAGAACCCACGGCTCGGCGATGTTCACGCGAGGCGAGACCCAGGCCATCGTCGTCACGACCCTGGGCACTGTGCGGGATGCCGCCAGGATCGAGGCCCTTCAGGGCATGTACAACGACCAGTTCATGCTGCACTACAACTTCCCGCCTTACTGCGTGGGAGAAACGGGTTTCATGACCGGCCCGAAAAGGCGGGAAATCGGCCATGGCCGGCTTGCCCGTAGAGGCATCAGCGCCGTGTTGCCCGATCTTGAGAACTTCCCTTACACGATCCGTGTCGTGTCGGAGATTACGGAGAGCAATGGCTCAAGTTCCATGGCGAGCGTATGCGGGGCGTCCCTCTCGCTCATGGATGCCGGCGTGCCGTTGCGGGCACCGGTCGCGGGTGTTGCCATGGGGCTGGTGAAGGAAGGCGATCGTTTTGCGGTGCTCACGGACATACTCGGCGACGAGGACCATCTCGGCGACATGGATTTCAAGGTGGCGGGCACGGCCGAAGGCGTCACCGCACTCCAGATGGACATCAAGATCGATGGCATCACCGAGGTGATCATGGAAACCGCCCTGGAGAAGGCGCTCGCCGCGCGATTGCACATCCTGGGCGAGATGAACAAGGTCATCTCCGCCTCCCGCGAGTCGATGTCGGAGTACGCACCGTCCATGGCCGCGCTCAAGGTTCACCCGGAGAAGATCCGGGACATCATCGGCAAGGGTGGTGCCACCATCAAGGGCATCCAGGAAGAGACCGGCGCACAGGTGGACGTCGAGGACGACGGCACGGTGCGCGTCTACGCCGAAGACCGGGACGCCAAGGATGCCGCGGTCGCGCGAATCGAGGAGATCACCGCGGAAGCCGAGGTCGGTAAGATCTACAACGGCAAGGTCGCGCGTATCGAGAACTACGGCGCCTTCGTCAACATCCTTCCCGGCAAGGACGGCCTGCTGCACATATCGGAGATCGCCCGGGAGCGGGTGGAGAAGGTCAGGGACTACCTCGAGGAAGGCCAGGACGTGGACGTGGTCGTGCTCGATGTCGACCAGCGAGGCCGCATCAGGCTATCCATGAAGGAACTGCCGAACTACGCCGCGTAGCCCACTTTCGGTCCTGGTTCGCTATCGCAGGGGTTCCCCTCGTGCACGGGGGTCGAAGGATCTTCTGTTCAGCCATCGAGAAGCCAGAGAGCGCCGTCGCGGGCGGTGGAAAGTGCACAACTGGCGGGGCAGCCTTGGGGTTGCAGCTGCGGATCTGGCCATCTTGCGTGACTTAGGGAGTAGGGGCACCCGAGCGGGGTTGGATGAATCACCATGACGGTGAATTAGGCGATTTGTAGATGTACTCGATCCTCCATCTGTCCGACCTTCACCGATCGGCAGCTGAGCCGATCTCGAACGAGAGCCTGATCGCAGCCCTACTCGCAGACAACGACCGATTTCCGATGGAGACACCGCCGATCCGTCAGCCAGACGCGATGGTGGTCAGTGGCGATATGGTCGCGGGTGTGCGGTTGGGAGACAGCAATTTTGAGAGCGTCCTGAAGGGACAGTACGAGGTCGCGCACGAGTTCTTGGCAGAGCTCACGGACAGACTTTTGGACGGGGATCGTTCGCGGGTTGTGATGGTCCCGGGAAACCACGACTGTTGTTGGAACACAGCCTTCGGGGCAATGGTGACAGTGCCGGACGAAGAAGAAATCGATGACCTGATCGGCGAGCTGGAGTCGTGGAGTACGGACTTGAGGTGGAGTTGGGACAAAAGAAAGCTGTATAGGGTGAGCGACATTGAGGCGTACTCGCGCAGGCTGGAGAGCTATTGGGACTTCGTGGAGGGCTTCTATGGCAGCGATACCCGACAGTTCCCACTTCAAAGGAACAAGGGATACAACTTGTACGAGCTTGATAAAGGGAGGATCTTGATCGCAGGGTTCGAGTCGGTACAGGGAAACGACTGCTTTTCCTACAAGGGTGGGATAGACCCTACGGCGATTGCAAACGCTGCGTTGGAAATCAGGGACGAGGGTGCGCGATACAGTCTGCGAATAGCTGTCTGGCACCACGGGCTCCACAGTGAACCGTCGTACAGATCGGACTACGTCTCGATGAACTCGATCTACGACCTGATTGGACACAGATTCCAACTCGGGCTCCATGGACACCAGCACTACGCCGAGATCGGTTCGCACTACGTACGCGTACCGAACGACCTGGAGATGGCGGTTGTGTCTGCAGGCTCGTTGTGTGCGGGATCGAGAGAGCTGCCATGGGGAATCAACCGGCAGTACAACGTAGTAGTCGTGTCGGACGACTATTCGGAGATTGAGGTTCACGTTAGGGAGATGACCCGCGGGAACCACTTCGTGGCGAGCTCGGGAGCATCGGGTATCGCGAGCGGGATGGTACGGATGCGGCTGGCGCAATCGACCGTCAGCGATGGTGTGGAGGCGGACATGGATCAGGATCGCAACAACACGTTGATTCTGGAAGCGGAGCGGGAGTTGCGGAGCGGCCGACCGGAGGCAGCATTGTCGCTTCTGGAGGCCGCTGATCGTAAAGAGGTAGCGTACGCGCGAAGTCTGGCAGTGGAAGCCGCGGAGAAGTTGGAACAGTGGGAGAAGGTGGCCACGCTGTTGGAAAGGCCAGTTAACGCTGGGGAGCGAGTGAAGTTGGTCGAGGCGCTAGTTCAATTGGGTCGGACCGAGGAAGCGATGGAAGCAGTGGGCAGGCCAGATGGACCGGCGTTGGCTCGTCATGTGAGGCGTGAGTTGGAGCAGAGAATCGCACGTCTGAGAGCGATTCAAGGAAAGTAACTAATGGACAAACGCAAGATCTCACTGCAGGTGAAGAGCGAGCGCGTGATCGAATTGTTCGCGCGAGATATCTACCAGTCGCCGTTGTCGCTTCTCAGGGAGAATGTGCAGAATGCGTTCGATGCCGTCTTGATGCGGAAGCGGGCCGGCAACGATTTCGATCCCAGAATTGACGTCGACCTTGGGTCGGACAGGATCACCGTGAGCGATAACGGGAACGGTATGACTCCCGAGGAGCTAGAGACCAACTACTGGTACGCCGGGAACAGCGGCAAGAATGACGAAGACGCCCGCGAGGCGGGCGTGGTCGGGACATTCGGTATCGGTGCGATGGCGAACTTCGGAATCGCAGACCGGTTGGAGGTCGAGACCGAGAGTTCGGAAACCGGTCAACGGTCCAAGAGCACCGTAGCGAAGTCGGATCTGTCGATCAATCAGGAGTGTATCGATCTGATCGCGCTTCCGTCGGAAGGGAGACCAGGAACTACCGTCACGGCCTTTCTCGGAGCTCACGGGCGGGTGGACGTGTCGGAAGGGCGTGATTACATCGCCGAGTTCGTGTCGCTCTTGGATGTGCCGGTGTATGTGAATGGGACGCTCGAAAGCGGCCGCGACACAGAGACGATTGTGCCAATACCGTCCGTCGCCTGGCGCGGACAGCGTGTAGAGTCCGCGGGGCGGCTGCAGGCGGCGGTAGACTTCGTCGTCGCACAAAACGGTACGGTGTGGGTAAATCTGCAGGAAATCGTCTGGTCTGGACGGGAATTGGCCGGGTCGATGACGCTGCGAAGTGACGTTGCGGGACTGCGAACGTATCGCAATGGGTTCGGGCTAGCGACAGTCGGCGTTGCCACTGCGTATCAGTTCGGTGGCGTCGTGGACCTGATGGAGTTGTCCCCAACGGCTGGCCGCGAGGCTCTGACCTCCGACAGCATGCAACTCGTCCAATCCGTGTTCCTGGCTGTTGACGAGATCGTGTCCGAACTTCTGTCGCAAAGGAAGGAATGCGACTCGAGCACGGCTTTCATGAATTGGGTTGCTGTTCACCGGAGGTACGATTTATGTGATCGGCTGACGATCGGGACGGACGGCGAAGAGCGGGTCGAACTCGGTGTGGTCAGAGAGGACCGGGAGCGAGAGTATCGAAGCTATGCAGGCCGCGATACAGGTTTGATCGCGCAGCTGTCGAGTGAAGAGTCTCCGTTGCTGATTTTCGCCCGTTACGATCCGCGTCGAACCTGCGAAATGGAGTACATAACTAGGTTCTGCTCGGAGCATGTGGCACCAGTGCAGGACGAGCCCCGAGTGACCAACGTGTATCGCAGCTCAGACTATGATTCGGCGGAGCACGCGACCATATACAGAATACAATCGATCCTGCGCACCGATTACCTGTTGTCGTCGCAAATCCAGTTCGGGCAGATCAGCCACAAGATTCCTGTGTTCGCAGAGGAGGCCGACGGCGGGTTGGTTATCACCATCGAACGCAGCTTGGGCGCAATCGAGGTGATTATGGGGTTGTACGATCGGGAATACTCGGCCTTTGTACCAATGGTCGGTGATTTCGTGAGGAACATCTTGTATCCGAGAATTTCGCAGTTTGTGCCGAGTAGCCAGGCCCAAGGGACCGAGGCGTTCCTTCAGATGATCCGGAGGCGGCGAGAAGCCTTCGAATATGAGGGCGACGACATCCAGGAATTTCCCGAGTTGGCGTTTTGGGACGACGTGAGGAACGACCGCATGAGCGTCGCGGATGCCATCGAGAAGACAATGGCCGTGTCGCGGCGCGACGTTCAGGTTCTGGATTCCGGGTCAGCCGTGAGCATGGAAGAGGTTCTTCCCGACGTGGCGGCGAACCAAGCGGTCCTGGCGGGTAGCGAAGACGATGACGAGTTCGCCTTGGATCCGTTGCGTGCAATTGTGAGGTCGGAGGTGACGTGCGCGGCGAAACTCTTGACTATTCCTCCCAGCGAGCCTCCGTTGGCGGGATACAGGTGCTTTCTGGCGTTGGGTCGCAAGGCTCGGGAGGACAGAGCGGAGTTCTTCCTACAGCCTCACACGACTTCGATTGTATGGGGCGGGCAGCGAGTGCTTTTCATCTTTGCCCACCGTTCAGAGGAATATGGTCTTTACTACGATCTCGAATCGCGCAGACTGATTTCGAGCGAGCCAGGGGGTGGGCGTTTCGCGACTTGCACGATCTTCCTGGCCAATCAGGTCTACATCCCAGTACCTCCGGACATCCAAACGTGTTTCCTTCCGGAGGAACGGGAGCGCAAACGGTTCTTCGTACGCGACGACTTGCTTTCGGTCGGAGGTGGAATCGAGGACTAGGGGACGGAGGACTTGGATGAGGAGGTGTAGCGCTCAGGGTGGCTGAACGGTCAACGGCGACCGCGTTGATCATTACCATCCGCCGTTCGCCTTGGCGGGCTTGCGCTCCGAAATACCATGAACTACCGTGCGATGCGGGAATGCGCGCTCAGATAGAAATGCACTAATGGCGAGAGACAGGCCGTCGCAGGAACTCAATCGCGTCGTCTTCGAGGGTGACAATCTCGATGTGCTTCGGGGCATAAACTCGGACTCCATGGACCTTGTCTACTTGGACCCTCCCTTCAACTCCAACAAGGTCTACGAAGCGCCGGTTGGTTCCAAAGCAGCGGGAGCCGCGTTCAAGGACGCTTGGACTCTTTCGGACGTTGACCTGATTGAGCACAACCGGCTGAAGCGAGAGCACGAATGGCTCTATGCTCTCATTCATGCGGCCCAAAGAACGCATTCGAAAGGGATGTTCTCCTACCTGATGATGATGTCGCCTCGGTTGTTCGAACTGAGACGCGTCATTAAGCCGACCGGCTCGATATATCTCCATTGCGACCCCACTGCCAGCCACTATCTCAAATTGGTGATGGACGGGATATTCGGCAGCAGCAATTTCAGGAATGAAATAGCGTGGGAGAGAACCACCGGAAGAAAGGCGGGAAAACAGTATGGGCGAACGCACGATGTGATTCTGTTCTACGCAAAGTCGCAGAACAACGTATGGAACGCTCCGACAGTGCCGCAGTCGGAGGAATCCGTACGGGGGCACGACTTGATGAGAGATCAGGGCGGGCTGTACCGAATGTCCGATTTCAGTGGAGCGGGTTCGGGGCCGGCACGGAGATTCGGAGATCGCGAAATAGAGCCACCAGCGGGAAGACATTGGATGTTCGACCAGCGGGGGGTCGACAGATTGATGAAAGAGGGACGAGTCGCGTTCTCGCGCACCGGACGACCGCGCCTAAAGACCTATTTGAAGAAACTTCCTGGCGTTGCGGTGAGGGATATTTGGGCCGACATAGACCCGATCAACGCTGCGGCGCAAGAGAGGATTGGTTTCCCCACACAAAAACCCGTGGCATTGCTAGATCGTATTATCGGGGCTTCTTCCAACGAGGGAGATATGGTGCTCGATCCCTTCTGCGGATGCGCCACCACGCTGGTCTCCGCTGAATTCCTGAACCGCCAATGGTGCGGCATCGACCTATCCCCGAAGGCTGCCGAACTCGTGGTGCAGCGCATACGCGAAAAGCAGGACATGATTTCATTCAGGGACTTCCACCACGCCATAGACGTACCGATACGGACCGACGTGGAGCGTGAGAAGGCTTCGACGCCGAAGGAGCGGGGGGAACTAAAGAACCGCCTATACAACGATCAGGAAGGACGCTGCAATCTCTGTCGCCACGAGATGGGAGGAATTCAACACTTCGAAATGGACCACATCGTTCCAAGGGCGAAGGGAGGCCAGGATTGGGTGGATAACTTCCAGCTTCTTTGTGCGAACTGCAATCGAATCAAGGGCCAAGGATCTCAGGAGGCGGCGAGGGCGAAGATTGCCAAGTACATGGGAATGAACTTCGCGGTGTTCGAGTAGTTGGTCATTCTGGCAATGAGAGGATGCTGGCCGCGCGATAGCTGTGGCTAAGCTGGTGGTGCCAGGCCGCCAACTCGTTGAGAACGGCATCGGTGACCTTGGAGATCAACTCCGGGGAGACCTCGATGCCGTAGAGTTCCCGCACGTGACCCTGGATCTCGCGGGTCGACATGCCGCGCGCATACATCGAGATCACCTTGTCGTCGAACCCCGGCAATCGCCGGCAGTGCTCCTCGATCAGCTTCGGATCGAATCGACCCTGCCGGTCCCGGGGAATCGACAAATCCAATCGGCCATCGTCCGTGAGCACCCGCTTGCGGCTGTGGCCATTGCCGTGGTTGCGGCTGGTCCGCTCCTGCTTTGAAACGCCTCAAGCGCATCCGTTCCATCCAGCAATTGATCCAGCAGCTCGTCTGGAACAGCCGGTTAGCGCTCACAAACACGGAATTCCTGACAGGCTCACCATTTGCGCCGCCGATGGGCGCTCGACCTGTTCGACCGGCGTCCTACGCTCATGCAACAATGGCTAGACCACATGTTGGACTGCACCCTGTTCCTTCGTCCCTTCTCTTCGGGCGCCGATTAAGAGCATCGGCCCGCCAACGGCGCTAAGTGGCCGGGCGAACGTGCTGTAGTCCAGTCCAGCCAACGTCAGCAAACAGGTCTACAACGCGCTCGTACTTCTGCTGCGGCGTCCACTGGTATACGACGGGCACCTGCTTTTCCATGACCGACTTCATCGGCCGGGGTCCCTTGTGCTTGGCTACAGACCCGACCTCGAACTTTCCCCTGCCCTTCTGTTGCGCCTTCAGCGAGTTCCAACTCACCGCGTCGCTGACGCCGCCCGGATCGTTGACGGTCAACCACTTCTCCTGGCCAATCGAATATCCAGTCGCCAGAACCGCGTGGCAACCGTAGTCCTCGGTGTCCCAGCCCAACATTACCGGCAGGCCTTCGTCGACGTTGCGCGCGATTCTGTCGAACGTCCGATCGCCCCGGTCCATGTAATCGCACTTGAACCGAGTAGACACCTCTTCCCACTTCATGTTGCGGTTGAGCAATTGCACCACTTTCTCGATGGTTTCTCCGTGATGGAACCACCTCGCCAGCGTTACCCGGTCATCTTCCGCCCCGTAGTGCCTGATCAAGGGATCGCGTGACATTGACTTGACCGCCTTCGACGTGGCTCGGCCGAACTCGACGACGTAGTCCGGAAACAAGGTCGCCAGCATCATCGTCCCCGTGTAGTACGCACACAATGAATCAAAACTGCCTTGGCCGTACATCGGCACGTTCAGCAACTCCACCTCCGTGCCCTTTGCGTCCGGATTGCGTCTCAACTCGCCACCCCTTTTGTCGCACTTTCGTCCGTTGGGACCAAACAATTCGAGAGCTTATTCGATGTGGCCGGGTGGCACTACCGATTCGCTGTCGAGCCCATTTCGCGCCGGCATAGATCGATCGTTCATTCCCACCCTCACGGCGGCCATCGTTGCGGCGGCTGGATCAGAGACTGTAGTTCAGCCTGACACCGACGCGGAACCGTTCGGTGTCCGCCGTGCCCACGTGCCAGCGTACAGGTTCGCTGCCGTCGAGGCGCAGCCCGGACGTGTGGCCGCGCAGGGTGATGTAGGAGCCTTCGTCGCCGAACTCCGCGGACCAGACGTGCCGGGCCCGGATCTCCAGCGATAGCCGTTCCGTGAGCGCGTAGCCGACGCCGGCGGTTAAGTGGGCGGCGCCCAGGCGGTCACGCAACCGCTGCCGGGCACGCGTATCGCCACCCACCAGATTGCGTCGGATTTCGTCCTCGTTCGGCAGGCCGGCACCCGCGTACACGACTTCTTCGAGGTTGTCCGTGCGCTCCCATAGCACGGTGTATTCCATGGCGGCGTAGCCCACTCCGGCTCCGACGCCGACGAACGGCGTGAAACGGCTCCGGTTGGGCATGTCCACGTACACGTTGACGAACAGGCCAAGCAATTCGGTCCTGTCGATTCGCTCGTAGGCGTCGGCAAGCTCGGGTGCCGCGACGATGTCGTAAGCGACACCGGACGGCGCGATGATTGGGGATGAGGTATCCAGGTCGACCCTGCCGTAGTCCACCTCGAGTTCCACTCGAAACAGTTCTCGGAGGCGGTAGCCGACAGCGGCTCCTGCTCGCGAGCCCCATGCGCCGTGGAACTGGCTTGTCCAGGAGTCGGCCGCACCGGGAGTCCGGTCCGGTTCCGTGCAGACCGGCAGTTCGGCGTAACGAGGATTGATGAACTCGTCGCAGCGGCTCGCGCGGTCGTCGTCGCCGGAGACGAGAAGCATCGACGGCGAACGGTCAGTGCCGGCTGCGGCGCTCAGGTAGAAGTCGGCTTTCGTCTCGGCAGCAAGCAGTGCCGCGGCCAACGAGAGCGCGACTGCATGGAGCCTCCCCGACGGTACTGCACGGCGCAGTGTTGTTCGCGACTTTGAAGCGTCGGCGGTGGCGATCCCCATCATGAACGGCGGGTCCCTGTGTAGTCGATCAGGCCCGGTTGCTTACCAGGTCGTCAACCACGCCTGGTTCGGCCAGCGTGCTGGTATCGCCCAGGTCGTCGAAGTCGCCGGCGGCAATTTTGCGCAGGATGCGGCGCATGATCTTGCCGGAGCGCGTCTTCGGAAGGCCGGGCGCGAACTGGATGGCATCGGGTCGCGCAAACGGCCCGATCTCGCGCCGTACGAGCTGGATAAGTTCGTCGCGCAGCTTTTCGGGATCCTCGTCGGTGCCGACCATCAGCGTGACATACGCGTAGATGCCTTCGCCCTTGATGGCGTGAGGGAATCCCACCACCGCGGCTTCGGCGGCGGATGGATGGAGCACGAGCGCGCTTTCCACTTCCGCCGTGCCGAGACGGTGTCCGGAAACGTTCAGCACGTCGTCCGTGCGTCCCGTGATCCAGTAGTACCCGTCCGCGTCGCGCCGTGCGGCGTCGCCGGTGAGGTAGTAGCCGGGATGTTGGGCGTAGTAGGTGTCGACGACACGGCTATGGTCGCCGTAGACGGTGCGAATCTGGCCCGGCCACGATGCGGCGATGGCGAGGCTGCCGGATGCCTCCGTGTCTTCGATGGGATTGCCGTCGCCGTCGAGCAATACCGGCCTTACGCCAAAGAACGGCAACGTCGCGGACCCCGGCTTGAGATCGGTGGCGCCGGGAAGCGGCGCAATCATGATGCCGCCGGTTTCCGTCTGCCACCAGGTATCGACGACGGGACAGCGGCCTCCGCCCACCACTTGGTGATACCACTCCCACACTTCGGGATTGATCGGCTCTCCGACGGTTCCCAGCACCCTGAGCGACGCGCGTGACGTCGAGGTGACGTAGTCATCGCCCATGGCGATCAGCTGCCGGATCGCGGTAGGCGCCGTGTAGAAGCTGTTCACGCCGTGCTTGTCGACGACCTGCCACGCCCTGGACGCGTCCGGGAAGGTGGGCACACCCTCGAACATCAACGTTGTTGCGCCATTGGCCAGGGGGCCATAGACGATGTATGAATGCCCGGTGATCCAGCCGACATCGGCCGTACACCAGTAGATGTCGCCGTCGTGGTAGTCGAATACGAGGCGGTGGGTCATTGCCGCGTAAAGGATGTAGCCGCCGGTGCCGTGCTGTACGCCCTTGGGTTTTCCGGTGCTGCCGGAGGTGTAGAGAATGAAGAGCGGGTCCTCGGCGTCCATCGACTCGCATTCGCACTCCGAGGACTGGCCGTCCACCAGTTCGTGGTACCAGACATCGCGCCCGTCGCGCCACGGGACCTCTGCCCCGGTCCGGCGTACGGTGAGAACGGTATGTACGTTGGGACATCCGGCGAGGGCTTCCTCGGTATTGTCCTTCAGCGGGACAGTGCGTCCGCCCCGAACCCCTTGGTCTGCCGTAATCACGACCCGGCAGTCCGAGTCCAGGATTCGCTCCCGAAGCGACTGGGGCGAGAAACCGCCGAACACGACGGAATGCACGGCGCCGATGCGCGCGCAAGCCAGCATCGCGTAAGCGGCCTGCGGCACCATCGGCATGTAGATGCAGACCCGGTCGCCCTTCTTGACACCCCTTGCCTTGAGCGCATTGGCGAGCCGTGAAACTTCGTCGCGCAGTTGCCGGTAGGTGATGGAGAGGGACTCCTTGGGATCGTCGCCTTCCCAGATGATCGCCACCTGTTCAGCGCGTTCCGGGAGGTGGCGGTCTATGCAGTTGTAGCAGGCGTTTAGCCTCGCTCCCATGAACCACGCTACACGGCCGCTTGGAAAGTCACTTTCCGACAGCGTGTGCCATCCCTCGAACCAGTCGATTTGCTCGGCCTGTTCCGTCCAGAAGCCCTCTGGATCGTCGAGGGAACGGCGATACATCTCCCGGTAGGCGTCTCGGTCGATGTGGGCCGTGCATCTGAAATCTTCCGAAACAGGGTAGATCGTCGCCATGTTGTCCTTACCTTAACGGCCGTAGCTGGAGTCGGCTCATTGCTGCTGATTTAGCGAACTGCCCGGTAGATTGCAAATCCGTTGCCTGCTCGAGCGGGCCAGCAATTGGTGAGCGTCGGGCTCGTGTTTCCAGGATCGCGTTCGGTACAACGCTTCGGCGGGAAGGCGATGATGGGATCGAGCGTAAAGGAATGGGTCCAGCAGCACGATGTGGCGAGGCGATCTGTCACGATGCGGGGTTAGAATGTGCTGTCGATTCTGAAGAATGCGTGGGCGGCGGAGGCAACGAGACGGCACGATGGTTCGACGATACGCTGCAATCGACAATGCGGACTGGGAGGGATGCCCCGCCGTAGAACGGACGCCGGGCAAGGTCAGCGGCGCTTGGGTATTCGCCGGCACGCGGATTCCGCTACACGCGCTTTACGAGAACCTCGCCTGCGGCGCGACAATTGACGAGTTTGTGGAGTGGTTCCCCGGCGTGGAAAGACTGCAAGTGTGCGCTGTGCTCGAACACGAAGCCAAATCCTTGAGAGCCGCGCTGGCGCGTTGAAGCAGTTAACGCCGGTACGATTTCAACACATCGACAAGGCTCGCTGTTGACTCGTCTATCGTGTCGTCGGTGCTAACGCCCAATGCATCGTACACACGGCGCGCAAGCTGCTTGCCTAGTTCGACGCCCCACTGGTCGAATGGGTTGATGCCCCAGATCACGCTCTGGCAGAACACCTTGTGCTCGTATAGCGCAATCAACATTCCGAGGCGGCGACTGTCGAGGCGGTCTAGCAGGAGGGTTGTCGAGGGGTGATTGCCGGCGACGGCCTGATGCGGCGCATCGGCCGGGGAAGGTGCGCCCGTCAGCAGGGCTTCACCTTGACCCAGGCAATTGGCGAGCAGCCAGCGGTGCTGGTCGGCGAGATCGTGGCCGGGGTTGGCGACCGCGACAAAGTCGGCACTGAACGCGCGCGTTCCCTGGTGCAGCAGTTGGTGGAAGGCGTGCTGGCCGTCGGTCTCTTCGCCGCCCCAGATCACCGGTGCGGTGTCGATCCGTGACGGGCTGCCATCGTTCGTGACCGATTTACCGCTGCTCTCCATTTCGAGTTGTTGCAGGAACTGGGGCAGGATCGCCAGACGATGGTCGTACACCAGTACCGCGTGGGTCGAAGCGTCGAGGAAGTTGTTGTTCCAGATTCCGAGCAGCGCCAGCATCAAGGGAAGGTTCTGGGCGGAAGGCGACGTGCGGAAATGGTGGTCCATGTGATGCGCACCACCGAGGAGTTCGCGAAAACCCGTCTCTCCCAAGGCGATCGCGATGGGCAGGCCCACCGCCGACCAGAGCGAGTAACGGCCGCCGATCCAGTCCCAGATCGGCAGGCAGCGGTCTGCGGGAATACCGAAACGGCGCGCGGCTTCGATGTTGGCGGTCACGGCGACGAAGTGCCGCGCCACGGCGTTCTCATCCCCGGTTCGCTCAAGCAGCCAGCTTCGCGCATAGCGAGCGTTGGTGAGGGTCTCCAGCGTCCCGAATGACTTCGAGGCAACCACGATCAGGGTTTCGTTTGGATCGAGGTCCGCGAACGCCCGGATCGCGGCGTTTCCATCGACGTTCGAGAGGAAGCGAATGTCGAAGTCGCCGCCGAGGGCGTTCACCACGAGTTCCGGTCCGAGGCGTGAGCCGCCGATCCCTATGTGCACCACGGTGGAGAAAGGCTTGCCGGTCGCGCCGCGCCAGTCACCTTCTCGGACGTGTCTCGCCACATCCAGCATTCGCGCCTGCTCCGCTTCGATCACGTCAGCGACTCCATCGGGCCTTTCGTGGTGAGGGGCGCGTATTGCGGTGTGCAGGGCGGCGCGACGTTCCGAGGCGTTGACGGTGGCGCCCTCGAACAGGTCCTCAATCGCGGATGGGAGATCGCTTTCCTGGGCAAGAGCGATCAGCGCATCGATGATGTCCTGATCGATCCGTTGCCTCGAGAAATCCATCAGCAGGCCACCGGTGTCGAGGCGCATCGAAGCCGGACGCGAGATGCGCTCCTGCGCGGCGAGGGCCACGAGTCGATTCCATGACCGAAGGTCTTGCACAGCCGTCATGCTTGGCCCGCATCGATGTTGTCGATCAGGCGTGCCTTGCCGAGCCGGGCCGCTGCAAGGATGCGCAGCCGCTCGCTTTCGGCGTGCGGAGTTCGGAGCGTCATCGCATCGCGCACCGCGACGTAGTCGACTTCAAATCCGGCGTCGGCCAGTGCATCCCGTCCGTGTCGCTCAAGAACGCGGTAACGTCGGTCGCCGTGCTGGATGGCATCGCGAAGGGAGCACAATGTCTGGTACAGGGTAGGCGCGATGGCCCGTTCGGCGTCGGACAGGTAACGGTTTCGACTCGACAACGCGAGGCCGTCCGCAGCGCGCACGGTGGGTACGCCGATGACGGTGGTCGGGATACTGAGGTAGCGCACCATGGATCGAATCAGCGTGAGTTGTTGCCAGTCCTTTTCGCCGAAAAAGGCGTAGTCGGACCCGACGATATTGAACAGCTTGGCGACGACGGTGGCGACTCCGTCGAAATGGCTGGGACGGCTGCGCCCGCAGAGTAGCCGGGAAAGCGACGGCAGCGTCACCTTTACGGTTTGACCCGCCGCGGGAAACACCTCATGCACCGGCGGCGCGAAGACAAGGCTGACGCCCGCTGATTCGAGCATTGCCGTGTCGGCGGGCAGCGTTCTCGGATAGTTGTCGAAGTCCTCGTTGGGACCGAACTGCAGCGGATTGACGAAGATGCTGACAACGGTCGTATCGCAGCGATCCACCGAGGTGTCGACAAGCGCCATGTGGCCGTCGTGAAGATTTCCCATCGTCGGCACCAGGCCGACGCTGGCCGCTCCGTGCAGCGCCGCTTTCAGACTTCGGATTGTCCGTACCGTCTCCACTCTGGGTGACCTTCGCGCCTGCGCGGGCAAGCGGATCAGGTGAAACAGTGCTCTGGCGCAGGGAAAGTACCCTCTTTCACTGCTGTTGCGTACGCTTCGAATGCGCCGCGGATACCCGACTTGCTCTCGGGCAGGAAGTTCTTGACGAATTTCGGCACGCGGATCGACGGCGGCGTCAGGCCCAGCATGTCGTGCATGACCATGATCTGTCCATCCGTATGCGGACCGGCGCCGATGCCGATGACCGGAATGTCCAGGCGCTCGGTGATCGCTTTGGCCAGTGACACTGGCACACACTCGAGCAACAGGACCGAAGCGCCGGCTTCCTCGAGTATCGTCGCTTCCTCGATGATCTCGTTGGCCTGTTCAGGGTTTCGTCCCTGCACGCGATAGCCGCCCAGGCGGTTGATGGATTGCGGCGTCAGGCCCATGTGTGCGCAAACCGGGATACCGCGTTCGCTGAGGAGACGCGTGGACTCGGCGAGCCAGGCGCCGCCTTCAAGCTTGACCATGTGCGCTCCGGCGCGCATCAGGGCGGCGGCGCTCTCCAATGATTGCGAGGACGATGCGTAGGTCATGAAGGGCAGGTCGGCCATGATGAGGCTACCCCGGTTTCCGGTCCTGACGCATTGCATGTGATAGATCACGTCGTCCAGCGTAACGGGCAGGGTGCTGTCCTGACCCTGCAACACCATCCCCAGGGAGTCGCCCACCAGCAGCACGTCGACGCCCGCGGTGCTGATGATTTCGGCGAACAGGGCGTCGTACGCGGTCAATGCGGCGAATTTCTGATGGCGCCTCTTCATGGCTGACAGGGTGTTGATGGAGACCGGTGCCGTCCTTGTCTGGGTACTCATTGCGGAACCTTTGCTTACAACAACGTTGGATCGGGGTTGAAATACTGGCGCGTGCCTTCCATGTCCGCCATGCGCTCGACCAGGCTGTCGAAATGCTGATCGTTGCCGAAGTCGACGTTCGCGGCGTTGACGATAAGCAGCGGTGCCTGGTCGTAGTAGTGGAAGAACTCGGTGTAGGCCACGCAAAGCGCTGTCAGGTAGTTGGCGTCCATCTGCTGTTCGAAGCCTATCCCTCTCTGACGGATGCGGCGCAACAGAACCGATACGGGCGCCTGCAGATACACGACAAGGTCCGGGGACGGTGGCTTCAGGTCAAGGGAGTCCTGGATGCGGTCGTAGAGTTCCAGTTCGTTCTCGTCGAGGTTGAGTTCCGCGAAGAGCCTGTCCTTTTCGATCAGGAAATCGGCGACCAGGACGGATCCCAACAGGTCATCCCGGACCTGTGCGATCTGTTGGGCTCGATGCAACAGGAAAAAGAGCTGGGTGGGTAACGCGTGTCGGCGCCCTTCGCGGTAGAACCGGTCGAGGAACGGGTTTTCGGTGGATGGCTCCAACAGGAGGGGATAGGCGAAGGATTCTGCCAGCCGCTTGGCAAGCGTCGTCTTGCCGACGCCGATCGGCCCTTCGATGGCGATGTAGCCAGGGAGTCCGCTCGCAGGGTCCACCGGAATGGAATCAGTGGGCTGCGCGCTCATACGTCTGTCCGAAACGCCGCTCGGGGCCGCGCAAGAATCCGTTGACTACGGACGAACTTGGCGCGCATCCGACCTGCGTCCACGATATCGCCGCCGCCGGCGGCGCCGCGGTTGCGATGCCGGGGTGTTCTCGTCAGTCCCTCGCGCCTCCTGGGCATCGGTCCACCATTGAACCAGTTCAGTGTCCGCTTCGCCTACCTCTGCCCGGATAGCCAGGAAATCATAGGCTGCACGGAACCGGGGGTGATCAAGAATGCCCCGAACCGACTTTCGCTCGAGGCGCGTCTGCAGTCGCCAGACATCGCGGATGAAGAAAGTCATGCGCCTGGGAATGGCAATGGTCAACGACTGCTCGCTGATGACCGCATGGGCGGCCTTGAGCCGTTCGTCGGCTGCGTTCCTTGCCGTGGCCGAAAGCGCACTGCGTCTCTCAAACTCGGGCCAGCACATGGCGGCGAGCAGGAATGCGCTCGTCACCCGTTTGTCCTCGCGGATTTGATCATCGGTGTTCTTGAGCGCGACGCGGACGAGGGCGTCTTCGTTTTCGAATAGCGGAAAGAGGATTTCGGGAAGATCGAATCTGCACATGAGCGTCCATGCAGCTACGGCATGTCCGCGCATGAACAGCTTGTTGAACTCGTCGAAGAGGCGCGACGGTGATATCGCCGTCAATAGTTCGGCGAGCGGGGCTATGGCCTGCTCCGTGTCTGCGTGGAGTCCGAAGTCGAGTTTCGCCGCGAATCGCATCGCCCGCAGGATTCGGACCGGGTCCTCGCGGAAGCGGGTCTTCGGGTCGCCGATGGTACGGAGCGTGCGCTCGCCGATATCCCGCAAGCCGTCGCTGTAGTCCAGCAACACATCGTCGATGGGGTCGTAGTAAAAGGCGTTGACGGTAAAGTCCCGCCGAAGCGCATCCTCATCCCGCGTACCGTAGAGATTGTCCCGCAGGATGACGCCATCCACCGAGCGGTGGTTCGCGCCGGATGGGACGTCGTCATCGTCATCCTCATCGGGATTGCCGCGCCTGAAGGTGGAGACTTCGATGTACTCGCCCCGGAACTGGACATGGGCGATGCGAAATCGTCGTCCTACCAGTCGTGCGCGAGGGAACACCTCCTTGACTTCCTCCGGCGTGGCGTCCGTGGCGACATCGAAGTCCTTCGGCGTTCTGCCGAGCAACATATCGCGTACGCAGCCACCGACCAGGTAGGCCTCGAAGCCCGCTTCCCGTAGCGCCGTCACGACGGCAACTGCATTCGCCGACAAATCGCTCTGGTCAAGTTGCGGATTGACGGTCGTTGGGGATGGCGCTTCGCTCAAGAAATTTTCGCTGCTCGGTTTCGTCGGTGGGATGTTAGGTTGCCGACGAACAAAGGGGAAGTCTAGCGCCATGAAATCCGTCACCCTACGGGTGCCGTGTTTCACCCCCGCCCAAGCCCTCATTTTCGCCCATCCCACCCGTCCCGGACGCTGCGCCTTGATCGGCACTAGCGTGCCGTTCTACGGCGCACCCTCCTAGACATAATGTTTTGACCTGCCCGTCCTCAAGAGCGTGGATTATCTTGGGG
>JAPPGA010000027.1 GCA_028821515.1 Gammaproteobacteria bacterium | reverse complement strand
CCCTGCGCGTCAGCGCCCCGGCACGCCGGGGGGAATACTTCCATGGAACAAATGTTCCGGGGAGCATTCAGCGACCCGGGGCAGTTGTTGCATGGTCGACGAGCGGGACCGGGCCCGGGGAACGCGAGGGTCCCCCTCGCCAGAAAACAACCGGAGCCGAAGGCACCGGCTGTGGGGCACTTGCCGCGATTCGTAACAGTGCTACTGCGGGCCCTTCAGGCTTTCTTCTCCCCTGCTCCCAGTTGCGCAAGGTATGGATGCTAATTTCCAACGCTCGCGCGAAGTCTGACTGAGTCAATCCCACGAAGGTCCGGAGCGCCACAATGTCCTCCCCTGACCCGAATCGACCATCCGTCAATCTCCTACGCAAGTTCGCGGGAATCGATCGCTTGAACTGTTCGTCGGTCAGGTCCGGAATGTCACTCATCTGACAGGAGAGTATGCCATTGGCTGACTAGGTCAATGACTGATTCTTCCCGCAGCGGTCTTCGTCCCAGGGTCAGAATCGGGCTTAAGCCAACTCATTGCCCAGTCAGGCCAACCTTGCGAATAAAGCTACGCCAGCAATAATATCTGTGCATCGGGTCTGGGAGGGTTTGCCGTGCTTACACGTATTGAGTTTCGTCCTGAAGTCGAGAAACTCGTTCGATTCGTCGAGGAGACGGACCCGGACGATATCGTCGAAAAGACCATAGCCAAGCTGCGAAACGGGGTTACGAACCACGAACTCCTGACGGCGAACACATTGGCGGTCGTGCGTTCCAATGACGTGCCGCCGTCGCATCACGGTGGCCCGGTGCATCCGATCTGCGGCGTGCACGCTATTCACGGCATAGCGAAACGCCTTCCGGGCGAACTGTCCATGCTGCCCCTCATCCAGCACACGGCACTCTGCAACCACCACGTCCATTCGCCGTACATGGGCCCCTATCTCATGCCGAAGATCGAGGCGTTGCAGGCATCCCCGGAAGAGGTGGAGCCCGGAATCCGGCCCCACAACGTCACGTCTCGCGTCAACATCCCGAGCCCGGACGAACCCAACGCGATCAGCGATACCCAGAAGGCGTTCCTGCACTGCATCCGGGCGATGGAGGCACCGCTTGGAGAGCGGTATTACCTCTGGCTCCTGGACCGGCTGTCACACGGCGAAATGCTCGATCTGCTGCTGCCGCTCGCGGTCAGCCGCAACAACTGGGACGACCACTACTTCCTCTATCCGGTGTACACCTTCCGGACGCTGGACTGCCTTGGCTGGGAGTGGGCCGACGTGCTGCTGCGTCCCGCCGTGCGCTACCAGGCGCGGCTGATGGGTCGGCTCACCATCGGCGACCCGCTCGACTTTGTCTGGGTGGAGAGCCTGTTGGACAAGTACAAGCTGCTTGAGATCAACATCCCGACTGCAACCTCCGACGCCGAAACCGAACGTATCGGTGAACTCGGCATGCAGCTCGGACAATGCGAGGACTATTTCGACACCATCGAACCGATGGCCCAGGCGCTTGCCGGCGGACTGTCGCTCGAGGGCGCGGGCGAAGCGTTGTCGATCGGCGCCGCTGCCGCATATCTCAGCACGAGCTACGGCAACCCGATGGATTCTCACCTGCACACGGGATCCACCAATCGTCGCTATGTGCTGCGACAGGAAGGCGTCAGCCTCAGACACAAGATCCTTAGCTTGCTGACCGGGTTTACGGGACCCGAGGTTCTGCTTGGGGCGCGCAAGATCGACTGGACCTCCAACATCGAGCCCGACAGTACGGCCTCACTGCCCGAGCGCAGCCAGGAAAACCTGCTGGATGCGATTACGGACAACATCGACAGTCAGCCGTACATCGACTGGCACCAGATCAACAGCGTTGCGAACGTCGTTCCGCCCGAGGGGATCAAGGAAGGTGTGGCGATGGCACGGCAGTATGCTGAAAAGGGCTACGACCCCATCCCCTACTTCGACCGGCTTGCCGAGATTTCCTGCCGGGACGATTTCACGGAGATGCACTCGGTCAAGCACTTCCAGGCGATCGTGGACGAGTACTACGCGACGCGGGAGCCGTACCGCTGGCTGCACCTGGCGTCGGCGACCAAGTCCGCCGGGATCATTCAGACCGGCCGCGAGCACAGTGTCTACCGGCAATCGAAGGAGATCCTGAAGGCGGCTTGAGTCGGGCCTAGCCCTACCAACTTACCCAGTGGTGGAACAGGGGCTGTACTTCTTCAGGCATGGCGTCGTAGGCCGCTACCGGAATACGGGGCATCGGCGGTGCCGCGGTACGTCCAAATTCCTCGGCCATCCGCCTGCCCTCTGACGACTCGGGGTCCAACGGCTGCAGGTTGAGCCACCAGGGCGTATAGCACACCTTCACGGTGATCCTCGGTTCCGGGCCGCAGTGCTCGGGATTGGTGTGCCACAACCGGCTGTCGAACACCAGGACGCTGCCTACCTTCCAGGGCACGTGCATTTCTGTCGCGTGCGGCGTGTCGGGATCAACGCGGTCGTCAACGAACGGATCGACAAGGGACCGATGGCTTCCCGACGCGACAATGGTGCCTACGGTATCCCGCGTGCGTGGCGAGAGCATCCACACGGTCGTCAGCGCCAACACCGTATCCGGGAACGGCGCCTTGATGCCTGCGCTTCGGGGTAGCCACACGGTGCCGAAAGGCCAGTCGATATGGAGCGGCCCGCGGGTGGTTCCCGGCTCGAGTATGAGCGGAGTCGTCCAGGCGACCCGGTAGAAACGCCCCCAGAGTTCTTCCAGGAGCTTCAGCATTCGCCCGTTGGCGACGTACCGCACGAAGTCGGCGTTGTGGGCGAGAAAGTTCCTGTCCTGGACGTATTCGCTCGATCCAACTGTCCTGGTGACACTGTCGAGCACTCCTTCGACTTCCGCTTCGGGGATCATGTCGTCCAGAACGCACCAGCCGTCGACGGCCAGGCGCAGCGCGTCTGCGCTGGCGGTCGACACCGTCGCCTTCATGGCCGCGTCGCAGGGTCGCCGCGGTTACGCAGCGTTCGGGAGCTTCCGGCTCTCCACCGCCTCAAGGACCCTGGGTGGCGACAGCGGCAGGTCTCTCATCCTCACCCCGATAGCATTGCCAACTGCGCACGCCACCGCCGCGAGCGGAGGAATGATCGGTGCTTCACCGACACCGCGGACACCGAACGGATGCATCGAGTTCGGTACCTCTACGATGATCGTATCGATCATCGGCAGGTCGGACGCGACCGGGACGCGGTAGTCGAGGAAGCCGGGATTTTCCAGCGCACCGTTCTCGTCGTACATGAACTCCTCATTCAGCGCCCAGCCTATTCCCTGCACCGCGCCGCCCTGGAACTGGCCCTCGACATACGACGGGTGGATGGCGCAGCCGGCATCCTGGATGGCGGTGTAGCGAAGGACGGTGGTCTTGCCGGTGTCCGTGTCGACCTCGACATCGCAGAGATGCACTGAGAAACACGGTCCGAGACCGCTCTCCGCCCGCAGCGACGCGCTGCCCGCAATCGGCCCGCCGGTATCTGGCGCGTCCCGGCAGATCTCCTTGATCGTCAACTCCTCCTCGCGGGTGGTGTTGATAGCTTTCCCATCGCGCCACTCGACCTGTTCGGGAGTGACGTTCCATCCCGATGCGGCCCGTTCCTTGAACTGCTGGATGACCTCGTGGGCGGCGCGGTTCACCGCCTGCCCCGAGGCGTTGATCGTCCGGCTCCCGCCCGCACCGTCGGTGTGGGCGACGCTGTTGGTGTCCGGAATCTCGGCCCTGACGTCGTTTACGGAGATGCCGAGCGTTTCCGCTGCGATCATGGCGAGCGATATCCGCGTGCCCGAAAGATCGGCGGACCCGGTCAACACCGATGCCGACCCGTTCTTGTTCATGACGACCGACGCGCTAGATGTGCCGCCGCCGTTGCGCCAGAAGCCCATGGCCACCGCGCGGCCCTGGTTCTCGCCCAGCGGCGCCTGGTAGTGGGGCGACGCCTTGGCCTTTTCGAGGCACTCGACGAGGCCGAGTTCACGAAACTGGCCGAAGATGTTGGCGCCGCCCGAGCGCAAGGCATTCTTCAGCCGCAGCTCGATCGGATCCATCCCAAGCTCGTCGGCGAGTTCGTTCATGACGCTCTCGGTGGCGAAGGTCGCCTGGGGCGCGCCCGGTCCGCGATAGGCGCGCACCTTGGGCTTGTTGACCACTGCCGAAAGCCCTTCGATCCGGACGTTCGGCACTTCATAGGCCGAGAAGACGCAGCGCATGCCACCGCCCAAGGGGGCTCCAGGGAATGCACCCGACTCGTACGCGAGAAACGCCTGCATTGCGGTTACGGTGCCGTCACGCTTGGCGCCGATCTTGATGGTCGACTTGCTGGCGGCGCCGGGGCCCGCACAACGAAACACGTCTTCGCGCGTCATGCGCATCTTGACGGGACGTCCGGAGAGCTTGGACAGCATCAGTGCCATGGCTTCGAGATACACCGCGGTCTTGCCGCCAAAGCCACCACCGATCTCCGTCGCTATCACCTTCAGACTGTCGACGTCCATATCCATCTGGTCCGCCAGGTTGTCGCGAATGTTGAAATGGCCCTGCGTGGTGGTCCAGATGGTCGACTGGGCACCTTCGTCGTAGGATGCGATGCATGCCGATGGTTCGATGTAGCCCTGGTGAATCGTCGGCGTCGTGAACGAGCGCTCGATGACCACGTCCGCCTCGCGGAAACCGGCTTCCACGTCGCCGATCTCATTGATCTCGCGCTCGTAGACGTTCGAGAACTTCCCGTCTTCCTCAAATTCTTCGTGCAGCAGCACGTCGCCCTTCAGCGCATCGTCGAGATTCATCACCGGCGGCAGCGGTTCGTAGTCGACGTCGATGAGTTCGGCGGCCGCCTGGGCAATGGCCCGCGTCGATGCCGCGACCGCCGCGACACCGTGCCCGTGGTAGAGCACTTTCTCGTGGGCCAGGTTGTCGCGGGCGATCGTGCCCTGCCCGCCAAAGGGCAACCTGGGGAAGTCATCCGCCGTCACCACGGCGAAGACACCGTCCATGGCCATCGCCTTTGACGTATCGATGGATTTGATGCGGGCGTGCGCGTAGGAACTGCGCAGCACTTCCCCGTACAGGGTTCCTGGAAGGGTGACGTCGGCGCCGAACTGCGCCTTACCCGTTACTTTTTCCCAACCATCGTGACGAATGGGTCGTTTGCCGATCTCAGCATAGTCGTTCATATCGCGTCAGGGATTCTCAATTTCGGTACCAAGTCTAGCAGCGTGCGCCGTCGAACGGCACGTAGTGCCGATCAAGGCGCAGGGTGATACGTGGGCTATGGGCGGGGGTGAAACACGGCGTGCCCGGAGGGCCGACGGGTTTCATGGCGCTGATATGTTTTGACCTGTCAAGTTGGCCAAGG
>JAPPGA010000008.1:35152-48819 GCA_028821515.1 Gammaproteobacteria bacterium | reverse complement strand
CCCGGACCGCCGGGTTCGGTACTTGCATGGAAGTACGCATCCGGCGACGGGGCAAAATGCCAGCACTTCCTTACGCTTCAGCGGTCGGGGAACATCCTTTCTCCTGCGAGGGACACCCTCGCGCTCCCGGGGCTGAAGGCTCCTGTGAAACCGCATGACGGGGCGAAGGCTGACGGTTTACGCACTCCTGGGGTGGCTTGCCACGGGCTGGCCTGCCTGGGCGGCGGAGGACACCGCGGAAACTGAAGTCGAAGAGACGATCACGGTGCACGGCGACGCGGCCGACCGGGTGTCCATCGTCCCGGCCGAGCCGGTGGACGCGGTCTTCGGGTTCGACAAGTCTCTCTTCGAGACGCCGCGGTCGGCCACCAGCGTCGCCGTCGAAACCATGGACCGCCTCGGCATGACCGACATCGACGACCTGGTCATGCTGTCGGCGTCGAGCTTCACGCAGTCGTTCTTCGGGGTTTCCGGCTCGCTGGACCTGCGCGGTACTTCGGGCGAGAACTACTTCAACGGCGTGCGCCGTCTGGACAATCCCGGAAACTACGCGACGCCGATCGGCGCGGCCGACCGGGTGGACATCGTGCGCGGTCCCGCCTCTGTGATACACGGGCCGAGCAAGATCGGCGGTTACATGAACTTCGTGCCGAAGTCCGCGCGCGCCGACACGGGCCAATTCCTGGAGAAGCCGGCAGGCGAGGTGTCCGTAGGGGCTGGAAGCTGGGACAGAGCGGTCCTGGCGGCGGAAGTGGGCGGACCCGGTGAGTTGGGGGATCGGCAGTTCGGCTACTACCTGTTCGGGGAGCGGGAGGACTCGGGCAGCTACTACCGGGATACGGCAACGGCGAACGTCATCCTGCAGGCCACGTTCAACGTGGAGGCGAATGACCGGTTGCGACTGGTCTGGGGCGGCATGTACCACGACTACGATGGCAACGAAATCGGCGGCTGGAACAGGCTCACGCAGGATCTCATCGATCACGGGACCTACCTGACCGGACTCGCGAAGCCCCTCGATGGCGACGCCGACGGCTTCATTTCCCACGCTGAGTACGATGCGGCCAACGGCGGTGCCGGGCTTTTCGCATTCGTCGTGGACCCTGCGGGCCACGACGGACCGATTGTCCCCGGAGGCGACTTCGGCCTGGATCCGGACACCGTCGGCACGGCGAAGCTCGGGGGCGACCAGGTACTCGTTGCCAAGGACGACGTGCTCCGGACAGAGGATTTCGTTTTCTACGCGGATGTCCATTTCAACGCTGGGCCGAACTGGCAGGTGACGAACAAGCTTTACTTCGAGGCGTACGACCACCTCTCGGAGGTCGCCTACGGTTTCGCCGAGTTCGCCGACTCGAGGGTGTTCGAGGAACGACTCGTCATTGCGTATTCCCCGGTAGTGCAGCGCGGGCAGATTCGGCTGCTGGTTTCTCCCTCCATCCGGCGCACGGACTTCGAGCACGCGAACGACTTCGCGAACGAGCACTTCGATCGCCGGGACCTCACCGGCCCGTCGACGGCGCGCGACCGGCGCCTGCTTGCCACGCGGATCGATCGCGACTACTCGGACTATTCGAAGGGTTCCTACACTTCGCTCGGCCTTGCCGTACTCGCGGACTTCGATTGGGATAACGGACTGAACGCGGTCATCGGGGTCCGGCCGGAGCGCATCGATCTCGATAGCCGCCAGCCCGCCGGACGAACGCGCGGGGGACAGGCGGTGGACGCATCTGGCGCCGACGAGGTCCTCTCCTGGACGGCCAGCCTGTCGTACCGGACGGCGGGGGGACTCATGCCCTACGCCACGCTGTCGGAACAGACGACGGTGATCGCCGGGCAGGGGGCCGAGATTCTCCCGTCAAACGTGGCCGAGAACCGCGCCGTTGCCACCTCGAGGCTGCGCGAGTTCGGCGTCAAGGGCGCGTTCCTGGATGGGCGGCTGTTCGCGCAGGCCGTGTACTTCGAACAGGAGCGGACCGACTTCAGCGCGCAGGCCATCGTCACCAACCAGGCTTCCCGCGCGGAGGGTCTGGAGTTCGAGTTGCGGTGGCGGGCCACCGAGCGGGTGTCGGTGATCGCCGCCCGCACCAACCTCGAGGTGATCAATCTCAACACCCTCGCCAACGGCGGCCGGTTCAGTTTTCTTGGGGCGGGCGACCTTCCCGGCACGGATCCCACGACCATATACGGAGGGACCATCGGCGGTTTCGTCACACTCGCATCCAACCCCGACGCGGTGAGGGCGGGCGTGCCCAAGTACCTGTCCGCCGTGACGGTTCTGCGCGAGTGGGGCCGCTGGCGGGCATATGCGGGTGTCGCGGACGTGGCGAGCGTTTACTCGGGCTTTTCGCGCCGGGTGAGGTTGCCTGCGTACACCCTGGTGAACGCGGGGCTACAGTTCGACGGACGCCGGTGGTCGATCACCGTGTCGGGCAAGAACCTGACGAATGAACGCTATTTCCGCGCCAACTTCCCGAACCTGTTCGGCGGGGTCGTCGTGCTGCCGGAACTGCCGAGGCATTTCCAGGCGACTGTCACGCGAAAGTTCTGACCGGTGGCAGACGTAACCGCCGTCCTTCGTCAACGCCAGCCTTGCCGCCATGCCTGGTACTCGGCCGGCCGCAGGCGGTAGCGTGCGATGTTGCCCTCGTGGAGGCTCATTATCTCGGTCTCCACGATTTCGACGAGTCGCGCCTGGTCGACCGGTGACACCCGCTCCGCCGCGCGTTGCCGAGCCAGTGCAGTCGCGGCCCTCTTGTCCATTCCCCCGCGCACCACCGCGGCGACCAGTTCGGCGACCAGGGTCCGGTAACGCAGGCGGAACGGGTCCGGCTCACCCAGGGACTGGCGCACCGCCGAGTACCGCGCGCTCGAGCGCGCGTAGGCCCAGGCGAACACGTCACGCAGCAGCTCGACGCGATTCAGCTCGTAGACGGCCAACACGCCGTCGATGTAGGCCCGTTCCGGCACGTCCACGAAGGACAGGGGACAGAGATTGCCGCGGATCAGCGGGATATTCGCCGCGAGGCGGGAGACCCGCTTGTTGACGTCCTCGAAACCCTGCAGGTAGGCGAGGTGTACCAGGGCGAAGAAGGCCTGCTCGAAGGGGTCGGTAATCGCGGCCGCGGTATCCAGAATTCTCTCGAAGCACTCCTCGATGAGCTGCGGCACTTCCAGCGGGTGGTAGACCGTGCCGGCGATGCCCACCGGAATGCGCCGCAGTCGGTCGCAGGCCTGCGGGTCGGCAAGCAGGTTGTCCGCGAGCAGGGCGTGCAGGTTCAGGACCGTGTACCGGTTGAAGCCAATCTCGTCGGCCTGGTCGACGAGCAGTTCGATGGCCGCCTTGTGGTTCAGGATCATGAGCGCTTCTCTCGCATCCTTGCCCTCGGCGGCTTCGCCCAGCTCCAGCAGGCGCTCGGTTTCGAGCAGGGAGTAGGTATTGCCTTCCAGGCGGCTGGAGTTCCAGGACAGATCGATCAGGAGGCGGCTGTAGATGGTCCGGGCGTAGGTTCCCGCCGGGCGCTCGCCGCCGGGCGGGCCACCTATATGTGACAGGCGTTGGCGCGTCTGGGCCGGCAAGTAGTAAGTGACGTTGGGCCGGTAGTCATCGAGAAAGGCGCGCTGGTAGCCCACCGGCTGCCGTTCCTGGATCGGCGCGCGAATCGCCTGCCCGACCGCCTCCGCCTCTGGCGAGATCGGCACATAGACCTCGCCACGCGCCTCGGCGATCGCCCCCCCGGTGACCGAACCGCCTTTGCTGGCCGTGGTGACAGGGACGCGATAGCGACGGCCCCTGGCTCTTCCTTCGGCGATCAGCCGATTTTGCTCCACCAGCAGGGTAAGCCGGCGCTGCAGCGTCCGCGGCGGCAGCTTGTAGGGCAGCCCCTCGCGGAGGGCACCGACCTGCACGCCGCCCGGATGGGTCGCCACGACTGTGAGAATGGCGTCAAGTTCCTGTTCGGGGATCCGCTTCGGCATGCGGAGGATTATATGTCGCAAAACCCTGTTATGCGACAAATTAAGTTAACTATTTGACGTAAAATCCGTTTTGTGTCGCATAAACTTCTTTTACTGTCGCGAACTCGTCCGTCATGGCGTTGCTTGCTCGCGCCGAGCACGCCCCGCATCAGGATGCGGTGGCAGCCGCCAAATGGATCTGTCGGCAGTCAGAGTGCGCCGTTCAGCCGGGCCAGTTGCTCGCGCATCGTGGCGAGCTTGGTCTCGAGGTCCCTGACCTTTTCGCGTTCCTTTTCCACCACCGCCGCCGGCGCCTTCGTCACGAAGTTCTCGTTGCCGAGCTTGCCCCGCGAGCGGGCGAGGTCGCGCTCGAACCGGGAAATCGTTTTCTGCAGGCGTTCGCACTCCTGGTCGATGTCAATCAGCCCAGCGAGGGGCACCAGGACCTTGAGGTTGCCGACGACCTGCACGGCTGCGGGCGGTGCATCTTCATCCGCGTTGAGCCAGGTGATGGACTCGACGCCCGCCATCCGCCGCAACAGGGTTTCGGCCGTGCGCAGCCGCTCCCGGTCGGTCGCGTCGCCCGCCTGGAAAATGAGGTCTATGCCGACGCGGGAAGCGATGCCCATCTCGCCCCGAATGTTGCGTATGCCGACGACCACGGCCTTCAGCCACTCGATCGACGCGACGGCTTCGGCGTCGTTTTCGAGGTCGTCCGCCTGCGGGAACGGTTCCAGCATGATCGTGCCAGGGGTCTGTCCAGACGCGGCGCGCGCCTCGCGCCAGAGGGTCTCGGTGATGTAGGGAATGAGCGGGTGCGCCACCCTCAACAGCAAGTCCAGCGTGGCGAGCAGGGTCCGCCGGGCGGCGCGGGCGGCTTGCGCGTCGTCTTCGCTGCGCCACAGCACCGGTTTGGTGAACTCCACGTACCAGTCGCAGTACTCGCGCCAGGCGAACTCGTACACCGCGTTGGCATACAGGTCGAAGCGGTATTCGCCGATGGCGCGCTCGACGTCCTCGATCAGCCGCCGGGCGCGCGAGCGTATCCAGCGGTCCGCAAGACCGGGTGGCGCCGGGCTATCGGCATCGTCGCCGTCGACGTGCATGAGCACGAACTTCGTCGCGTTCCACAGCTTGTTGCAGAAGTTGCGGTAGCCATCTATCCGGCCGAGGTCGAGGTTGACGTCGCGCCCGTGGGGGGAGGCGAGGGCGCAGTAAGTGAACCGCAGCGCGTCCGTGCCATAGGCGCGGATGCCTTCGGGAAAGTCGGCCCGTGTGGCCGCCTCGATGGCGGCCGCCATCTGCGGCTGGGTCAGGTCGGCGGTGCGTTTTGCGATGAGGTCTTCGAGCGAGATGCCATCGACGATATCCAGCGGATCGAGAACATTGCCCTTGGTCTTGGACATCTTTGCGCCGTGCGCATCCCGCACGAGCCCGTGCGTATAGACGGTCCTGAACGGTACGTCGCCGGTGAAGCGCAGCGTCATCATGATCATCCGGGCGACCCAGAAGAAGATGATGTCGTGTCCGGTCACCAGGACGTCGGTGGGGTGGAAACGTTCGAGTTCGCGCGTCTGCTCCGGCCAGCCGAGGGTGGCGAACGTCCATAGCGCCGAACTGAACCACGTGTCGAGGACGTCGGCATCCTGCGTGAGTGGCGTGCCGTCGGGCACGCCGCCCCTGTTCCGCGCCTCGGATTCGTTGCGGCCCACGTACACGTTGCCCTGACCGTCGTACCATGCCGGGACGCGGTGTCCCCACCATAGCTGCCGGCTGATGCACCAGTCCTGCACGTCGCGCATCCAGGCGAAATACATGTTCTCGTACTGGCGGGGAACGAACCGGATACGCCCGTCCCGAACCGCCTCGATGGCGGGCTCCGCCAGCGGCTTGACGTCCACCCACCACTGGTCGGTGAGCCACGGCTCCAGCACGGCGCCGGAACGGTCCCCGCGCGGTACGGTCAGGGCGTGGGGTTCGACGGATTCGAGCAGGTCAAGCCGGGTGAGGTCGGCCACGACGGCTTCTCTCGCCTCCATGCGGTCCATGCCGCGATACGCGGCCGGCGCGTTGTCGTTGATGCTCGCGTCGGCATGCAGGATGTTGATGCACGGCAGGTCATGCCGTTCGCCCACCGCGTAGTCGTTGAAGTCGTGGGCCGGGGTGACCTTGACGCAGCCGGTGCCGAACTCCGGGTCCACGTGCGGGTCGGCGACAATGGGGATCTCGCGGTCGACGAGGGGCAATCGCGCCCGGGCGCCGATCAGGCCGCGGTAGCGCGGATCGTCCGGGTGCACCGCGAGACCCGTGTCGCCGAGCATCGTTTCTGGCCGGGTTGTCGCGACGACGACATGATTCGCGCCCGAGGATGTCAGGACACCGTCCAGTAACGGGTAACGGATGTGCCACAGGTGCCCCTGTTCATCCACGTTGTCCACCTCGAGGTCGGACACCGCGGTCTTGAGCACCGGGTCCCAGTTCACCAGGCGTTTGCGCTTGTAGATCAACCCGTCCTCGTAGAGCCGCACGAAGACTTCGTTCACGGCGGTGCAGAATCCCTCGTCCATGGTGAAACGGTCCCGCGACCAGTCGAGTGACGATCCCATGCGCCGGAGTTGCTGCGAGATCTCGCCCCCGGAGCGGTCGCGCCACTCCCAGACGCGGTTGACGAACTCCTCGCGCCCGATGGCGTCGCGGCTGATTCCGTCGGCCTCCAGCTGGCGCTCGACGATCATCTGGGTGGCGATGCTGGCGTGGTCGGTCCCCATCTGCCACAGCGCCTGCCTGCCTTTCATGCGCTGGTACCGAGTCAGGGCGTCCATGAGGGTGTGCTGGAACGCGTGGCCCAGGTGCAGGCGGCCGGTGATGTTGGGCGGTGGAATGGCGATGCAGAAGGGCCGCCCGTTGCCCGCCGGGGCGAAGTGGCCGCTCGACTCCCACTCGGCGTACAGCTCGCGTTCGAGCGAGTCGGGTTCGAAACTCTGGTTCAAGTCGCCGTTTCCCAGTCGTCCATCTCGTGGTGATGGAGTGGATAGCCACGCTGGCGGTATTGGCTGTAACGCGCCCGTCCTGCGGCCCTCTCCGGTCCCGGCACCACTTCGCAGACGCGCTGGAACCGGTCGAAATATGCCGGCACGTCTTCGCCCAGGTTAATTAGCAGTTCGTCCGGTCCGGATGGCGGTTCCTCGTGACCTATGCATACCAGTGACGGGTCGTCGGCCTCGGTCGAATGCGGCAGGAAGCGGCCCTCGGGATAGGCCCACATCAGCGCATCGAGAGCGGCGGTCGCCTCGGCCGACGCGGTTCGCACATGTGCCCGCCCGCCGTCCGCGATCGCGCGGTGGGCGAGGCGGCAGGCGAACCGGAATTTCGAATCGCTGTCTACGTCCGGCAGGATATAGAAGTCGATACGGGTCACGCCGGGGCTTGATCCAGGAGGTATTGGAACAGCAGTGGTGCCGGGCGTCCCGTGGCGCCTTTCGCCCCGCCGCTGCGCCACGCGGTGCCGGCGACATCGAGGTGCGCCCACTTGAACTTGCCGGCGAAGCGCGACAGGAAACAGGCGGCGGTGACGGCTCCCGCTGCGCGGTTGCCGACATTCGCCATGTCCGCGAAGTTGCTCTTTAGCTGTCTCTGGTATTCGCGCCACACCGGCATTGGCCAAGCGCGGTCGCCGCTTGTCTGTCCGGCTGCCACCAGCGCATCGCTCAAGCTCTCGTCGTTCGAGAAGAGTCCGCTCGCATGGCTTCCGAGGGCGACCACCATCGCGCCGGTCAGGGTCGCCACATCCACCACGGACTTCGGCTTGAAACGTTCGGCATAGGTCAGGGCATCGCACAGCAGCAGGCGGCCCTCAGCGTCCGTATTGAGGATCTCCACCGTCTGACCGGACATGGTCGTGACGATGTCGCCGGGCCGGGAGGCCTGGCCGTCCGGCATGTTTTCGGCGGCAGCGGCAATGGAGACGAGATTGATGGGCAACTCGGCCGCTTTCGTGGCGGCGAGTGCTGCCGTTACGGTTGCCGCGCCACACATGTCGAACTTCATCTCGTCCATTGACCCGGAGGGCTTGATGCTGATTCCGCCGGTGTCGAAGGTAACGCCCTTGCCGATCAGGACGATGGGCGCATCGTCCGGCGTGCTGCCCCGGTATTGCGCGACGATCAACTTGCCCGGCGTCCTGCTGCCCCGGGTTACCGACATGAAGGCGCCCATGCCGAGTTCCTCGATCCGTTCTTCCTCGAGAACTTCGACGGTGACCGTGTTCCCGTCAGCGAGCTTGCCGATTTCGTCCGCGAGGTAGGACGGGTTACACACGTTCGGCGGCGTGTTGGCGAGATCGCGCGCCAGGGCCATGCCGTCGTCCAGCGCCTGGCCGTGCTTGACCGCCAGCGCCGTGCCGGTGCGGGCGCCGGCCTCGGCAAGCACGCCGACGCGGGCGATTCTCGTGTCCTTCGATGGCTTGGACTGGAAATCGTCGTACCAGTAGAGGGCATCCGACAGGGCGCCCAATGCCACCCGCGTCTTCCAGTAGACGTCGCGTTCGGTGACGTCGAGGTCGTTCAGGCACCACACTGCGTTGCGCACCGCGAGGTTCTTGAGCGCGCCCGCCGCGCGCCTGGCCAGCCCCCGGAAGGCCGCATCATCGATCTCCGGGTCGTCGCCCGGGACCACCATCAGGTTCTTTATATTGGTTGGGATCGGAATCACGGCGATGCCTTTCGGCGTCTGCGCCAGCGCGTGGTCGACGAATTCCTGGACGTCGAGTGCGCTCGCGATCTCCCGCGCGCGTGCCCGGCTGACCACGAGGCAGTCAGTTCGCATGTTCGCCGGATTCCCGGTTCGCGTCGTGTACTTCATAATCTGCGCTTGGACCGAGGTTTGCCGGCCGAAAGGCCGTGCCTCCCCGAAGGGCAGGCAGTGTAGCACTTCCATGCAACGAACCGCCCCGGGGAGCGATAGCGAGCCGAAGCGGCCGTCGCATGGACGACGAGCGGGGATTCATGGCCATAGCGTTTCGACACGTCAACAGGGAACTGGCCGCGGTATTCGCGGTGGTGTTCTTCGCATTGCTCGTGATCGGGCTCGGCGGCCGCTTTATCGGATACCTGCAGGATGCTGCTCTCGGGCGCTATTCGGCGGACGCGCTGTGGCTGCTCGCGGGCCTGCGCCTGCCGGAGTTCGCCCAACTCACAGCCCCCTTCGCATTGATACTAGCGGTATTGATCACCTGCGGGCGCCTGCACGCCGAGGGCGAGTTCGCGGCCCTGACGAGTGGCGGTGCCAGTTCCCTGCGCATCCTGGCATGGCTCGCCGCGGGAATTCTGGCCGTTGCCGCCGGAGTCGCGGGCCTCGCCATGGTCGTGACGCCGGCCGCGATGCGCTCGGCATCGGAGGTCATTGCCGAACAGCGCTCGACGATTCTGCTTCCCTCCATACCTCCGGGCGTGTTCCACAGTTTCGACTACGGGCGGCGGGTGACTTACGCGGAGGAAGTGGACCCCGAGAAGCAGCGGCTGCTCGGCGTGTTCATGAGCGATCGTGTCGAGGGCGGCTTCGCGACCGTGTGGGCACAGGCCGGAAGCCAGTACGTGGATACGGAGACGGGTAGCAGGTTCCTGCTGCTCGAGCGGGGCGCGCGATACGAGGGCGCGGCGGGTGATGCCGACTTCAATGTGGTCGAGTTCGAGCGCCTCGGCCGGCGTATCGAGTCGAACCCCCAGGATGGCTTGCCTGCGGAGGTGGGGGCATTGCCGTCGAGGGAACTTGACGCCGCCAGCATAACGCACGCGGCGGAACTCCAGTGGCGCCTGAGCCTGCCGCTCCTCACGGTGGTGGGTGCCTTTGCCGCGTTCGGCCTGGCGCGCGTCGGTCAGCGGGCCGGACGTTTCGCGCGGATCGTCCCCGGCACGGTACTGTTCGCCGCCTACTTCCTTTCCTGTGCGGCCGCGCGCGGGGCGATTTCGGATGGGACGCTTCCGGCGGCAGTGGGGCTCTGGCCGGTGCACGGGGTGATGCTCGCGGTCGCGGTACATTTCATTCGGCGGAGCGCGCGGCCCCTATGACTCTCTTCGTAATGGACCGCTACATAGGCCGGGCTGCGGCGTCCGCCATGCTGGTGGTGCTGGTCTGCTTTTTTGCCCTGACGACGCTGTTCGCGATGGTGGAGGAACTCGGCCGGGAACAGGAGGCCTACGGTGCCGGCGAAGCGCTTCGCTACGTCCTCTACACGTCGCCCCGGCGCATCTACGAACTGGCGCCGTTCGTGATCTTTCTCGGCGCGTTGATTGGCCTCGGCACCCTGGCCGGGAACTCGGAGATCACGGTGTTGCGTGCGGCCGGCACATCGTTGTGGCGCATTCTCGGCGCGCTGGCGGTACCGGTGTTGGGAGCGTCCCTTGCGGCGGCAGTCATCGGAGAGTACGCAGCGCCGCGCCTCGATGCAGCGGGGGAGGCAATCCGTTCGCGGGCGCTTCAGGATTCGGCGACGATCCGGCTGGACGGGTATTGGCACCGGCAGGGTAGCGTGTATACGCGTGTCGATGCGCTCGGCACCGGTGGGGAGTTGATCGGCGTGAACCAGTTCGAGCTTGAGGGCCAGCGTCTGCGTGCGGCAAGCCGGGCGGAATCGGCGATGTTCGACGAACGGGACGGATTCTGGCGGCTCATGAACGTGCGCTCGACGCGTATCGGCGAAGATCGGACCACGGTGGTCTCAGGGGACGAAACGCCGTGGTCAAGCGATGTCAATCCGCGGTTGCTGGCAGCACGCGCCCTCATCGATCCGCGCAAGCTCTCCATCTCTGACCTCGCGTTCCAGATCCGGCGGCTGGACCGGGAGCAATTGCGTGCCGACACCTATCGGATCGCGTTCTGGGGCAAGACGTTGCAGCCGCTGGCGACCCTGGGCCTGGCGCTGCTGGCCGTCGGCCTGGTCGTTGGCCCCCTCCGGGAGGTGGGCATGGGCGCCCGGCTCGCCGTGGGCGTCGCCGCGGGATTGCTCTTCAAGTACCTGCAGGACCTGCTTGCACCGGCGAGCGTGGTATTCGATATTCCTCCCTGGATTGCGGTGCTTGCATCCATTGCCGTCTGCTGGGCGGCGGGCTGGATACTGGTCAGGCGGGCAGGCTGATGACGGAGCACTAGCGTTTTCCGTCGAGGACCCGTGCGGAACCTTCTCGGTCGCGCACGGTCTATGTGAAGAATCTTGAGCGACTTTCCTCGAGCCGGGCAAACAACGGGAGGTACGATGGCGGCAGTCGATGTTACCGGTGACGTTTCGGAGGTGCGGGAGCGGTTCGATCTCGTGCGGGCCGAGGTGGGCAAGGTGCTCGTCGGCCAGGACCAGCTCGTGACACGCCTGTTGCTGGCGTTGCTCGCGGACGGCCATGCGCTGCTCGAAGGCGTGCCCGGGCTTGCCAAGACCCTTGCCGTCGGCACTCTCGCCGATGCGGTCGACTGCGACTTTTCCCGCATCCAGTTCACGCCGGACATGCTTCCGGGAGATGTGACCGGCACGCAGATATTCAATCCGAAAGACGGCGCCTACTCCGTGAAAAAGGGTCCGGTGTTCGGAAACCTGGTACTTGCGGATGAAATCAACCGCGCGCCGGCCAAGGTGCAGGCGGCGCTCCTCGAAGCGATGCAGGAGCGGCAGGTGACGCTCGGCGAGCAGACCTTTCCCCTCGATGCCCCGTTCATGGTCCTGGCGACGCAGAACCCCATCGAACAGGAGGGCACTTACCCGTTGCCGGAGGCGCAACTCGACCGATTCATGATGAAACTCGTCATCGGCTATCCGAGCGGCGACGAAGAAGTGCGCATCATCGATCGCATGGCCGGAACGGGACGCGAGCCGAAAGCCTCGCGCGTCATGACCGGCGCGGACATCCTGGCTGCGCGGGAGGTCACCCAGCAGATCTTCGTCGACGACAAGGTCAAGCGCTACGCCGTGGACCTGGTCGCTGCCACCCGCGATCCCGAGGCTGCGGGCATCTCCGAACTGGCCAGTCTCATCGAGTACGGGGCCTCGGTGCGCGGTTCGCTGAACCTGGTCCGGCTGGCAAAGGCGAACGCGCTCCTGGCCGGACGCAGCTACACCAGTCCCCACGACGTCAAGAGCGTTGCCCCGGACGTGCTGCGGCATCGCGTCGTGGTGACGTACGAGGCGGAAGCCGAGGGGCGCAGCGCCGACGACCTCGTCGACGTGATTCTGGCCAATGTCGAAGTGCCCTAGGGCTCCCTGGCCTAGGACTTCAACGTGCTGCCGGCGGAGATCGTCAGTCAGGTCAGGCGGATCCAGTTGCGAACGGGCCGCCAGGTCGCGGATGTCCTGGCGGGCGCCTATGTCTCGGTCTTCAAGGGCCGCGGCGTCGAATTCGACGAAGTGCGGCCCTACGTTGCCGGCGACGATGTAAGGACGATCGACTGGAACGTCACGGCGCGCATGGGCGCACCCTACGTCAAGCGCTATGTCGAGGAACGCCAGCTCACCGTTGTGCTGCTCGTGGACATGAGCGCGTCGCTCGACTTCGGTTCTGCCGGACGGTCGAAACGGGAGGCGGCCGTCGAGCTCTCGGCCCTGCTTGCTTTCTCGGCCATCTACAACGACGACAAGGTGGGGCTGCTCCTGTTCCACGGCGACGTGGAGCAGTTCATCCCGCCCCGCAAGGGCCAGAAGCACGCGTTGCGGGTCGTGCGCGAAGTACTCGCCCGGGGCGAGGAAACCGCTGCGGTCCCCCAAGACCGGGGACTGGCCCGGCTTCCACGGGCTTGGGGCCTGCGCTTCGCGCAGTTGCGCGAGCGAAGGCGGCGCGCGCAAGGCCGCTCGACCGACATCGCCCATGCGCTCGAGTTCTGCCGGCGCGTCCTTCCGAGGCGCGCGGTTCTGTTCTTGATTTCGGACTTCCTGGACGAAGGCTATATGGATGCGCTGCGCGGCGCGAACCGCAAACACGACGTGGTGGCGGTGCGCGTGACCGACCGGCGGGAATCGGAATTCCGAGGCGCGGGGCTCGTGATGCTGGAGGATGCGGAGACGGGAGAGAGGCGCCTGGTCGATACCGGCTCCGCCGAGTTCGGCGCGGCGCTCGCGCGGGACGCGCATCACCGCGCCGAGGCGCTGCACCGCTCGCTTAGGGGGGCTGGCATCGATGTCGTCAGTATCGATGCGGCGGGTTCCGTGGTCGAGCCGTTGCTGGCTTTTTTCCGAATGCGGGAAAAGAGGATCCGGCGTTGACACGCTTCGCCGTTCTGTTGAGTCTCGGGTTGCTCGCCGCCTGTCAGCCGGAAGCGGCGGACGACGCTCCCCCGAAACCGGAGCCGGTGCCGGAACTCTCCCGCGTCACCGAGGAGGGTCCGGTCACGGCCACCGTCGCCCTGGCGCCGGCCGCTCCCCGGCTTGGCGATCCCCTGAAACTGACGTTGTCGGTTGAGGCCAAACCGGGGGTGCGCATCGAGATGCCCGATTTCGGCGAAGCCCTGGGGCGGTTTTCGATTCTCGATTTCACGCCGCGACTTGCGAGGCGCGACGATGGCGGCGTGCTGGCGCGGCAGGAATACACGCTGCGTGGCCCGGCGAGCGGCCGGCAGCGCATACCAGGCCTTCGCATCGAGTACGTGGACGAGCGCGGTGCCGAATCGGCCCCCCGCGGATTTGTCACCCGTGAGGTTTGGGTGGAGATGGCGTGGGGCCGGGCGGAGGGGGCCGG
>JAPPGA010000008.1:0-35142 GCA_028821515.1 Gammaproteobacteria bacterium | reverse complement strand
GGGCGCGGCTTTAAAACCCGGTGCGGGGCCGGGCGTGGGGCCGGCCGCTAAAACCCGGCCTCCCATTCGTTTCGGTGCCCGCGCGGGGGGCCTTGGCGCCCCCCCGCGAATTGATCACCGATGAGCTTGCGTTCGAGATCGAGTCGGTCCTGCCGGAGGGAGCCGTGGCCGACACCCTGCGTCCCGCCCGCGGACAGTTGCCCGAACTTGGATCGAGCTGGTGGTCGCGCAGGTGGTTGTGGTCGACCCTTGGCGCGGTGCTCGCCGCCGGCGTCGCGTGGGGTATGGTCACCTGGCGCCGGCAGGCGATGGAGCGCGCCCGGGCGACCGCCTTCGAGCGCGCATTGCAACGCCTCCGGGCGCTCGAGGAGCGCGGGTTGCCAGAGGCTGCAACAGTGGACGCGTGGTATGTCGAACTGTCCGACATCGTGCGCCGCTACATCGAGGATCGCCACGCGGTGCGCGCGCCGGAACTCACCACCGAGGAGTTCCTGCTCGAAGCGCGCCGTTCGGTGGCGTTCTCCACGGCGCACCGCGATCTCCTGTCGACCTTTCTTGGCAGTTGCGACCGGGTCAAGTTCGCGCGCTACAGTCCCGGCGAGGACGAGTCGCGCAGCGCCCTGGAAGCCGCACGGCGTTTCCTGACGGAGGCGGAGTCCGACTTCGCCGAAGCGGCGTAAGTGTGGATTTGATCACTTCCATGGAGTTCCGCGAGCCGCTGCTCCTGTTGCTGGCGGTCTTGGCGGTGCCGCTGTACCTGCTCGCGCGCCGCGCACCCGGCCGCCTGGTTTTCTCATCGCTTGGCATTCTTCCCGGAGAGGCCGGTGGCTGGCGCCGGCGGTTCGCGTGGGTCCCGGACGTCATGCTGTGCCTGGCGCTGATCGCCCTGGTGGTCGCCCTTGCGGGTCCGCGAGTCGGCGAACGTTTCAGCCGTATTCACCGCGAGGGCATCGCGATCATGATGGTCGTCGATGTATCGAGTTCCATGCGGGCGCTGGATCTCTCCACGGCTGCCCGGGAGCGCACCCGCCTGGAAGCGGTCCAGGACGTGTTCGAGGCCTTTGTGCTGGGTGGCGGCGACCTCGCGGGTCGCCCCGACGACGCCATCGGCCTGGTGTCCTTCGCGGGATTCGCCGATACGGCCGCGCCCCTGACCCTGGATCACAACAATCTCGCCGCCGTGGCGCGGGATCTTTCCACCGTTCGCGACCGCACGGAGGACGGCACCGCCATCGGCGATGCCCTGGCACTCGCTGTCGAGCGGCTGCGCGAGTCGACGGCACGATCGCGTATCGCGGTGGTGCTGACCGACGGCGTCAACAATGCGGGGGTGGAGTCGCCGGCCGCCGCCGCGGAACTGGCCCGGTCCATGGGGGTCAAGGTGTACACCATCGGTGCCGGTACGACGGGCCTCGCCCCGGTGCGCATGGAGGACAGGTTCGGCCGTTCGATCCTGCGGTCCATGCGCGTCGAGGTCGACGAGGCGGTGCTGCGGCAGATCGCCGAAGTCGCGGGCGGACAGTATTTCCGGGCAGAGGACGCCGAAGGGCTCGAGCGCGTCTACGCGGAGATCGATCGTCTCGAACGCACCCGCATCACCGAGGACCGTTTCCGCCAATACGATGAACTCTTCGCCGTGCCGCTGGCATTTGCGCTGGCGCTGCTCGCGATTGGCTGGCTCGCCCGCGGCACGCTGTTTGCGAGGCTGCCATGATGGATTTCGCGGCGCCGCACTGGGTCCACCTCGCCTGGCCGGTGCTGGCGGTGGTGGTCGCCGCCGGGTACTTCGAGCTCGGGACAGGAGAGACCCTCGCGCGGTTCATGTCGGCATCGATGCAGGCGCGCTTGGCGTGGCGCCAGACCCGGGCGCGGCGTATCGCCAAGCTGGCCCTGTTCTCGCTGACGCTGGCGCTGGGCGTGGTCGCGCTCATGCGGCCGCAGTCTCCGACCGGGACCGAGGTGCTGTCGCAGAACATCACGGCGGACATCGTGATTGTCCTGGACGTCTCGAAGAGCATGCTTGCGGAAGACGCAGCGCCCAATCGCCTCGCCCGGGCAAAGGCGGAGATCAACGAACTGCTGGAACGCGTGGACGGCCAGCGCGTGGGTCTGGTCGCGTTTGCCGGCCGGGCGGCGGTCAAGTCACCGCTGACGTCGGACTATGGCTTTTTCCGCCTCGTGCTGCGGGACGTGGGTGTCCGGTCGGTATCGCGCGGAGGGACGCGTATAGGCGATGCGGTTCGCAAGGCGACCGCCGTGTTCGGCCCCGATCGCGGCACGCCGCGCATCATGCTCCTGATCACGGACGGCGAGGACCACGATTCGTATCCCCTCGAAGCCGTGACGAACGCCGTGGCCGCCGGTATTCGCATCGTCGCCATCGGCTTCGGCAGCGAGACCGGCAGCGAAGTCATGCTGACCGATCCCGAGACCGGCGCGCGGAGCGTGTTGCTGGACAGCGATGGCAATGTCGTGAAAACAAGGCTGGACGGGGACCTCCTGCGGGAGATTGCCCTGGCGGCCGAAGGCGTCTACGTGCCGGCGGGGACCTCGGCGGTCGATCTGGATTCCATCGTCGAGGCACACATCCGGCCGATGGTCGCAGATGCCTCCGCGCGCATCGTGCGAAGGAACCCGACGGAGCACTATCGGTGGTTCGTGCTGGGCGCCCTGCTGTCGCTGGTGGGCGCGGTGTGGATCGGATCGACCGGGGCCGCGCGCGGAATGCCGGCACCATCCGGGACGGTACGCCCGTGACGCGCCTGGATGCGATGTCCCGGTTCGGTCTCGGCGCCGTCGTCGTGGCTCTCCTGGCGGCGGCGGACCCATCCGGGAACCCTGCTGAGGTCCCGGCGGGAAATGCCGATTCTGAAGCGCCTCCCCCGATGGAGAAAACGCCGGCATCGGAACCCGCCGCATCCGAGGATGCGCCGAGCGCACGCGCACGCTACAACCTGGGGCTCGAAGACCTGGAAAACGGCGATTTTGCCGGCGCGGCGGAAGCCTTCCTCGCCGCGCGGGACAACGCCCGGGGGGATCCGGTACTGCGCTACCGGTCGGCTTTCAACCTGGGGCTCGCCCTGGCCGCACAGGCCGACGGCATGGACGAACAAGCGCTGGAAGAGACCATCGAGACGTTGCGTTCCAGTGCCGCATGGTTCAGCGATGCGGCGCGCCTAGCCCCGGAAGAGGACGAGGACGCACGGGTGAACCTGGAGATCGTCCTGCGCCGTATCCAGCAGTTGGCGGACCAGCTCAACCGGGACGGGCACCTCGAGGCCCGGCTCGACCGGATCATCGACGATCAGCGCGGCCTGCGCGACCAGTTGCGGGGGCTATTGGCGGACGTGGAGTCGAACGCAGGCGCCGAGTTCCGGCACCGCTTCGAATCGCTCGCCGCGTCGGAACGCGCGTTGCTCGCGCAGAGCGCCGATATCGTCGACCTCGCTGCCGAGGAACGCGCCCACCTCGAAGGTCAGGGAGAGGACACCCTCACCCCCGGCGACCGTGCGCGGACCTACCAGCTTGGCCACATGGACCACTACCTGGAGCGCGCGAGGCAGTCGATGAGCGATACGCGCAGGCGGTTGCGCCGCCTGGAGGGCGAGCGCGGCCATCGCCGCGCCGATACGGCCCTCGCCGAACTCAAGCGAGCGCGGGAGCAGTTGGCGGACCCTGTCACCGTGCTGAAGGCGATAGCGAGCGACGAAACATCCCTGGTCGCGCACGCCGGCGTGCTGGCGGGCGTCTCGGCCGACGATAGCCCGCCGCCCTGGCTTACCGTCGGACATCTCACGAACCGGCAGGAGGACGCGGCCGCGCGCACCGGTGAAATGTTGCGCCGCCTTGAGGCGACCATTGCGTCGGCACCGGGCAGCGAGCCCTCGCCCGATCCGCAAACTGCGCCGGACGCCGAGCGAGCGCGTCAGGCTGTCTCGGAAGCGCTGCTCCACGTGGAAGAGGCCCTTGATGCCATGCGTTCCGCCCTTTCGGCGTTCGGTGGCGGGGCGGTATCCGATGCGGCGCGGGAAGGTTCGCGCGCCGTGGCCGCGCTGTCCCGGGCGATCGAGCGTTTTGCCGGGTTGCGCGAACTGATAGAGATCGCTTACGCGGATCAGGCGCGCGCCGTGGCGGTGCTCGAGGCCGATGCCGCGGAAGTTCCCGCCAACCTCGGCAAGCGCATGGTGCGTGCGGTGGTGGACGACAACCGCGAACGCCTCGGACGGATGGAGGCGATGTTGCGGGATACGCTCGCGGAAACGTCGCAGGAAGGCGATGATGGGGCGGCCGAGGAACGGCTGGAACTTGCCGAAACGCTGCGCATGGAGACGCTCGAAGCGCTGGATGCGGTGTCTGGGGCGTTGGCGTCTGGCGGGGAGGCCGGCGGGCCGGCGCGACTGGCGCTTGAACGCCTCGAAGCATTGCGGCGCCTGTTCTTCAGCATTGTCGAGCATCTCGAGGAACTGTTGGCCGAACAAACGGATACGCACGACCAGACTGCCACCGTGCAGGTCGAACCGGACAGTGAGCCGCTCGGTTTCGTGGCCGAACGCCAGGAAGCCCATGCGCACAAGGGTGCTGCTCTCGGCGAAGCGCTGGCGGCGCAGACGGACGCCGCGCGTGCCGGCGAGGATGCCGAGGCCGCGGAGAACATGGCGGAGGCGACCCGGGAGCTGCGCGCGGGCACCGCCCGAATGCGGAGCGCTTCCGCAACGGTCGCCTCCGCGGCCGAGAATGCGGGGAACATGTCGCCATACCTGGAGCCGGCTTTGGACGACCAGGTCGCTGCCCTCGGTCACATCGAGAGCGCGATTCGTCTGTTGCGCCCGCCATCTGAAGAGGACGGTGAATCCGGCGGGGAGCAGCCGCAACAGGAAGCGAGCGCCGCTGCGGAGCCGGAGGAGCAGATGTCGCGCCAGCAGGCGTTGCAGAGGCTGCAGGCCGTGCGGGATCGGGAAGCCGAACGGCAGCGGCGGCGACAGCGGGAGCAGCAGCAGGCGGAGCCGGTGGAGAAAGACTGGTGAGGGGGCATGGCATCGTACGGATGGCCCTGGTGTTCGTTGCCGTTTCCACCGGGGCCCAGACCGTTGAGCTAAGCGTCGAGTCTCGGGAAATCTACGCGGGCATGCCGTTCAACCTCGTACTGTCGGCCAAGGGATTCGAGGAGGAGCCGCCGCCGGATGCGCCGGCCCTCGCCATCGATGGCTGCCGCGTGACCTATATCGGGATGACGCCCAGCGTCTCGCAACAGATCCAGATCGTGAACGGCCGCCGTTCGGAGTGGCGAGAGGTGACGTTCGTCTACCGGTGGCAGGTGACGGCGCCGTCCGCGGGCCGCTACACGGTGCCCGCGCTGGCGCTTTCCCAGGGGGCGAAGTCCGTCGCCAGCCGCGCGGGCGCGTTCGATGTCGGCGATCTCGAGCAGACCGCGGACATGATCGTGCGCATGCGTTTGCCGGACCGGGCGGTATGGGTCGGCGAGACCTTCGACGGGGCTGTCGAGTGGCTGTTGGCGCGGGATGTCGAGAGCTACGAACTGGTCGTTCCCCTGTTCGACCTGGATGCGGTCCGCATCGAAGGCACGGAAGAAAGCGGACGGATGCGGTCGTTTCGCGCCGGAGCCGGTGCCGTCGACCTGTCCATGCACCAGGATCGGGTGCGGGAGAACGGGATCGACTACACGCGCATCCGATTTCCATTCCGCGCCACGGTGACGCGCGCGCAGTCGTTCGACTTGGATCCGGTACGCGTGGTGGCGCGCCTGGAGTCGCCCGGGCGTCGGAGCCTTTTCGACTTTTCGACTTTCGGGCGCAATCGCGGCGCCTTGTTCCAGGCGTTGGGGCAGAGGCAACAGCTCGTCGTACGCCCGCTGCCGGAGAGCGGACGTCCCCCGAACTTTGTCAATGCGGTCGGAGCGGGTTTCTCCATCGAAGTGCAGGCCAGCCGGACCGTGGTCAGCGCGGGAGACCCCATCGAACTGACGATACGGATTCGGGGCGACGGGGAACTGGAAGGACTGAGCCTGCCGCCGCTCGTGGGGGAGGGTGGTTTGCCGCCGGCGCTGTTCTCGATTCCAGCCGATGCTGCCGTCGGCAGCGTCGACCCTCGGGCCCACACCAAGACCTTTGGCGTCACGGCGCGGGTTCTGAGTGTGGAAGTGCGCGAGATTCCGCCCATCGAATTTCCCTATTTCGACCCGACGAGAGGCGAGTACGTCACGGTGACAAGTCGTCCGGTCGCGCTTTCCGTGGCTGGTGGCAACGTGGTGGGGGCCGCTGACGTGACCGCTGCCGCCCCGGCGCCGGCCGTCCCGGCCACGGACCCGGCCCGGCCCGCGGCGAACTCCGCGGCGCTCATGGGTGCCGACATGTCCCTGAGCGCGACGAACCGGACATTGGCCCTGCCGTGGGGCTCGACGGTTCGCGCGTTGCCGATGGCGCTGTTGTACCTGCTTCCGCTGGTCATCGTTGGGCTGCGCGTGTGGCAGACGCACACGGCGGCCGGGCGCGGCCGAAGGCGCGAAATCGCGCGCGCCCGGCGGGAGGTGGAACGTGTCCTCGAGTCCGGCGGTTCGGCGCGCGAGACGGCGCCCCAGGTACTCAACGCCATGCGCGCGCTGGCGCGCCTTACGGGGCACGAGAACGCGCTCGCCGCCGGCGCGCTGGAAAGGTGCGAGACCTCGGCGTTCGATCCCGCGTCGGCGGGCGAACCGCTCGATGGGGACTTGGCGGTGGCGATCAGGTCGCTCGCGCACGATTGGGCACGACGGGGATCGGGATGATCGGGCTGGTCTCCCCGCATGGTGTCGCGGCCTGTTCGATTTGCGTCGTCCTCGCCGCCCTGTCGGCCTGGGCATCCGGCGAACAGCAAGGATCGCCCGATCTCGAAGATTCTTCCCGGAACGGCGGGCCGGTGCTGCCGGATCGGCTTGAACACGGGCGGCGGCTCTATGTGCAGGCGCTGGAAGACCAGGATCCCGTCCGCCGTGCCCGCCAGTTCGCCGAGGCCGAACGTGCCCTGCGCCAGGCCGCGGCGCTGCGGCCCACGCCGGAACTCCTTAGCGACTGGGGCAATGCCGCGCTTGGCGCCGGCGATGCCGGCCGCGCGGCACTTGCGTTCCGGCGTGCGCTGGCGTTGCACCCGGGCCACGAGCGGGCGGCCAGGAACCTAGCCTGGCTGCGCGACCGCGCGCCGCCCTGGCTTCCCCGTCCCGCAGCGGCCGGCGCGCTCGACTCGCTGCTGTTCTGGCGCGATCTGTTCTCCATCTCGCAGCGTTACTGGATTGCCGGTGGCGCGTTCGCGCTCGCCGTGCTGATGCTGGCGCCGTGGCCGTTGCGCCGCATGCGCGTGCTCCGCCGTCTCGCGATTGTGCCCATGGCCGCGTGGGCTTTGGCAGCCGGGTCGGCGGTGTTCTCCGACCGCGCGCTTCCCGAGGGCGTGGTCGTGGTCGACGGCGCGCCGTTGCGTGCCGCGGACAGCACGGGTGCGCGGCTCGCGTTTGCGCATCCCCTGCCGTCGGGCGCGGAGGTTACGGTCCTTGAGACCCGGGACGGCTGGTTCCGTATCGCCCTTGCCGATGGCACCCCTGGATGGATCAAGGCGAACAGCGTGGAGCGGATTCTCGATCCGCCGTGATCGGGCGAACGCCGGGCCGCGTCCGGTCGTGAGTCAATGGGCCCGAGACGACTCTTGTACGAATAACGGCGCATCGTGCGCACGAAACCGGCGTCAGTTGCCGTTTCCCGATTCGATCATCGATAGGGCCAGCGCCGCGCGCTCTCGCCAGCGGAGGTCGCGGTGCCAGTGCATCGCCTTGGTGAGATGGGCGCGTGCACGCTCGACATCCCCGGTCAATCGATAGGCTTCGCCGAGGAACAGGTTGATGCGCGGCACCCACGGCGCGCGGCCGTGTGCGACGCGCAAGTAGCCCATGGCATCGCCAGGCTGCCCGACGTGCAGGTAAATGACTCCAAGGCCGAATGCGGCATCGACGTTGTCCGGATCGTTTCGTACGGCGCGGCGATAGAACTCGGCGCTTTCGCGCCATACCGCGAGGCACTCGTCCCGGGTCGCCTGGCTGCACCGGGTGACGTTGAGTTCCGCCATGCGAACGTTCGCGCCCGGATGCTCGGCGTCGAGCGCGAGCGCGCGCTCGGCAGCCTCGAGGGAGTGGTCAGGATCTTGCGTGGTACTGGAGAGCCCCACAAGCGCGTCGATATCGTCGGGATCGTCGTCAAGGACCTCCTGGAACAGCCGGGCAGCATGGCGGAGGTTTCCCGCTGCGGCCGCGGCGTTGGCGAGGGCGTGCCGCACTTCCGGGACGGCCAGCGGTTGGACGTCCATGGGCGTTTCGTGCTCGACATCGACAACGAGGGTGTGCGTCGGCAGGGATATGCGCCGGATGTAGGCGTTGAGGGTGCGCTCCAGGGCGGGGAGATCCATACTTAAGGATGTCTCCACGGCAACCCGGGTGGACTCCCCCGCGTCGATCTTCGCGAGCATTTCGGGAACGCGCTCGTGGAAGGGCGGCAGGCCCGACAAGTGACCGAGTTGCAGCATGTGCACCAGGAGCCATGCCTTGAGGTAGACGCCCTCGAGATCGCGGCGCTTCCAGTCGAATACGATGCGGTCGTCGAACAGGTCTTTAAGCGAGGGCCTGGACCGCACCATCTGCCGTCGCCTGATCGGTGGCACATGACCGACCACGACGCCGTCGTCCTGCGCGTACATGGTGGAAAGGAAGTTCGCATAGCCTTCCTCCCACCATGCGGGGTAGTTCATCTGCCGGTTGTTCTGCATCAGGTAGTGGGAGTACTCGTGGAAGGCGGTCAGGGCGCCCGAGTCGTATCCGCGCAGACCGTCAGGCCCGAAGGCGAGGGTGTACCGGCTTATCGAGGACAGGGTCACGCCGCTGATGTTGCGTAGCGCGAACACCTGCCGGAACGCGCGGGCGCTGCGGAAAGCGATCATGCGCGGGGCCGGCCCCGACAGTTCCTGCTGTCCGAGGAGTGACTGCGCCGCGATTCGGAACCGCGTCAGCCGGTCGGCGAGCGCGAGGGCGTCCGGCGGTGCCAGGTCGCTCAGCATCTCGAAATCGGGGGTGGTGACGCGGTGCCAGTCGTCGTGTCGGACATCGCCCTCTGCCGCAACGGCCATCGCGAGGGTTAGACTTATTGCCGTTATGCGTTTACCCATCACTCTGGTCGTCCTGTACGCGGTGTCCGCGGGAGCGGTGGACTGGCTGCCGGCAACCTGCAAGGCACACCGGACCGTGGGGATGCACCAGTATCCGGGGGACGTTGAAGAGATCTACCAGCCAGCCGTGTTCTCCAGGCAGACATTCGAACTGCGCGAGAACGTGTTCCTGATGCGGCACTTGCCCGGGGCGAAGGGGGACAATGTCCGGGACGAGGTCGGGGAGATCGCGGGTTCGACACGGCTCTATGTCACGATGCGTTCGGGGGACGGCAACGAGATGGAGTTCGAGTGTCGTCCGGTGCGGGGTACCGGAGAAAACCGGGGCTATAGCTGCGTCAACAATCCGCCGTCGGAAATGTTGCTGATCAATCCGGCGCGGGCGCGGTTCACCCGCAGTGCCATCGGTGGCTGGACCTTCTACACGCCGGAGGCCTCGCTCTTCGTCGAGTACGGTACTTGCGTGGAACAGCCGTCGCCGGAGAGCGCCAGCGATCGGCGGCGGTAGTTCAACGTTCGAAGAGCGGGGCCGGGCCACAAGGGAGGCCGCAGGCCTCGATTGTGGGGCACCTGCACCGTGCCGGAACAGGATCCGGCGTCCGAGTAGGGCGGAGGGTTTACTCTTCCTGTTCGGGGGCTGCTTCGCTGTCCTCGAGGCTCGCTTCCTCGAGAATTTCCGCAACCTCCGGGTCGAGTGCCTCCCCGGCCGACTCATCGATCTCTTTTTCCGCCGTGACGTCGATCACCTCGATGACCTCAAGGAGTTGCTCGACGTCAAGGACCCGAGGCTCGACGACCGCCTCCGCCACCGTGGCAGAGGCGAACAGGGTCAATGCGGCTGCGGGCAAGAGTTTGCATAGCGGGTGCATCGAATTCCTCCTATCCGACTGTTGCGGCATCTTCAGGATGCAACAACATCATTTAACGAGCGTACTGTATCACGTCCGGTCATCTGGAGGGCGCCAGGCTGAACCTGTGGGTCTGTCCCTGAATGAACACGTGCTTGGCGAGGATCTCGTACACGTGGCCGCATTCGTTGCAATAGATCACGAAGTACCAGGGATCTCCGCCACGGCTTTGCTGGATGCTTCGTTTCGAGGCGAAGTGCTCGATGCCGGCGGCGTTGCATTTCGGACACGTGGGTTCGGCCATCAGTCTTCTATCCGCTGATCCATGCCCAGGGCCGGCGACTCCTCGCGGGGTTTGCCGACGATCACGGCGGGAACGCCGGCGACCGTGACGTGCGGCGGGACGTCGTGCAGCACGACGCTGCCGGCGCCCACCTTGGCCCCTTCGCCGACCTCGATGTTGCCGATGATCTTGCATCCGGCAGCGAGCAGGACACCGCGGCGAATCTTGGGGTGCCGGTCTCCGGTTTCCTTCCCGGTGCCGCCGAGCGTCACGGAATGCAGTATCGACACGTCGTCCCCGATCACGGCAGTTTCGCCGACCACGATGCCCGTGGCGTGGTCGAGCATGAGCCCTCGCCCGATACGCGCCGCGGGATGAATGTCCACGCCGAGGCCGACGCTGATCTGGCTCTGGAAGAACTGCGCCAGGGTTCGCCGGTCATGGAGCCAGAGCCAGTGGGCGACGCGGTACGCCTGCAGTGCGTGGAAGCCCTTGTGGAACAGGAACGGCGTCGTCAGGTCGTCGCATGCCGGGTCTCGGTAGTAGCTCGCGAGCACGTCCATTTCGGCGGCTTCGAGAATCGTGGGATCGTCGCTGATCGCCTCCTCGATAACCTGGCGGATGAGCATCGTCGGCAACATGGGATTGTCGAGCCTGCTGGCCAGCCGGAAACTGAGTGCCGCGCCGAAAGAGGCGTGATTGAGGATCGTCGCGTGGAAGTAACTGCCGAGGATGGGTTCTTCGCTGACCTTCAGTTCAGCCTCGGCGCGCGCCGTCTCCCACAGGTTCGGAAGCGCCTGCAGTTCGCCGGCGCCATCCACGGGAGTCGGGTGCGGTGCGTCCCCGGCTTCGTCGCTGTGTTGATGCATGGTCCGTCTGTCCGTTAGCTGACACGTTCCGGGCGCGTGTGCCTTGCATCGTAGCGTGAACGCACCGATTCGGGATTTCAAGGTACGGTTTCGTCGAACCATATGCCATCGGCACAGCCAACCCGATACGTATGGTTTCGTCGAACCGGTACCGGTCCTTTGGCGACCCTTGGGGCGCGCCGTTCAGGAGTGACATAGACTTGAGGGACACGACACCAGTAATGCGTGCGAAGATGCCCAGATCCCGAAGATTCAATACCGTCGGCCTCGTTGGGAGAGTCGGCAATCCCGAGGTGGTCGACTCGGTCGCCGCAGTCGCGCGTTTCCTCGCCGGCACCGGGGTCGAACTCGTGCTGGAGACACAGACCGCGCCGATGCTGGCCGGCGACGGTCACGAGACCGTCGACCGTGGCGACCTGGGCTCGCGGTGCGACCTGATCGTGGTGGTGGGTGGCGACGGCAGCATGCTTGGGGTCGCACGTGACCTTGCCGACACGCCGGCGCTGGTCGTTGGTGTCAACCGCGGTGGCCTGGGATTTCTCGCGGACGTGTCGCCGGACCAGATCGAACAGAAGATCGGTGCGGTGCTGGCCGGAGAGTACACGGTGGATGAACGCGCCCTGCTGGAAGCCCGCATCGTTCGCGGCGGCGATTCCGCCGAATCCTGCGTGGCATTGAACGATGTCGTCGTCAACGCCGGGGCAGCATCCCGAATGATGGACTTCAGGCTGTACGTGGACGGTGACTTCGTTTACGACCAGCGCTCGGACGGACTGATCGTGTCCACCCCGACCGGGTCCACTGCCTACGCCCTTTCCGCAGGCGGGCCGATCATGCATCCGGGCCTGGACGCCATCGTGGTGGTGCCGATGTTTCCGCATACGCTCACATCGCGTCCGCTGGTCGTGCCGGGGGACGCCGAGATCCGGGTCGTGATGGGGGCTGCCGCTGCCGAACCCCACGTGTACTGCGACTCGCAGGTGGACTATGCGCTACGGCCGGGTGACGAAGTCCTGATCGTCAAGCATCCGCGCACATTCCACCTGGCCTATCCGGTGGACCACAGTTTCTTCCAGTCCTGCCGGAGCAAGCTCGACTGGGCGAGCCGCCTGGGCGATGCGACGGCTCGGCGCTAGTGTCGTGTCCCGCTAGCTGGGACGGTCCACGTCCCGCACCACGCCGGGGTCGTCGGTCCAGAGTTGAACCAGCGATCGGGAGTGCCGGCGGATGACCTCGCGGGCGCCCTGGTCGCCCTCAAGTTGCGTGAGCGCCCCGAAGAACTCCTGCGCGAAACCCACCGGATGTCCGGGCGTGCCCTTGTACAGCGGCCGGACGATACAGCCGGGCGCCGCCAGCTCCAGGAGTTGCTCCAGCGTGGATGGCCGCGTGAATGGCATGTCGGCAAGCGCGATGAAGACGAAAGGATGGCTCGCGGCGGCCTTGATGCCGGCGGCGAGACTGCGTCCCATGCCTTGATCGGCGTCTTGGGCGATGACGATCGTCGGTTGCAGCGGCTCGACCAGCCGCGCCACGTCGCCGTCGTCTTTTTTCATGACCACGAATAACGTGTCGAACGACGCCGCATAGCGCTCCGCGGTACGCAGCAACATGGGTGCGCCTTCAACGCGATGGAGTCGTTTATCGGTACCGAAGCGGCGAGAAGCACCGGCAGCCAGCAGGATTGCCGCGGTACGGTCTGGGATCTCGACGATCAAGCCGCGCGCGTTACCGCTTCGAGCTGGCTATGGGTCTCGGCCGCAGCGCTATGGCGTACGGCAGTGATCTCGGCGAGGATCGCGATCGCGATTTCCGGCGGCGTCTTGCTGCCGATGGGCAGGCCGATGGGCGCGTGCAGCCTCGCGATCTCGGCATCGGTCAGTTCCAGTGCCTTCAGGCGTTCCCGCCGGTTGGCGGACGTGCGGGTGGATCCCATCGCGCCGATATAGAACGCGTCCGTCGAGAGCGCCACCATCATGCCCATGTCGTCGATGCGGGGGTCGTGCGTCAGCGCAACGATCGCCGTCAGCGGATCGTTCGCATGCTTTTGGATGGCGTCGTCCGGCATGTCGTTGATCTTGGTGACGCCGGGCACGGAGAATTCGTCGAGCAGATGCGCGCGCGGGTCGCATACGGTCACCTGGTAGTCGAGTGCCTGTGCCATTTCCGCCACGTATGACGCAACCATGCCGGAGCCGATGATGAAGAGCTGGAACTGTGGCCCGTAGGTGTGCGTCAGAACCCGCGCATTGCCGTCGTAGCGCAGCGGTTCGTGTGCGTCCACATCCTCGATGGCGGTTGCGCCGCTGCGCAGGTCGACGGTCCGCCGGACGGAACGGCGGCCGACCACGCGATCCCGGAGATGCCCGAAGTGGCCGCGATACGCGTCGTCTGCGGGCAACGGTTCGACGACGATGTTCAGGTGGCCGCCACAGGGAAGCCCCAGCCGCTCGGTCTCTTCCGGCGTGATTCCGTACTGGAAGAACTGCGCCCGCTCGCGGGCGAGTTCGCCGGACGTCAGCTTCTCCAGCAGATCGTCCTCGACGCATCCGCCGGACAGGGAACCCCGCACCTGTCCCGCGCGGTTGCAGGTCAACAGCGAGCCCACCGGCCGGGGGGAAGAGCCCCAGGTTTCCACCACGGTGGCGAGCCAACACGGCTCGTCGGATTGGAGCCATTGGCAGACCTGGTCGAGCACTTGTTGGTCAACGGCTTGCATGGGCGGTAGTGTATCACCCGCAAGTTGGGGCCAATAGGAGGCGGACCGCTCATGAAAGTAGAAGTTGATGGCGCAACAGTGTACGTCGAGGTCGATGGACCGGAGACCCATCCGGCCTTGGTGCTGTGGCCGCCGGGGAGGTGCACGCTGCGGGTGTGGGACGACCAGGTGCCGAGGCTCACCGGGCGCTTCCGCACCGTCCGCATCGACGTCCGGGGCCTGGGCCGGAGTTCGCCGTCGGCGGATCCCGAGACGCAGTGCACCTTCGAGCAGTATGCGAAAGACGCCTGCGATGTGCTCGACCACCTCGGTATCGAACGTTGCCACGTCTGGTCGCAGTCCTGGGGGACTCGGCCCGCCACAGCCTTTTGCGCCCTGCACCCGGACCGGGTCATCTCCGCGGCGCTGTACGCGGCGAACACGGACGAAGCCGACGTGCCGGCGCAGCGGGAGGGCACGAGAATCGCCGCCGCCATACGCCGCGAGGCCGGCATCGAGTCAAGCCCGCCGCCGCCGGGATTCTTCGATCATGACTATCCGGACGCCGTCGACGCAACCATGGCCGCGACGCGAAAATTCGACCTGGCGGCGGTTGTGGAAAAACTGACCATGCCGGTGCTCATCGGCACGGGGAGCCACGATCCGAACCTGGTCTCGAGCCGCGTCATCGCCGCCACGGCCCCCAACGCGAGGTTGGCGGTACTCGAAAACGTCGGCCACAACAGCATGCTCGAACACCCGGACCTGGCCCTGCAGACGTTCCTTGAGTTCCACGACGAACTGGGAACCTGATTCCGGAATACTCGACGCTGTGACTCGTTCGAAGACGTAGCGCTAGATTTCGAGCCCAACTGACAGGAAGACCCGGCGTCCCCGCGGATCCGACGACCGGGGGTCGTAGCTTCCCGCGATGTCGACATGGGGAGGATCCTGGTCGAACAGGTTGGCGACGCCCAGCGTGACGGAAGCCTCCGATCCTTCTCGGATCAATTCACCAAGCGACCAGCGGATGTTTGCGTCCAGGGTCGTGAAGCCATCGATCTCGCCGCTGACGTCGTCCTCGTAACGGCCGATGTGACGTGCCGTGGCTACGGTCTGGAAAACGCCCCGTGACCAGGCGGTGCTGGCGGCCGCGCTGAAGCGCTGGTTGGGCGCGCCGAGGTTGGCACGGTTCAGCTTGCCCAGGGCATCGATGGCCACCCCGGCGTTGGTCACATCGTAGGACAAGAGCCAGGTTGCCTCGATCCAGGCCGAGAGCAGGCCGCCGGCCACATCCAGGTCAGAGCGGGCGGACAGGTCGATGCCCGCGGTCTCGATCGCGTCGGCGTTGATGAAGGCAACGTTGACGATGGAGATCGTTCCGGCCGAAGTGCGTTCGACCCTGGGGTCGAAGGGGTTGGCATTGACGATCGCCTGGGCGTTTTCCTTGCGCAGCACGTCCTCGAATGTGTACCGCCAAAGGTCCGCACTGAGCGTCCAGCGCGCATCGCGCCAGGTGGCGCCGAAGTTGATCGCGCGCGAGGTCTCGGGCTGCAGGTTCGGGTCGCCCAGGGTCCGGCGACCGGCGAAGGTCCGGGAGCCGTCGTGGTCGACGATGTTCGTGAAGTTGGTCTGGGCGCCGCGGGTCTGGAACGGCGATGGCGCGCGGAACGAGGTGCCGAAAGAACCCCGTACCGAAAACGAGTCGGTGGCGCGGAACAGCACCGTGACCTTCGGGTCCAGAGTATCGCCGGTGCCCCCGCGGTAGTCCTCGTAACGCAACGCGAACGTGGCCTCGATGGCTCCCCCGAGCGGCAACCAGACCTCGCCGTAGGCGGCGAACACGTCGTCGTGGGCGGCGTAGTTGGGATTGCCGATGAGAAACGCGAAGCCGTCCTGGCGGGTGATGGAGTCGTAGGAGAAGTCGAGCGCCTGGTCGCGGTATTGCGCCCCGACGGCATACGCGCCATCGAAACTCGGAATGAACCCCGTCAGGTTCGCCTCGAAGGTCGTGAGTCGGGACTCCCCGTCCCCGAAGTAGTCACCGATGATGAATTGGCGCAGTTCGGGGGAATTGAACAGCGGGTCGCCCGGGGACGCGGCGAAGGTGGAACTGAACGGATTGAAGAACAGGCAGCCGCCCTGGCCGGCCGGCGTGTTGTCCGGATCGCAGCCGGTTCCGCCGAAACCGAGCAGCGCCGCCTGGAAGTTCGTGGCGATGACATCGCGAGGATTCAGGAGAGCGTCGTTGACGGCACGCACCACCGACGTGTCCCAGGACATCCCGTTCGCCAGCCTGCCGTTGGCGCCGAGTGCGAAGCGCGACGTGTCGTGCTGGTAGTAGTTGATCTCGGGCGGCTGCCCGTAGCCGTACGGCCGGCCCTGGAACCAGACCTCTTCGCCGAACGTGTTGCCGGGGTGATAGGCCGGGACCCGCGGCGTGTTGAGCACCGGGAAACTCGGCGACACGTCGCGGCTGATGTCGTTTCGCGCGGCGCCGAACTCCGCCCACACCGTTGCCGTCTCGCTCCACGGCCATTCGACCCTGCCCCAGGCCTGCACGCGTTGTTCGTTGGGTATCGCGGTGATCTGCGGGCCGTAGTCGAAGCGGCAGATCGTGCCGCCGTTCGCCAGGTTCTGGAGCAGGCCGGCATATTGTTCGCACGCGGGGTCGGCGACTGTGCGTCCGAGCGATGGCACATTGAAGCTGCCGGGGTTGCCGAAGCCGCTGGTCGCGGGACGCAGCCAGTCCACTTCGATGAGCACGAGGCTGGTGCGGTCGAGATAGCTGGCCGCCAGCAGGAACTCGCCGCCGCCGAACCTTCCGCCAACGACGCCGTCGAGGGTGATGTCGTCCTGTGAACCATTGCTGGTCCGGCTGCGGTATTCGGCCTCGAGTTCGACCCCTTCGAAGCCCTGGCGCGTGATGAAGTTGGCGACGCCCGCCACGGCTTCCGAACCGTAGATCGCCGTGGCGCCGTCTTTCAGGATCTCCACGCGCTCAATGGCCAATGGCGGCACCAGCGCTGCCAGGTCCACGAAACTCGAGCCGTCATCCGTCTGCACGGCGGAGAGGACCTGCCGCCTGCCGTTCAGAAGCACCAGCGTGGATGCGACGCCGAGGCCCCGCAGGTTGATGTTGGCCGTGCCGACGGTGAAATTCTGGGTCAGGTTGTCGGAGTTGTTCTCCGCCCCGGCGTTGATGGAGACCACGCCGACCAAATCGCGCAGATCCCGGAGCCCCGCTTCGCGCAACGTGCTGCCGTCGTAGTTGGACAAGGGAGAAGGGGAGTCTCCCTGTCGTCCGATCCGGCTTCCGGTCTTCGCGGTAACGACGATTTCTTCGATAGTCTCCTGCGCGGCGATGCCGTCGGTGCCGGCGAACGCCAACGACGTCGCGAGGGCGAGAAGCGCGTACCTGCATGCCGGTCGACCGTATCCGGCACTCGGAGGTCTGTCAGGGATCCAGCCAAAGCGCATGTGAGAAAGCCCTGCAATAGTCTGCGTCAGATACAAGGTTACATGCTAGATCGTCATCGGGTTCGCCCCGGCCAGTTTCGTCAGTTCCTTTTGAAACCTGGCGTTCTTCTGCCGGCCCCAGTCCTGGCGATGGCGCAGCATGTCGACGACCTCCCGTTCGGAATGCGTCTCGAGCACGTCGGAGCGCCGCGTCGGGACCGGGCAATCCACGGCGTCGGGGCCAGGCAGCGGGACTTCCGCGGAAACAGCCTCGGGAATTTCCGGAAACTGCGGACTCAGCGCCGGCGGCACCACTTCGCCGTTCCGGCCGACAAAGACGGCATCGCCGTCCTCCATCGCGATGTGGTAGGCGCCGTGATGCAGAAGCCGGTGATGGGCGCTGCACAGCAGAACGAGGTTCTCGAGACAGGTCTCCCCGCCGTCGATTCAGTGCCGGACGTGGTGCGCCTCGACATGGCGCTGGTGCGCGCAGCCGGGGAAGGAGCCTTCAGCCGGGGAGCGCGAGGGGATACCCCTCGCAAGAAAACGGCAGCGGTTCCGGTCGCGCAGCTTCAGCGCCCGCAGCAGCCGGGGCGGCACGATCCGGCTCCGGCGCTCGTAGTTGAGCAGGTCGCCCTTCGCGTCCTGGATGTACTCGGTGAGATCGGCGTCGCAGGCGATGTGGCGTGCGTCCTCCTCGTCCATGCCCCAGTCGCGCCCCACGTGGTAGCGCGCGCCGCCCGCCGACTGCTGTTTCGCCAACTCGTTACGGCCGATGGTCAGCACCACCTCGTAGCGCCGGCCGGTTCGGCGCCGCTTCCAGGCGCCCGCGCGGGTCGCCAGGCAGTGCTCGGCCATGTCCACCAGCGCGTCGGCGTAGCGCTGCTCCCTGCTCGATAGCGCGAATGTCAGCCAGTCCGGCAGACCGTCCGTTTCCTCGGAACATCTCCGGAAACATCCGCATCCGTGAGGGCGGCAGCTTCGACCTCCAGGGCGACCTCCTCGCCGGTGTCGCGGACCACCTTATTGGCCGGCGTTTCCTCGGAAACACCCGCCGCCCATTCCGCCGGCACATCCCCGGATCCATCCACCGCCGCGGGTTCGGCAGTTCCCTTTTGACCCATGGCCGCGAGCCACGCCCCGTCGCGCGCCTCGCCCTCGTCCCTCCTGCCGTCGACGATCTGCTGCAGCGCGTCGATCACGAGCGCGCCCCGCTCCGCCGGCACCGCCGCGGTGATGACCAGCATGCCGTCCTCGTAGTGCCAGGTCAGGCTTCGCCGCTGCTCGCTGCTGGCGCGCCTGCTGCCGCTTCCGCCGACCCGCTCGTAGGTTCTGACCAGGCTCTCCAATTGCGCCGCGCTGCTGCCCTCGGCGATCGCCAGCAGCATGGCGTCGGTATGCGGCGTCGCCACCCGCGTGATCGCCCTTACCTTGGAATAGCTGATAACCCCGTCGCGGAACGCGGCGTCGATGTGCGGCAGCCGCTCCAGCGCCCGGCCGATGCGGATGCGCTCGCGGGCGGCGCAGGGCCCCAGGCCGCAGCGGTGGTCGAGCCAGTTGCCGAGATTGCAGTAGCCGCCCTCGCGCCAGGACCGGGTGCGCTCCATGGCGGCGATGAGCTTGACGAAGCGCCAGTCGGCGAGGTTGATGCGGGCGGCCATGTCGGTGACGGCGCGGCGCAGCTCGGCGGGATCGTCGGGGATGAAATCGACGCGGTCGGCGTCCCCTTCGAGGAGGACACTCTCGGCGGCTGGATCGGGCGTGAAGTCGACATGCTGGACGATTTCTTCGGTGGGGACGGACATGTCTGGAGGCCTTGATGCAGACGGTTATCAATACTGTTTATATTACCAGTAAAATGACCCTTTATCATTGTTTTTATTGAATAATTGGAACTTTCTCCTGCCGATCCGCTTCCCGGATCAAGGCGACTCGCTGGGCGGGGTTGTCCACGCTTTGTCCACGGTGCCGGACTCCGACATTGAGGAGGCGCGGTGGTCAAAGGGTGGACAACCCCCCGACGACGGCTGCCCACGCGACGACCCACATTTCGTCAGGCAGGTGCTCCACGCCGGCCGTCCTCCGCGGTGGTGACCGCCAGGCTGATGGCCAGCGTGCGGTAGACTCGGCGCCGTGTTTCCGCTCATTCGCCGCCTGCTGTTCCTGCTGCCTCCAGAGGCGGCGCATCGGCTGACGTTGGCGGTCCTGCGGGCCTGGGGCGAGGTTGCTCAGGCGCCGGCGAGCACGGAATCTGTGCGCGTCATGGGACTGGATTTCCCGAATCGAGTGGGCTTGGCCGCGGGACTCGACAAGGACGCGCTGGCAGTGCGTGGCTTCGCCAATCTGGGGTTCGGTTTCGTCGAGGTCGGCACGGTGACGCCGCGGCCGCAGCCGGGCAATCCGAAGCCCCGGCTGTTCCGTTCGTCCCGGGATCGTGCCCTGATCAACCGCATGGGTTTCAACAGCGACGGAATGCGCGTCGTCCGGGAACGGCTCGTGCAACTGCGACGGCGCCCGTTGCGAACGCTGGTCGGCGTGAACATCGGCAAGAACCGAGACACACCATTGGCCGATGCGCTCGACGACTACCGGAGAGGGCTCGCTGCCATGCATGACGTCGCCGACTACGTGACGGTCAACATCTCCTCTCCGAACACACCGGGGTTGCGCGACCTGCAGGCGGGTGACGCCGCCGAGCGCCTGCTCGCCACCCTTGCGCGCGAGCGAGACGTCCTGGGACAGGCTTCCGGCGGGCGTGTTCCGCTCGCCGTGAAGGTCGCGCCGGATCTCGATTCCGATGGTCTGCGCGATATCGCTGCGGTCGTCAGGGAAACCGGTATCGACGCGGTGATCGCGGGGAACACCACCCTGTCGCGTCCAGGGGGTCTCGACGAGACGTTTGCGAAGCAGCAGGGCGGCCTCAGCGGTGCGCCACTGGCGCCGCTGGCGCTCGACACCGTCGCCAACCTGCGCGAAGCCCTCGGCCCGGAAGTGCCCATCATCGGCGTCGGCGGAATACTCGATCCGCAAGCTGGCCGTGCTATGCGCTGCGCGGGCGCCGACCTGGTGCAGGTCTATACGGGGCTGATCTTCAACGGGCCGGGTCTGGTCCGCGCGTTGCGGACGGCGCTCGACGACTAGTGTCACCAAGTCCGTCACCCTGGTCGGCTCCCTCTCTTGCCTAGCCCCGAACAAGCTCTCGACAGATGCCGCGAGACGGGCAACAATCAGGCCATTGAACTGGATGCCCTGTCCCGCGAACCAGCGCTCGATCCGCTGGGGCGGCTTTGAATCGGATGTGTCTTGCACCATGCGGACGCACATGGGCTTGTACGTAAGGAGGCGCAGGCAATGAACAGACGCTTGACCGCGATCGTCGAGCGCGAGGGCGACGGCTTTGTGGCGCTCTGTCCGGATGTCGATGTTGCGAGCCAGGGCGCGACCGTGGACGAGGCGCGGGAGAATCTCACCGAGGCACTCGCGCTGTTTTTCGAGACCGCGCCCGCTGATGAAGTCGACCGACGATTGCGCGGCGAAGTCTATGTGACCCAGATCGAGGTCGCGGTTGGCTAGCAGACTGTCGGACTTGCCGCGTTAGCGGCGAGATCGACAGAATGCTAGGTGGGCTCTGGGCGGGGATGAAACACGGCGCGCCCGAAGGGCCGACGGATTTCATGGCGAGATTGCGCGTCCTGTCGGGGCGCGACGTTGCCGAATCCTCGCCGCTCATGGTTTCGTCGAAGTCCGAAGACGCGGCAGCCATGTCGCGATGCAGAGGGCTGATGCCGACGACACGGTGACCGTTCCGGTGCCAGATCACCGAGAGCTGCGTACCGGCACGTTGCTGTCGATCATTCGGCAGTCGGGCGTGACGCGAGCGGCGTTCGAGCAATAGACATGATCGGGCCAGCATGCAGACGGTACGACCGCTGCGTGGTTCAACTCGATCATCACGCGAGGCGGAATGTCGGAGACGCTCCAGTGGCTGCGGTGCCCCATGCGCTTGCGTGAGGCGAAACATGGTGGCCATCAGGTCAAGGTGTGCTCGATGACGCCCCTCGACAGGAGCCACGAGGCGGGCAAGAATCGGGTCATGGAAGCTGACGTCCTCTCTCGGGAGCCAGTGCTCGTCCCGCTGGACGACATTGGATTGCTCCGATTCCAGGGCCCGGACGTGATCGGTTTCCTGCAGGGCTACCTGACATCCGACGCGACGGAACTCGGCGACGATCCGAAGTTCACCGCGATCTGCAACATCCGGGGCCGCACGGTATGCACGGGATATGCCTGGCTGGATGGGCAGACGGTGACACTCGCGCTGCACCGTTCGCTCTGCCCGGTCGTGCAGGAGTTCCTGTGGCCCTATCTCGCGTTTTCGAGGACCAGGCTATCTGACGCTTCGGAGGAGTCGCTGGTGATTGGGGTGCTGGAGAATGCCGGGCAAGCTATCGCGGGTGTTCCGGCGCCGGTTCGGCGGCTGGACGACGCGCGCCAGTTGGCCTTGTTGCAAGGGAATGCACCCGTGGAAGCAGATGCCGAAAGGGATGCGGCGCGACGGGCGTCCTGGGACCTTGCGGCTATCGAGGGGCGGGAAGTGTGGCTCACGGCGGATACCAGCGGGGAATTCCTGCCGCAGATGATCGGCCTGGACGAGATCGGCGCCGTCAGTTTTTCGAAGGGCTGCTACCTCGGGCAGGAAGTTGTCGCCCGGGCGCAGCACCTCGGGGAGGTCAAGCGCAGGCTCGCCGCCCTGGACTGGTCCGGTGTTCCGCCATCGCCGGGTACGCGGGTGGAGGTGAGCGGCCGGCGGGTTGGCACCGTGGTGGGTGTGGCAGGTTCGGCGGAGGAAGGCGCCGCGCTCGCCGTGCTGCGAGCGGGTCAGTCAGGGCCGTTTACGGCGCCGCAGTCCTCCGCGGCATTCGTGTTGCGCGATTGACGGTCTCGACTGCGGGGCCGTTCGACTCAAGGGCATCGCGCTTCGTGAACCGTCCCGCGCTCCTGCAACTTGCGTTCCGCGTTGTATCATGGAGGACGAACGGCGCGACAAGAGCCGGTGGCTTGTGGGGCAAGGCAGGGGAGATTTCCGAATGCACCAGTTGACAAAACGTTTGGCCGCAGCGATCGCGGTATTGGTTACGGTACCGATCGCCGCGGAGGGGCTCGACACCGGGGATACGTCGTGGATCATGACCTCCACGGCCCTCGTGTTGTTCATGACGTTGCCGGGACTCTCGCTCTTCTATGCGGGCCTGGTGCGCTCCGGCAACGTGCTGAGCGTCCTGATGCAGTGCTTCACCATCGCTTGCCTGGTCTCGATTCTCTGGCTCCTGCTGGGCTACAGCCTGGCCTTCGGCGAGGGCAACGCATTTATCGGGGGCCTCGACAAGGCCCTCTTCGCCGGCGTCACCGAGGATGCCTTGGCAGGCACCATTCCGGAGTCGGCCTTCGCCATATTCCAGTTGACGTTCGCCATCATCACCCCGGCATTGATCGTGGGCGGTTTCGCCGAACGCATGCGTTTCTCCGCGGTGCTGCTGTTTACGACCGTGTGGCTGCTGTTGGTCTATGCCCCGGTCTGCCATTGGGTCTGGGGCGGCGGATGGCTCGGCGAGATGGGCTTCATGGATTTCGCCGGTGGCTCGGTTGTGCACATCACCTGCGGCACGGCGGCGATCGTCGCCGCTATCACCCTGGGTTCGCGGCGGGGTTTCCCGGATCGCATGACCCCGCCGCACAACATGACGCTCACCGTCATGGGTGCTGGCATGCTGTGGGTCGGCTGGTTCGGCTTCAATGGCGGCAGCGCGCTGGCCGCCAACGGAGACGCTGCCATGGCGATCGCCGTGACGCACATCTCCGCAGCCGCCGGCGCGTTTGTCTGGATGGTCGCGGAGTGGATTCGCTTCGGCAAGCCGAGCGTGCTCGGCGCGGTCACCGGGATGGTGGCGGGTCTCGCAACCATCACGCCGGCTTCCGGGTACGTCGGTCCGGCCGGCGCGCTGATTATCGGCATTGCCGCCGGGGTGGTGTGTTTCGCAATGACGAACTACCTCAAGCGCACGCTGAAGATCGATGACTCGCTCGACGTTTTCCCGGTCCACGGCATGGGTGGTATCGTCGGCCTGATTCTCACGGGCGTGTTCGCAAGCAACATGCTTGGGGTGTTCAGTGGCCAGCACGACATCAGCATTGGCAGCCAGGTCGGCATACAGGCGATTGGCGCGCTTGCGACGCTTGCGTATACGGCGGTTCTGACGTGGGTCATCCTGAAGGTCGTCGACATGGTCACCGGCAACCGCGTCAGCGAAGACGAGGAAACCGAAGGTCTCGACCTGACCCAGCACGAGGAGCGGGGTTACGACCTGTAGCCCTGCCTACTCGGCGCGACGGAAGGCGCTGCGGACCAGCGCGTCGACGAGGCTCTCGAAGTCGTAGCCGGCGGCGCGCGCGCCGTCGGGATAGAGGCTCGTCGGCGTCATGCCGGGCAGGGTGTTGACCTCGAGCAGCCATATCTCGTTGTCGCTGGTGACAATGAAGTCTGCTCGGGACAGATCCCGGAGACCCAGCGCGCGGTGACCGGCCAAGGCGATTCGTCCCAGTTCGCCGTGCGTCTTCTCCGGGAGCGTTGCGGGCACGATGTGTTCGCTCCGTCCGGGCGTGTACCGGTTCCTGTAGTCGTACCATTCGTCGGCCGCCGTCACGATTTCGATTGCCGGCCAGGTCGCCGGCGGCTCGCCTTCCAGATCGAGCACGCCGACCGTGATTTCGCGGCCCGCCGCGTAGGGTTCGATCATCACCGGTCCGCCGAAACGCATGGCGCCGGCGATGGCCCTGCCGACATCGCCGCCGCTCGGCAGCGGCGTCGTGCCCAGCGCCGAGCCCTGGCCACTCGGCTTTACCACTACCGCGTCACCGAACCGCGCCTTGATGGCGGCGGTCGCCTCCTGCAGGTCGTCGTCCGACCTGACGACGAGTTCTTCCAGCACCGGTAGTCCGGCGGCGCGGAAAAGCGCCTTCGACGCATACTTGTCCATGCCGAGGGCGCTGCCGTGCACGTCGCTCCCGACATAGGGGTATCCGAGTGTCTCCAGGAATCCCTGTACGGTACCGTCTTCCCCGGGCGGTCCGTGGAGCACCGGGAATACGACTTCCGGCTCGGCGTCGGCGAGTGCCCCGGCGAGCCCTTCGTCGAGTTCCAGCAGCGTCACGTGGCTATGTCGATGGCGTAGCGCCTCGACCACTTCCGCCGCAGACGACCGTGATACCTCGGCCTCGGGCGATGCGCCTCCGGCGATGACTGCCACGTTCAGGTCCATGGTGCGTTCTCCACCGGGATGTCGCCCAGGTCTTCCGCGGGTTTGAAGCCGAACATTCTCGCGAAGAAAAGGTACTCCGCCTCGATTGCGCGCACGGCGTTCTCCGCCCGGCGAAAGCCGTGGCCCTCCCCCTCGAACAGGAGAAAGGACACGGGCACTCCGTTTGCTTTCAGGGCGGCGAACATGGCCTCGGCCTGGTTCGGCGGGACAATGCGGTCGTCGGATCCCTGGAAGAAGATCATGGGGCACCGCGCGCGCGCGGCGTGGTGGACCGGCGAACGCGCATCGAAATCGGCTTCGGCCACGAGCCGATTGACGTAACGGGACTCGAACTTGTGGGTGTCCCGCGCCAGCGCAGCGAGGTCGCCGATTCCGTAGTGGCTTGCGCCGGCACGGAAGATATCGGCGAAGGTGACCGCCGCCAGGGTCGTGTATCCGCCCGCGCTCCCGCCCCGGATGGCGATGCGGTTGATGTCGACTCTCCCCTCGGAGGCCAGATGCCTCGCGCCGGCAACGCAATCCTGTACGTCAACGATGCCCCACTGACCGTTCAGCCGTTCCCGGTACGCGCGGCCGAAGCCGGTGCTGCCGCCGTAGTTCACGTCGAGAACGGCCCAGCCACGGGAAGTGTAGTACTGGATCCTGAAACTCAAGCCCCGTCCGGCACTGCTGGTGGGCCCGCCATGCGTGGTTACGAGGAGCGGGGGCAGTTCGTCTTCCGGGCCAATGCACTCGGGGTGGCGGGGCGGATAATAGTTCGCGTACGCGCGCGCGCCGTCGGAGGACGTGAAGCTGATGGTCTGCGGCGCGGAGAACGTCCCGTCGGGAAAGTCGACCTGGCCGGCGCGGGCGAGCGTCGTGGTCTCTCCGGTGGCGATGTCGAGTTCCGTTACCCGGGAGACGTCGTCCGCAGTCCCGCCGATGAAGGTGATCCCCGCCGCTGATCGCGTGAGGCTCCCATAGCCCGTGAACCGGGACGACAGGGGTGTCGTGATTCCCCGCTCGATGTCGGCTATGACGAGTTCCGCCTCGCCGTCTTCTATGCGCTGCGCGATCACGTGGTCGCGTCCGGCAACCACGTAGTTCGTGGAACCGAGCGACCACATGGGCAGGCCGTACTCGGCGTCGTCGGCAATTGCGAGGCGCACGCCGGACCGGTCATAGACGTGGAGATTCCAGTAGCCGCCCTGGTCGGAAGCGAAGACGAGCCTGTCGTCCCCCATCCATGCGGGCTGATACACCGACTCGTCCACGCCCCCCGCGACCAGGGTCTCCCGGTTCAGCGTACCGTCGGCGCCGATGTCGGCGATGAGCAGCTGCGTGCCGTCCCAGGGCATGTTCGGGTGATCCCAGACGACAAAGGCAAGGCGGTGGCCACTGGGGGAGAGGCAGGGCCAGGCATAGAAGTCATGGCCCTCGTGCAGCACCTGGACCGTCCCCGTCTTGACGTCGACCCGCACCAGGTCGTTCAGGGCCGCGTCCGGGGAGGCATCCCCCGGGGGGTGGCGTTCGCGTACCGCGACGAGACCGCGTCCGTGCGGGTCCCACAGCAGGCCGCCGAACCGCTCCGCGTCGTCGCCCGCCGTGACCTGCCTCGGCGCCCCGCCGCCGAGAGGCACCACATGGATGCACTGGTCGCGAAAGTTCACGAAGTAGGCGGCGTCATCGGAGAGCGCGTAGGCACCGCCGCCGTATTCGTATACCCGGCTCCGGACATTCATGGGTGCCGGCACAAGGTCCCGCCGGCTCTGCCCGTCCGCCGCGACGAGTACTGACCGGCCACCCTCGAGAGGGCGCTGCTCGAGCCAGTAGTGGCGTGTGCCGATGAACTTCAGTTCCGAAAATGACACGAACCGCGCCGCCGTGACATCTGCCGTCAGCGGCGATGGCCAGGCGCCGTAGGGAACCGTGGTCATGGGAATGTCGGCTTCGTGGTCAGCGTGTCGCGGGGATCGATGGCAGCCCAGCGTTCGTGGTCGCGCCAGGCGCCCTCGATATGCAGGAAGGCCCGGGAATAGCCTTCGCGCACGAACCCGCAGCGCTTGACCAGGTTGATGGAGCGCCGATTGGCAGGCTGGATGTTGGCCTCGATGCGGTGCAGGCCGAGCTGACGGAACGCGTAGTCCTTGACCAGTTCCAGGCCCTCCTGCATGTAACCCTGTCCAGCGTGGCGCACCATCGCATAGTAGCCAAGCGATGCGCTGAGGAATGATCCCCAGACGATGTTGTTGAGGTTGATCACGCCCGCGATCGCATCGCAGTCGATGCGGCACACGAGCAGCCCCTCGTGATCGTCCCGTTGCGTGCGTCTGAGGTAGTGCCTGAAATCGCGCGATGAGGTCGGTGCCGAAATCCACGGGCGCAGGAAGGACTGTCCTTCGAGGACCCGTTCGATGAGTTCGCGTCTGTCGGCATTGCGGACCTTCCGGAGGTATACGCGGGCACCGGGACTCGTCTCAAGCATTCTCGTCACGCTGGGCGGCGGCGCGCCGCGAGTCGAGCAGGAATATCTCCCAGATGGTCGTTGGAATCATCGCGAGACCGAGTGCCAGGATGTGCAGCGGGTGCGGGCGGTAGTCGTTGTCCACGAACCAGAATCCGTCCATGCTGAAGCCGATGTGCTGCCAGTACGCGAGGCCAAACGAAGTGAGGGCGGCGGCCACGCACAGCAGTGCGAGCCGGATGAAATATCTCACGCCGGCACCGCGAACAGGTAGCAGGCGCCACGTGCGCCGAGCCATGCCTTGCGGAACTCGTCGGCGTCGTAGTGTCGCGGCACACGGGCGACATCGTCTGCGGCGGGATCGTTTACCACGACGCGATTATTCTGTATGCCGCGAACGATGACCAGATGGCCGTCGCTCGCGGGGATGGCGCTGCCGGCAAGGTCGCCCTCGCCGAACGCTATGCTGGCTGCCAGGGGATGCCCTCCGTCGACAGCGCGTTCGACCACGTTCCAGTCCATGGCCGTTTCGATCGCGCCGATGACGCCCCAGCGGCTCGCGGCCCAGATGTTCTGCGGCCACACGCCATAGAGGTCTGTCGCGCGATGGTAGGCAGCGGTGACCAGTTCGTGGAACGCGTGATCGACGCCGAGATGCTCCATTGCCATGGACACGCAGGTCGGCGAACAGATGCGAGGGCGGAGTTCTGCCGGGGCCGCGTTCGCCTGGCTCCTGGCGGGGATGTCGAGGATTGCCGTATCGGCGGGGGTGAGATCCGTCGCCTGTTGGGCCGGCCGCACGCCGATGGCGGCCAGGTAGTCTCGCGGCGGCTCGGACATGTCGACCAGCAAGCGTAGCCGGGCGTTCGACATTGCCCGCGAGGTCTCGAAGTAGTCGACGCGGACATCGAGTCCCTCGTCGCCGCCGGCATGGTCGCACTGACTGCCAGGCCGGCCAAAGCCTGCGGTGGCGTGCGATGCATCGCCCGAAACCAGCACCCAGCGGTGGTCGGGACTGTCCGGGCTCGCGAAGCTCGGCACAACGATGTGCCCGGAGGGTATCGACGGCAGCGCCACTTCCGCCGTGAGGATGCCGTTCGCATGCCATTCGAGTTCGCGGGAGAGAGGAAGCGGATAACGCCAGTTGCGCGTGTCGGGCGCGAAGGCGATACGCCATGTCAGGTCGGCTGGCATACCCCTCGAGCCTCTCTGCAAGCCGGTGCGGTGCCTATGGTACCGGTTTGTCCATGCCGGCATGCAATGGCGGCAGCCGGAATGCGCGACGGGCGTTGTGGCCAGTGGTCTCGGCTATGGCATCCACCGTGGTGTCCCTGAGGGTGGCGAGCGCATTGACGACTTCCAGCAGGAATGCCGGCTCGTTGCGCCGGGTCCGGGGCATCGGGCGCATGGTCCGGGGGATCAGGAAGGGCGCGTCGGTCTCGATCAGCAGCCGGTCGTCCGGTATGCGCGGCGCCAGTGTTCGAAGTTCGTCTCCGCGGCGCGGGTCGCAGATCCAGCCCGTGATGCCGATGTAGTAACCCGCGTCCAGCCAGGTGTCGAGATCTTCGGCCGTGCCGGTGAAGCAGTGGATCACGACACTCTCTGGATTCGCGCCGTGACCGGCAAGCAGTCTCGCCGTCTCGCCGCCGGAATCGCGGTCATGGACAAACAACGGCATGTCGAGACGCCCCGCGAGGTCTATCTGTGCGGCGAACACGTCGCGCTGCACCGCCGGGGGCGAGTAGTTGCGGTTGAAATCAAGCCCGGTTTCCCCGATGGCGACGACCTTCGGTTCACCCGCGAGCGCCGCGATATCGTCGATCCAGCCCGCCGGGACGGACTTTGCGTCGTGCGGGTGGACGCCGGCGGTACTCCAGAGGTCCGCGTGTCCCGCCGCGAGCCGCGCCGCAGCGCGGGACTCGGCTACGCTGGTTCCCGTCACGACGATGCCCCCTAATCCCGCGGACCGCGCGCGGTCCAGCACGGCGTCGCGGTCGCCATCGAACGAACGGTTCGTAAGATTCGCGCCGATGTCGATCACGGCACCCGCTCCTCACCGGGTCTCAGCAGGGTCGAGACGGGCTCGCCCAGCAGGTGCGAGTAGACCAGGTCGAACGCGAGAACCGCCTGAACGTATTCGCGAGTCTCCCTGATCGGAATCGCTTCGATCCAGGCGTCGGCTGGAAGGTCGCGGCGCTCCTTTCTCCACCCGGCCACCCGGCCCGGTCCCGCGTTGTACGCGCCGGCCGCGAGCACGCGATGGCCATCGTAGCGATCCATGAGTTCGGCGAGGTAGTGGGCGCCGAGTTCGATGTTGTCGGCGGCGTCGAACAGATCGCGCCGCGTCGGTTGTTCGAGGCGTGCCCGGGTGGCCGTATGACGCGCGGTCGGCGGCATGAGCTGCATCAGGCCGACGGCGCCGGCGGGCGAGACCGCGCGCGGGTCGAATGCGCTCTCCTTGCGCGCCACGGCCAGCAGCAGCGACAGCGGCAGGTCCGTTTGGAAGGCCAGGCGCTTGTAAATGTGCAGGTATGGCGTCGGAAAGCGCAGTGTGACGAGGTCGATGAGTTCCGGGCGGTTGGCGCCGAAAATCGCCTGGTTGATCCAGCCGATTTCGGCGGCGAGTTCGATCAGCGCGCCCTGGTCCGACGCGCTGAATTTCTCGAACATCCAGTTCCACTCGCGGCGCGCGTTCACGAGGTCGCCGACGGCATAGAGTTCCAGCATGCGTGCTATCGCGGGATGATCCGGCCGACTTGATGGCGCCGGATCGCGCGCGTTGAGGGACGGTTCGAGCCCGAGTTGCTGGGCGGCGAGGAATCCGTAGTAAGACCGGTACCGCGCCACCTCGGCAAGCAGGGCATTGCCCTTTGGGGACCCGGCCTCGGAGAGTGCCCGGCCGAGCCAGTAACGCCACTCCCGCGCTGCGCGTTCTTCCTCGTCCATGGCCTCGATCCAGCGCGCGGCGTCCCGCCATTGCTGGTGGATGATGCTCGCCAACGCCATGTCCCGGTTGAACCGGGCAGATCCGGGAGCGTCTGCCGGCGCGTCGAGGTGATCGGCGGCGGACTCACCGGCGCGCGCCAGCGCGGCGGTCAGGCGCTCCAGGATGAATGCGCGCGTCTCCTCCGGCATGCTGCGGCGGGCATAGGCCCGCCACTGCCTGGCGGCGTCGACCGCGTCGGTCCGGGCGTAGCGGGCGAGGGCATGGCCCAGTGCCTCGGCGCCGTAGGGCGTATTCGGAAAACGCGAGGGCCGGCGCACGTTGCCTGGCCGCACGTGGCCGTCGTACATGGCCCGGGCGGCACTCGCCCTGGCACCGGTGAAGCGCCCCAGGAGATAGCGCGCGAGAACGCGTTCATTGCCGTCGAGTGCGAGGCGCAGGCGTTCCCACACCATGTCGTCGGTCAGTCCGCCCTGGGCCATCCATACCGCAAACAGGGGATCGCATTCCTTGGGTTGCGAGACGCCCACGACCCAGAGTTCCGGCACCAGGCGCAGCGCTTCGGCCCGGTCCCCCGTGCGGTAGAGCGACCGGGCGTAGAAGCACCTCCCGTCCGCGCGCTCCATGGGTTCGTAGTGGTCGCGGTATGTCTGCCAGCGCCCGCGCCGCGCCTGCGCGATCAACCAGGTTTCCAGAAGACGGGGCCCCAGGTGCGTGTCGCTCAAGCTTTCCTTCAGCGCCACCGCTTCGTTCGGGGACATGCGGCTGACGCGTCGCCGCGCGTCGAAGTACACGAGGTAAGGATGCAGCGGATAGTCGGTGAGCGCTGCCAACGCGCTGCGAAAGTTGCTGCTGTGTCCCGTCTCGATGGCAGTGATGGCGCGCTTGTATTCCGTGCGAAGCTGGTAGGTATCCGCGCGGGCCGGACCGGCTGTTGCAGCAAGGGCGAGGATCATCGCCACGAGCCTTGTCGCCAGCCGCCGACACATGGCATTCGAGGAATGCCGCGCACGTGGCGCGAACGCGGGTTGCGGGTACGGCAAGGTCGTCAGTCGGCGCTTTGGTGCGCCCCCGGTCCAACGCGAACGGCCAGCACATCGCACGATGCGCCGTGCAGGACACCGTTTGCCGTCGAGCCGAGAAGCAGTGCCAGACCCTGCCGCCCGTGGCTTCCGACAACGATGGCATCTATGTCCGCAGACATCGCGATGCGGTGAATTTCCGTTTCCGGCCGTCCAAAAATCAGGTATCGGTGCGCGTCCGGAACACCGGCAGCCTCGCAGAAGTCGTCCAGGCTCGACTGGGCCTGCTCCTGGATCTGGTCCTGTACCGAAGACATGTCCATGGGAATGTCGCCGCCGTACACGAGGCTGAGCGGTTCGACCACGTGAACGACATGCAGTTGTGCGCCGAAAAGACGCGCCAGCTGAACGGCCCGCTCGCCGACGATGCTCGACTCCTCGGCAAGGTCGACAGCAAGCAGAATACGTTTGTATCCGCTCATGCGATTGCCTTGCGACCCGGTTGCGGCGACGATACAACACAATGATTCGCGTTGCATCGAATAAACGCCGACTTGCCGGGCCGGCCCCATGACGTGGCTGATCGTGGGGGGGCTCCTGGTCCTGGCCTTCGCCCCCATACTGTGGTTGATGCCGACAAAACGGGACCGCCAGCTTGTCAGGCTGCGGGAACGGGCGCGGCGCGAGGGACTCGTCGTGGAGGTCGCCTCGGTGCCGAAGCGGGGCGCGCGGGCAGAGGAACTCGTCGGCTCGGATGGCGTTGCCCGCGACGTCACGCAGCCGTGCTGCGCTTATCGACTGCCGGCATCCGGGTCGTGGCGGGGGGCGCCCCGCTGGTTCCTGTTGCGCGATGCGCATGGATCCGTGCCCATCCCGGGATGGACCGTGCATCCCGAGGTGCCGCTTCCATGTGTCGACGCCGTGTATTGGCGCGCCGTTATCGGGGCGGCCACCGGCCTCGAAGATCAATGCCTTGGGATGGAAGCCTCGGAGGGTATGGCGAGCTGGTATTGGTCGGAGAACTCGAGGGGCCGGGAGGCGGCGGAACTGGTGGCTGAAATCGCCCAACGCCTGCGTGCGATCGCGGTGTTACAGGCCGGTTTCGAGGTGTCCCGCAGCCCTGACGCGTGAGCGGGACCATCGGTCCTCGACGGCTTCGCATTCCGCCGGGTGGCGCTGGCTGCGAGAAGGCGCGGCGGGAACCAGGCGGTTGACAGGCACTCAAATCAATATCTATAAGTGCCACCCTGTCGCCGGGGATTGGGGCGAGTTGGAGCCCGGGTCCGCAGCGGCACCAGGAGGGAATGAGGGAGTTCGATGGCGCAATCGCTGGTCATCGTGGAGTCTCCGGCCAAGGCCAGGACCATCAATCGCTATCTCGGCAGGGATTACGTCGTCAAGTCGAGCGTCGGGCACGTGCGCGACCTTCCCGTCGGAGGCAGGCGCACGGATGCCGCTGAACGAACGCGCGAAGCGGCCAGGACCCGCAAACTTCCGCCGAAGGAAAGGGCGGAGTACAAGGCAAAGCGGGCCCGGGCGCAGCTTGTACGCCGGATGGGAGTGGACCCGGACAATGGCTGGAAGGCGGAATACGAGACCTTGCCCGGCAAGGAGAAGGTCGTTGACGAACTGCGCAGTTTCGCGGACCGCGCCGAGCAGGTCTATCTGGCGACCGACCTCGATCGCGAAGGCGAAGCCATCGCATGGCACCTGCAGGAACTGATCGGCGGCGACCCCGACAGGTTCCGCCGGGTCGTCTTCAGCGAGATCACCAAGTCCGCCCTGGAAGAGGCATTCCGGAACCCCGGCAAGGTCGACGAGAACCGTGTCAACGCACAGCAGGCGCGGCGTTTCCTGGACCGTGTCGTAGGTTTTGAGCTGTCCCCGCTACTCTGGGCCAAGGTCGCCAGAAACCTCTCCGCAGGCCGCGTGCAGTCGGTCGCCGTGCGTCTCATCGTGGAACGCGAACGCGAGATACGCGCATTCATCCCGGAAGAGTACTGGGAGGGTTTCGCGGACCTCGCCCGGCAAGCCGAACGCGGCGACGCGCAGCATCGGTTCGGTGTCGCGAGAGACGGCGGCAAGCGCTTCCGTCCCGCCGAAGCGGAGTCTGCCAACGAGGCCCTGGAACGGTTGCGGGGTTCTGAGTTCGTCGTGGAAAAACGCGAGGACCGGCCGACCCGGTCGCGGCCCAACCCGCCGTTCATCACGTCCACCCTGCAGCAGGCGGCGGCAGCACGGCTCGGGTTCTCGGTGCGCCGGACCATGACAGTAGCCCAGCGGCTCTACGAGGCGGGACACATCACCTACATGCGCACGGACTCAATGAACCTGTCGGCGGACGCCATTGGGCGTGCGCGTGCCTACATTGAGGGCGAATTCGGTCAGCCGTACCTGCCGGACAGGCCGAATGCGTATCGCAGCAGGTCAACGGCACAGGAGGCCCACGAAGCGATCCGGCCCACGGCGGTCGGATCCGGTCCGTCGGGCCCGGCCTCGCTGTCGCAGGAGGAACGGCGGCTGTACGGGCTCATCTGGCGGCAGTTCGTCGCGTGCCAGATGACGCCCGCCCGCTACACGTCCACGACGGTGACGGTGCGGGCCGGCGACTTCGAGTTGACCGCGCGGGGCCGCAACGTGAAGTTCGATGGCTTCACGCGCGTTCTGCCGCCGGCCTCGCGCCGGGACGAGGACAAGCCATTGCCGGAATACGTGGAGGGGGAGCCCCTGAGGCTGGTCGATGCGAACGTGGTGCAGCATTTCACCAATCCGCCGCCCCGGTACACGGAGGCGAGCCTGGTGCGGGAACTGGAACGCCGCGGGATCGGACGGCCTTCGACCTATGCATCGATCATTTCCACCATTCAGGATCGCGGTTACGTCACCCTGGAAAGCAGACGCTTCCATGTCGAGAAGATCGGCGAACTGGTGACCGACCGTCTGGTCGAGAACTTCAGCGACCTGATGGACTACTCCTTCACAGCCGGGATGGAGCGCGAACTCGACCAGATCGCCGACGGGGAACGTGGTTGGCATTCGGTGCTGGACAGCTTCTACGGCGACTTCAGCGAGAAGCTTTCGCATGCCGGGAGTGCCGAGGGCGGCATGCGCGCGAACGTGCCCACGGAAACGGACATTCCCTGCGGCCGGTGCGGAAGGCCCATGCAGGTTCGAACCGCCAGCACCGGCGTATTCCTCGGCTGCTCCGGGTATCGGCTGCCGCCCAGGGAGCGCTGCACGAACACGATGGATCTCCTTTCGGACAACGAAGTCGTCGACGCCGGAGAAGAAGACGACGAGCGGGAGTCCAAGATCCTTCGGTCGAAACGGCGATGCCGCATCTGCAATACGGCCATGGACGCCTTCCTGATCGATGAAGAGCGCAAGCTGCATGTCTGTGGCAGGAACCCGGACTGCGCGGGATTCGAACTCGAGCGCGGCAAGTTCCGGATCAAGGGCTACGATGGTCCGGTGGTCGAGTGCGAGAAGTGCGGCGGCGAGATGCAGCTCAAGTCGGGCCGCTTCGGCAAGTATTTCGGCTGCACGAACGCTTCCTGCACCAATACCCGCAAGCTGCTGCGGAACGGGCAACCGGCGCCGCCAAGGGCGGATCCGGTGCCGATGCCGGAACTCAGATGCCTCACAGTGGACGACCACTACGTGCTGCGCGACGGCGCGAACGGGATATTCCTCGCGGCGAGTGCGTTCCCGCGAAACCGCGAGACCCGGCCGCCGCTGGTGTCGGAACTGAAGCCCCACGCGAACGAACTGGACCCGAAGTTCGCGTATCTGCTGGAGGCTCCGGAAAGCGACCCGGACGGCAACCCCGCCCAGATCAGGTTTGCCCGCAAGACGCGGCAGCAATTCCTTGCCTCGGAGAAGGATGGCAAAGCCACCAAGTGGCGCGCCTTCTATCGAAACGGGCGATGGGAACAGGCTGAACCGGCGGCCAGGACCCGCACAACGCGGAGAACCCGGTCGCGGAAGACCGCACGTTCAGGCCGCAGTCGACGCAGCTAGACATAATGTTTTGACCTGCCCGTCCTCAAGAGCGTGGATTATCTTGGG
>JAPPGA010000030.1 GCA_028821515.1 Gammaproteobacteria bacterium | reverse complement strand
AGCCATCAGCCGGGGAGCGCGAGGGGGCACCCCTCGCATGAAGAAAGCCATCAGCCGGGGAGCGCGAGGGGGTACCCCTCGCATGAAGAAAGCCCCCGGGCGGGGAACACGAGGGCGTGGCTGCCGCAAGATGAAAGTCCAAGACGCCGCTGCATAAGACCCCGTCCCAATAGAAGTCAATACAGGACGCACCGAGACAGGAGCATAGGAACCGAATGGCCGAAGCAACCAGCACGCAAAGGCTGCAGCTAGTCGAAGACTGGGCGGCGGATGTCGCCGTCTTCAGGGGCGTGCCATGGGGCAAGGCCATGATGTGGATCTTCCTCCTGTCGGACACCTTCATCTTTTCCTGCTTCCTCACGTCGTACATGACCGTGCGCATGACGAGCGCCGAGGCATGGCCCAATCCAAGCGAAGTGTTCGCGCTGGAGGCCTTCGGCGTCCCGGTGCCGCTGCTCCTGATCGCGATCATGACGTTCATCCTCATTTCCTCGAGCGGCACTATGGCGATGGCGGTGAACATGGGTTATCGCCGCAAACGCGTAGGAGCAGCACTCCTGATGGTCGTGACCGCCTTGTTCGGGGCGTCATTCGTCGGAATGCAGGCCTTCGAATGGTACAAACTCATCGTTGAAGAAAGCGTGCGGCCCTGGGGCAATCCCATGGGTGCGCCGCAGTTCGGTTCCTGCTTCTTCATGATCACGGGATTCCACGGTCTGCACGTATCCGCAGGAGTCGTATATCTCCTCATCGTCGCCTACCGCGTGTGGCGCGGCCGCTACGAGGAGAAGGGTTACGACATCGTCGAGATCACGGGCCTCTACTGGCACTTCGTCGACCTCGTGTGGGTCTTTATCTTCGCGTTCTTCTATCTCTGGTAAGGCAATGGCAGAAACCGGTCAACAACATCCAATCTCCATCTATTTCTGGATCTGGGGGCTGCTGTTCGTATTCAGCGCGGCGTCCTACATGGTGGACTACGCGGGGTTCCAGGGATATCTCCGCTGGTCGCTGATCATCATCTTCATGATGCTGAAGGCGGGTTTCATCGTTGCCATCTTCATGCACATGCGCTGGGAACGCGTGGCGCTCATTACGGCGATCATGCTGCCGCCGGGGGCGCTACTGGTACTGGTGTGCCTGATGGCGTGGGAGTCGGACTACACGTGGGCGACGCGCATCGTCTACCTCGGTGCCGAGATAGCGCCGGAGCCGCTGCCGCCGCCGTCCCATCACTAGCGCGTAGCCTGGGCTGGGATCAGCGCACACCCTTGAGTGTGCGTAACTGAGAACATCATCTCCAAACGGGAAACCGCCGCGTCGTCGCTGCGTTCCCTGCCTCGGGTCGGAACAGATAACCTGGCTGGCAGCTATTCAGGTCGCCTCGGCCTTCACCCACACGTTGCACCAGCCCTTCGCGGCCACAACAAATCCCGGGAAGATCGCGCAGGGTCCCCAGCCCTCTTCCTCGGAAGGCTTGTAGTGCAGGCAGTTGTCGCAGAACTGCTTCTTGCCTTCCTCCGTGGCCCGCTTTGCGAATCGGTCGACATCAACGTCGTCCGCATCGTGCTTGTATCCCAGGGCGACGGCCGTCGGGTTGCTCTCGTCAAGCTTTGCCATCGCCGCCGCATCTTCGCCAAATGCCCTTCGTTCCCCCAGGATGGTGATCAGGGGGATGGTGGCCAGAGTTCCGGTGGTCGTCGAAACGAACTTGCGGCGACTGATTTTTTGTTCTTCTTTCATCGTGTCCTTGCCCAGGTTGCCAGCGCGCGGAATCATACCGTACTTGGATGGTGCTTCGGCCCATCGCGGCGCGCTTTCCAACGCCCTATCGGCCCAGGTCGGACACCCCCTCGGCCGATCCACGCGAGACAACAGCAAGAGTCCCGAGAACGGTGAGCATGCCGCACATGGCAGCAATCAGGGCGTTGCCCGGTCCCCACCACCCTGCTATGGCCCCGGCCAGCAGGGCGCCGAACGGTCCGGCACCCATCAGGGAGAATGAAAAGAACGCCATCACGCGGCCGCGCTGGTCGTAGGGCGCCTGCTCCTGCATGATCGTGCGCGCCATGCTCATGGCGACGCCGCCGCAGCCGCCCCACAGAAAGATACAGGCTGCGAAAACGGGAAAGTCGAAACCGAATCCGGCGGTACCCAACGCCACCGCCCCCAACGCCTGCGCCAGCAGCAGCGCCCGTCGCGGCCGGCGTATGTACCCCACGCGCATCAGCAGAAACGAGGTCAGCGCCAGGCCGAACGCGTTGGCCGCGTTGAGCATTGCCAGGTCCGCAGCCGAACCGCCGTATATGTCCCGCACCGCCACCGGAATCGTCACGATGTAGGAACCCATGAAGAACATCCCTATCGCGACGTTCTGGATCGCGACCATGCGCATCGGTGCCGACCGCATCACGGTCACGAGGCCGGTGGCAACCGATGCGGACAGATCGCGCCAGAGGGCGTTGTCCGACGGCCGCCGGGCGGGCGCCGAAACGGGGATGCGCCGCATCGCGATCGTACCCAGGATCAGTACCAGCGCCTGCACCGCGATGACGGGGGCAGGCCCCACCCGATCCGTCTGTCCCACGATGACGAATGCGATCAACATCGCGCTGAACTGGATCATCGTCGCACGCACGACGGTATGTTGAATCCTGCCCTCGGCGACCTGGTTCAACAGCCCGTCCCGGGCAGGGGTCACGAAGGCCTGGGCAAGCCCCATCAGGACCGCGAAGCCGATCATTGTGGCGAAGCTCAATTGGTCCGTCGCGAGCACCGCCAGCAGTCCCAACACGGGGACGACCGAGAACGCCTGCGCCAGGACTGCTACGCGACGACCCCCGAAACGATCCGCCAGGCTCCCGCCGATGAGCATGAAGAGAAGCGCGGGCAGGAGCATGGCCATCTGGGCGATACCAACCATCTGCGGCGACTCCCGCAGCACGATGGTGACCAGCCAGGCGAACATCACCCCCTGGATGCCGTGATTGACGAACCAGCTGGCCGTGCCGGCCATGTACAGGTTCAGGGGCCTCATAGGCCCTCCCCTCAGAACAGACAGTGCACTGTAGACGGCGCGGCTTCGTGTTGAAACCGCTTCGCGCGGGTCTTAGAATCCGCGCCTCCGCGCGTCCCCTTCGTCTAGAGGCCTAGGACACTGGGTTTTCATCCCAGTAACAGGGGTTCGACTCCCCTAGGGGACGCCAATCTTCGCTGAACGCCTCGGCTGGAATCACTCCGATACGCCTGTCGCCCCGCAGCGTATCGCCACCCACCCGTAGGGTATCGGTCGACTCATCCGTTTGTACTTGATTAGCATGCCTTGACGGCGGTGCCAGCGCCTGTCGGAGCGTCCGGGCAACGGAGGATCGTAAACGTGTCGGAACCAGAAGGGCCCAAGCTCGTTTCGCTGACCGAGGTCAGTCGCGAGACGCGCGAACAGGCGCTGGACCGGCTCTATGACGAACACGCTGCAGCACTGCGAAGATTCGTCGTGGCGCGTGTCGTAGGAAACCTGGACGTCGATGACATCGTGCAGGACGTGTATGCGCGATTGGCGGGTATGGACGCGCTGGCCGAGAAGCTGCCGCCTGGCAACCGGAGCACCCGCGCCTTCCTCCTGACCATGGCCAACCGCCTGGTAATCGACCGCGAGCGGCATCGGGGCGTTCGGCGACAGCACCGCGAGCGGCTGCAACTGCTCCAGGACCGGGACCGTGCGCCTTCGCCCGAGAGCATTGTACTGGCGCGCGACGACCTGGATGCGGTGGCCGCAGCGATCGATGGCATGAAGCCCCAATGGCGCCGCGCCTTCGTACTCAACCGGTTCAGCCAGTTGAGCTACAGGGATGTGGCCAGGACCATGAACGTCTCGACGAAGACCGTCGAGAAATACATCAGCAAGGCCTTGCTGCACCTGCGCGCAGCGTTGCTCCGCGACTGAGGCTGAAAACGAAGTCACCATGAATCGTCGTACGTCGCGAAGGATCACAAGGCAAGCCACGGCTGCCGCGGTCCGCATATACAGCGAAGACCTCAAGGAATCCGAACGCCTGGCCATCGCGGCGCGCTGCGAAGAGGACCCTGTGTTCAAGGCGCGGTTCGTGGAAGCACACCAACTGCTCGGCGCCCTTGACGGCTGGCGGGACGAACTGCGCGAAGACTCGGCGTACCGGTCGATCCCGGGCAGGCCACGCGCCCATGGACGCCGCGTTCGAAGGATCGCCGCATCCGGTATCGCTGCCAGCGTGCTGGTGTTGACCGCTATCTTCTTGACGACATCCTCACGGCTCTTTACGGAGCCCGACAGTGAGGTCCCGCGCTACACCACGGTGGTGGGCGAACAGCGCCTGGTCGCCCTCGAAGACGGATCGAATATCACGCTCAATACCGACTCCCAGGTGCTGGTCGAAATGACGTCCGCCGCGAGGAGGATCGTGATGGACCGGGGCGAGGCCTACTTCGAGGTCGCCCCGGACCCGCTGCGGCCGTTCACGGTGGAAGTTGGCGGGCAGGCCATGACCGCCTATGGCACGGCGTTCAACCTGCGCCGGCTTGGCGACGGTTTCACCCTCGCGCTGATGGACGGCCGCCTCGCGCTGCATCGGCAAGGCGGCGAACCGCCCCTCGATCCGCCCTGGCTGGACGCGAAAGCGGATCCAGGCGGCGTCGAGCAGACGATTGGCGCAGGCCTTGGGGTGCGCGCAGGCACCGTGGTTCATTTCAATGCGCACACCCAGACCATGAGGGCGCGCCACGAACCCGGTCTGGGACAACGGCAACATTGGCGGCAGGGACGGCTGAGCTTCAGGGACCAGCCGATGTCAGCCGTCATCACAGAGCTGAGCCGGTATTCCGAGAAACCCATTCGCATCCACGATGCGCACATCGGCGACACCCGCGTGTTCGCCACGTTGCAGCTCGATTCCATCGACGGGGCATTGGCGACGCTCGAGAATGCCCTGCCGATACGCGTGGTCCCGAAAGTGTCGGAGATCGTGATCATGGCTGCGCACGAAGAGTCCTCATTGCAGGGACCATGAGCGCCGCCTCTTGACTGAACTAGAGAAGTAATGCCTCAGGAGAAATAACGTGACAAGTAACAGTCTTTTCGTCAGGCCGCTGATCGCCGTATCGATGGCGTTGACGGCGACGGCGGTAATGGCCGATGAGGCCAATGAGCGCGAGGTGGATCTCGCGATCGAACGCCAGGGCGCCGGAGCGGCGCTGGTCGAACTCGGCGAGAGTGCCGGAATCCAGGTGGCCGTGCAGAGTGACGTGTCGCGCGAGATTGAGCTCGGTCCCGTCAAGGGACGCTACACCGTAACGGATGCGCTCGACGTGATGCTCGAGGGCTCTGGACTCGTCTACCGCTTCGGTCCCGGCGACTCGGTAACCGTCGGCATCGCGAAGGCTGCGGAAGGCAGCGAGACCGGTGGCGGCGGGTCAGCCGGCACTGCCGCCGGCACGGACAACCCCGGGTCGGAGGAGGACGACAGGATCCCTGAAGAGATCATCGTCACGGGCACACGCCTGAAGGGCGTCGATGTGGCGTCGCCGCGTATCACGATTGATCGCCAGCAGATCGAACGCGGCGGCTATGCGAGCATTGAAGACGTGTTGCGCAACCTGCCGCAGAACCTGGGATCGGCGAACGCCACAGCGACCCAGCTCTTCCAGGGCGAGTACGGCAGCAGCCGCGTGCCGTTCGGCGCGACGCTGGGCGCCAGCGGCATCAACCTTCGCGGCCTGGGCACCCGATCGTCGCTTGTGCTGATCAACGGCCGCCGCAAGGCACGCTCGTCGCTGGACGTTCAGGACCTGCTGACGGACACGTCGTCGATCCCGCTGGCGCAGATCGAGCGCATCGAGATCATCACCGATGGCGCC
>JAPPGA010000066.1 GCA_028821515.1 Gammaproteobacteria bacterium | reverse complement strand
CATACTCGCCAAGATCGAAAGACTTTGCTCAGTTATTTCCGGGACACAACACTAGCAGCCTGTCGGACTTGCTGCCTCTGGCGGCAAGATCGACGGGATGATAGGTGGGCTTGGGCGGGGGTTGAAAGATGTTGCCCGTGAGGGCGATAGATTTCATGGCGCTGAGTCAACCCCTCGTCGCGACCTGGGGCACTGCTATCGCCCATCGGGCGTCTCGTCCAAGTACCACGTCGCCGGATGGTAGGGGAGCGTCCAGCGGCTGTCCCAGCCCCAGACGCCGGTGGGCGTCACGTTCCTGAGGCGCGTGGAGACGACCACCGGATGGGGCGCCTGTCCCACGGTGCCGATGGTCCAGAGATTCTCCGCCGCCGCAGCGAGCAGCGTTTTGGCGGCCTTTGTGCGATGGGCTTCCGTCGTCGCGGTACGTAGCTGGACGCCCCAGTACTGGAGTTTGCGGATGGGCTCGGGCGGCTCTTCGCCAAGTTCCCCGTCGGTCTGGAAGTACCGGGCCCAGTGGTTCCACAGGGAGAGTTCCCAGCCGGCACGGTGCGGATAGAACCAGTCCGGTACCAGCGGGAACAGGATGTCGGTCACCTTGTCCGCATGCCAAAGCGTCATCTGCATGCTGTTGGCCTGGGCGCGTTCGGCCTGCAAGCGCCTCTCGATGGACATGAGACGCAGGTCAATGCCCACCTCGCGCCAGTAGTCCCGCACGAGTTCCATGCTGATGCTCTTGGGCGTCTCGAAGTCGAGGTACTCCAGCGTGATCGTGAGCTTCGACCCGTCGGGGTATTCCCGCAGGCCGTCGCCGTCCACGTCCCGTAGCCCCAGCTCATCCAGCAGAGCGCGCGCATAGTCCGGATCGTAGCGGAGATGCGCCTCGGCGAAGCGCCGTTCGTACCAGCGGCTCGAGGGATGGGCCGTCACCTGGCTCGGCACGCCCCGGCCGAAGTAGATGGCTTCGTTCATCTGCTGGCGGTCGATGGCGTGGGAGAGCGCGCGAACGAAACGCCGTTCTCCCCTGCCCCACAACAGTTCCCGGTACCTGGGATCGTCGTGGTTGTAGTTTGGCTGGATGGCCAGGTCGCTGACGTGCAGACGGCGCCAGATATGCACCTTGTTGACCCCTTTCGCCTCGCCGAGCTTGAGCAACGGTATGTCCTGGGTCCTGAGCGTCATGGCAGCGAAGTCGAGCTGGCCCGTGGCGGCCTGGAAGGTGATCATCTCCGAGTTTTCCAGCAGGATGATCGAATCGATCGCGTCGATGTACGGCAACTGGTTGCCGGCAGGATCGATCTTGAAATAGTAGGGGTTGCGCTCAAGGCGCATCTTGGTGGGTGTGCGCTGCACCACCTTGTACGCACGCAGGGTCGGCACCCTCGCGGCTTCCTCGTTGCCCCAGCCCCACAGCGCCTGGTACATCGCCATCCAGGTGACGAAGCCCTTTTCCCTCACCAGCGCGTTCAGTTCGTCCCTGTCCCGGTAGGCCGGGTGGTACTGCTTGAAGAAATGCATGGGATCGGCGAAATGGCTGCCGTAATGGGCAAGGAAATTGGCAAACATCGGGTTCGGTTCGGGGAACGCGTACTGGAAAGTGAGGTCGTCGATCTTTACGAACTTCGAGCCCCTCACGAGCCGGCGCGTCACCGGACTCATTTCCCGGTCCAGCCACACGTGGTTCATCCGGAACATGAAGTCGTCGGCAGTCAGGGGATGGCCGTCAGACCACTTGATCCCGGGGCGCAGACGAATGGTCGTCACGCGGCCGTCCTCGCTCAGACTCCAGGACTCCGCCAAGTTGGGCAGCACATTGCGCAGGTCCGCCGAGATCGTAAGGACGTGCTCGAAGTTGAAGAACTGCCAGTTATCCCACAGCGTGATGCGCGCGGTACCGCCGTACCTGCCGATACTCCGGTATGGTCGGACGACGACCGGATCGTCAGGCAGGCGTTGTTCCACTGGAGGAAGATCCTGGCCGTGGAGGAACGGGCTCTGGGAGAAGTGCGTGATGCCGAGTTCGCTGGCTGTCTCCGGCGCGGCGAACCACTGGTCGGGTAGCGGCACCGAATCCTCCGCTGCAACGCAGACGGCCGCGCCCAAAAAACAGGCCCACGACAAGGCAAGATTGAGCTTCATTGCGCCATGATGGCGACCGTCCTGCGGGCGCGTCAACGAGCGCCTGTCCCTGCGTCGAGACAACGTGGACCCGTGCTACTCCTTGCCGGGTGTCTCGTCGATGTACCACGTGGCCGGATGGTAGGCGAGGGTCCACCGATTGTCCCAGCCCCAGATACCGGTCGGCGTCACGTTCTTGAGGCGCGTGGAAACGACCACGGGATGCGGTGCCTGCCCCACCGTGCCGATGGTCCAGAGATTCTCCGCCGCCGCCGCGAGCAGCGTCTTTGCCGCCCGCGTGCGACGCGCCTCCGTGGTCGCGGTGCGTAGTTCATCGCCCCAGTTCTGGAGGTTGCGGATGAGTTCTGGCGGCTCTTCGCCGAGCTCGCCGTCGGTCTGGTAGTACCGGGCCCAATCGTTCCACATGGCGATGTCCCACCCCGAGCGGTGCGGATAGAACCAGTCCGGCACCAGGGGGAACAGGATGTCGATCACCTTATCCGCGTGCCACAGCGTCATCTGCATCCTGTTGGCCTGGGAGCGTTCGGCCTGAAGGCGTCTCTCCACCGACTTCAGCCGCACGTCGACCCCCACTTCCCGCCAGTAGTTGCGCACGAGTTCCATCGTGATGCCCTTGGGGGTCTCGAAATCGAGATACTCGAGCGTGATCGTGAGCTTCGATTCGTCCGGGTATTCGCGCAGCCCGTCGCCATCCATGTCGAACAGGCCGAGTTCATCCAGCAGGGCACTGGCGTATTCCGGGTCGTAGCGGATGTGGGCTTCGGCGAATCGTTGTTCGTACCAGCGGCTCGAGGGGTGGGCCGTCACCTGGCTTGGCGCGCCCCGGCCGAAGTAGACGACCTCGTTTATCTGCTCGCGGTCGATGGCGTGCGAGAGGGAGCGGACGAAACGCCGCTCTCCGCTGCCCCACAACAACGCCCGGTATTTCGGGTCGGGGTAGTTGTAGTTCGGCTGTATCGCAACGTCACTGACGTGCACGCGCCGCCAGATATGCACCTTGTTGACACCCTTCGCCTCACCGAGCTTGAGCAGGGGGATGTCCTGGGTCTTGAGGGTGTAGGCGGCGAAATCCAGTTGGCCGGTAGCGGCCTGGAAGGTGATCATCTGCGAGTTCTCCATCACGATGATCGCATCGACCGCGTCGATGTACGGCAACTGGTTGCCGGCAGGATCGATCTTGAAGTAGTAGGGGTTTCGCTCAAGGCGCATCTTGGTCGGCGTGCGTTCAACGACCCTGTATGCCCGCAGGGTCGGCACCTTCGATGCCTCCTCGTTGCCCCAGCCCATCAGGGTCCGGTACATGGCCATCCACGTGATGAAACCCTTTTCCTCGGCCAGCGCTTCCAACTCGTCCCGGTCCCGGTACGCCGGGTGGTACTGCCTGAAGAAGTGCATGGGGTCGGCAAACTGGCTGCCGTAGTGGGCAAAGAAGCCGGCGAACATCGGGTTTGGTTCGAGGAACACGTACTGGAAGGTGAGGTCGTCGATCTTGACGAACTTCGAGCCCCTCACGAGCCGGCGCGTCACCGGGTTCATTTCGGGGTCCAGCCACACGTGGTTCATCCGGAACATGAAGTCGGCGGCGGTCAGCGGCGCGCCGTCGGACCACTTGATCCCCGGGCGCAGGCGGATCGTCGTGATCCGGCCGTCCTCGCTCAGGCTCCACGACTCCGCCAGGTTCGGCAGGACGTTGCGCATGTCCGCCGAAATCGTCAGCGCGTGCTCCCCGCCGAAGAACTGCCACGAGTCCCACAGCGTGATGCGCGCGGTGCCGCCGTACTTGCCGATACTCCTGTACGGCTGGATAACCACCGGATCGTCCGGCAGGCGTTCCTCCACCGGCGGCAAGTCCCGGCCGTCCAGGAACGGGCTCTGGGAAAAACGGGTGATGCGGAGTTCGCTTGCGGTCTTGGGCGGGGCGAACCACTCGGGCGGCAACGAAGGGTCTGCGGACTCTCCCGCCATGACATGAGCCGCCGAAACCGCCGCCATGCATGCCACGAAACCGGACATCATCGGATTGTCGGCGCGTCCGCGATCAGAGTTGTGAAACCCCGTTTATCCGCGCCCTAGGTCAGCCCCAGCCCCGTCAAAAACCTAAGGCAGTCCCGTCATTGACCGCACGCGGCTTCGCAGGCGGGCATCCAGGCTGCTCGCATAGTGACGAAACTCGAGACCGGCGTTAATGGCTGCCAACAACCGATCATCGCTTGAGCCTGTCGCTTGATTTGCGTACTCCCTGAGCCAGCGTTCCACTTCTGACCAACGCCAGAGCCGGTATCGGCTGCGAGGGTCCGTGACAGGGGATGGAAAACCGCCGGGGCCCCTCGCCCCGGAAACCAACAGGCGCACACTCTCGCGCGTCCGCCCGCTACGAGACGCAATGTCCGCCATTGAAACCAGACCAGCGTCGGCGATCCGCACGACCTTGAGATCCGGAACTCTCTCAATGTCACCCACGGCAGTAAGTACGGCCTGGGCCAGATTGTCGGCCTCGCGATCAAAGACGACAAACTGGATGCCCTGTGACCGTCCAACGGTTCCGTCGTCGCAGCCACTCTCGAAGAGAACGTCGACGATCTCTTCCGCCTGCATGTCGGGTCCTTCCACGATCAGCGTAAAGTGATGGTTGGCCATCTATTCGTCCTCCAGTAGGTCGCCACGATGCGGGCAGTTTCGCAGCATCCTCAGCAAATGCCTGGCGTGATTGCCGGAACTGCGAGGTGTTGACCAAATCGAGTACTGGCAGCCCGACCGACTCGCTTCCGGGCAGCGCATGACACCCCACCGATGAGCGGACGATGTGCGCACAACAATCCACCCCGCTGCTTCCGCTTCGATCAGCGCGGCCTCCACTTCCTTTTTCGGGTGCTTCCTCCGCGCCACGTTGACACGATACAACGAAACTCAAGGGAGTGTCGATGACACCTCATGGCCATCCCCAGTCTGTGGGCCGCGCCCGCGATGAGGCTGGGGTGTCCGGACATCAAGGGACTTGCGTCGCTTCCCCCGCATCAGGCACATCGGTCTCGAGTATCGGCAGCAGTACCTGCATGACGAACGAACGGCTCGCGCAGAAAGCTCCTCCCACGTCTGCCGGCGAACAGTTGGACAGCACGGATTCCAGCGCAGCGGCCTCCCGCCGATCGATAGTGAGTTCGTAAGCCCTGCGCACCTCGACGATCCGGCCCGCAAACCAGCAGCGGTTCGTTTCCGGTAACCATTCAGCAGCGTCCCTGGCGCCCTTCTCGCGGTTGACGGCAGGCGCAGCCAACGTCAGGTTGCGCAGATCGGAAGCGAATCGGCGTTTGGTCTGCCGGTCCGCCATGCACAACCCGCTGTCATGGGCTTGGGAAACCGCGATCATGTGTTCGATCTCCGTCTCCCGGCTCGAACCGAATTGCGCACACGTGTATGGGCTGAACAGGTCTCCCAACTTAGCAATGATCTCGTCCTCCACGGACTGCGGGTACCGGTAGTCGTCGCGATCATAGGGCGCGCACCGGTTCTCGGGCGCGACGACCAAGCCTCTCCATGTCGTCTCTCCCGCGCTCATCGTCGCGCAGAACAACAACAGTCCGGCCAGGTACCGAAACATGCGAGGGACTCTGTACGCAAACGGCGCAAGGCACTGTGCGACATCCGCCGTCTACGCGCAAGCGATCGTCGACAAGGCCGGACTCCCTCTCACACGGTGTCGGGTCTGTTCGAAAGGCTGGTAGGCTTGCACCGCCATGGCAAGACGGGAACAGGAGAATCACCGTGCCAAGACCCTTGATGATTGCTGCCGCCAGTCTTTTTGCCACTCTCTGTGGCACGGGTGCCGCCCAACCGTCTTCAGTCCAACCTCAACACACTTTGGATCCTGCGATGGCCACAACTCGCGAGTTACCTCACGGAAGCCCGGAAGACGTCGGCATGTCTACCGAACGACTGAAAGAGATCGATGATCTTGTGCAGGAGTACATTGACGACGGTCGCGTTCGGGGAGTCGTGATTGGCATCACTCGACGCAACAAAGTGGTCTATTTGGAGGCTCATGGCGTAATCGACGATACGACCGAGAGGCCCATGCGGAAGGACACTATGTTTCACATGGCCTCCTCGACCAAGCCGGTGCTCGGCGTGGCCGCGATGATGATGATCGAGGAAGGCCTGATCAGTCCAGAAGACCCGGTCGAAAAGTACATTCCCGAGTTCAAGGGTATCCAGGTAGCCGTTGCCAGCGAATCTGCAGGCAAGAAGATCACCAAGTCCAAAGACAAGTCCAGGAACAAGTCAAAAAAGCAAAAGGTTCCCGACCATCAGCTTGTGGATGCGCACCGGCCACTGACCATTCACGACCTGTTGACCCACACGGCCGGGCTCTATACGGGCGGGATCGGGACAATGGTCTCGAAATTGGAGAGGCCCGGAGAGTCGGATACGCTCGCTTCCTGGATCCCCAGGGTGGCGGCAGGTCCGCTGGACTTCCAGCCCGGGTCCCGCTGGGCTTACAGCGGTACCGTCGGTCTCGATGTCGTGGCGCGGATCGTCGAGATCGCGTCGGGCACGCCGTTCAACGAGTTCGTTCAGACGCGCATCTTCGACCCGCTGGACATGAAGGATACGCATTGGAACGTGCCCGAAGGCAAACTTGACCGGATGTCGGCTTTCAGCAATGACAAGGGACCCTGGATCAAGTCCGCCGCCTATTTCTCCGGTTCCATCGGCCTGGTCAGCACCGCCCGGGACTACATGCATTTCGAGCAGATGCTGGTGAACGGGGGAACGTTGTTCGGCCATCGGCTTCTCAAGCCGGAATCGGTCGCGATGATGTCGACCAACCAGGTGGGAAACCTGTTCAACGAAACGGCAAAGGGAGGTTCCGGCCGCGGGTTCGGCTATACGGTTGGCATCACCATGGATCCCGAGGAAACCAAGGATGGCCGAACGGCTGGTGCATTCGGCTGGATGGGGGCTGCGGGTACCGTGTCCTGGACGGCGCCGGAGGAGGAACTGACGGTCGTATACATGGTTCAGGGACCGACAGACCTGCCCTGGAAGATCGCAGAAGCAGTGAGAGATGCGATTGTCGAATGATCTGGCAACGACTTCCAAGGAAGTACGCATCTGGCGACGGGCCAAATGCCAGCACTTCCTTACGCGTCAGCGGTCGGGGAACATCCCCCGGCTGAAGGCTCCTTGATCCATCCCTGAACGCAATGGAGACCGAGTCGTGTGGTGCAGATTAACGTCGCGAATTTCGGTTGAGAACATCGATGCCCTGCTTGGACGCGCGGGCGTACTTGTTTCCGCGTCTGACAACCAGGAGTCCGTGCATTGGGACGGCAAGGACTTCTTTGTCAGCAAACTGCCGGAAGACAACAACTTCGACCTGTTGAGACTGTTCCACCTGGAGATATGGCCGGAGATCTCTGACCTTGTAGCTTTCGATGTCCCTGTCATTGATCACGCCAGCCTGTTGATAAAGGGTGCCGGCGCCGCGGGGACGGCGTTGCACCAGGATCGCGCCTATTGGATCGGAAGGGACCCGTCGCCGACGATCTTCTCGGTGTGGATTGCTCTTGCGGACATGTCAGAAGAAAGGGGCGGCCTGATGCTGTCGCGCGAAAACCAGGTCGGCGTCAGCGAGATGTCGTCATTCAACACCGGATCAATCCTGGAACACGAGGAGGGCGCGGCCCTGGCGGGGGAGTTTCCGATCACGATTCCCGATCGAATTGCGTCTCGACTGGCGGAGTCCATGGGGCTCGTCGACCTGGCAAAAGGGGAAGCTGTCGCGTTCGACAGTTTTGAACCGCATATGTCAGGCCCCAACGTGACGCCTACCCCTCGACTCGCAATGAAGATCGCCTACGCCGAGGGTAAGGAGAAGACTCGATACCTGACCCGAACAGATACGTTGGAAGGTGGTTCCTGACAACGTGAGAAAACCGCTGAAGATTGCACTCTGGGGGCTTGGCACCGTCCTTGTCCTGCTCCTAGCGCTGGTGTTGCTGGGGCCAGGCATTTACGGATGGACAGTGGCGCCCAAACACCGCTTCGGTGACAAGCCGTTGCCCGACGCGCCCGACTATACTTTGCGGGCCAATTGGGCAGCCTGGCCCGACGATGCAAGCCCAGCAGAAGGTCGACCCGACGGCGTGCCGTCTACACCACAGGACACCCGGCTCGCGGACGCATTCTTCCTGCACCCCACGACCTATGGTGGCAAGGAACACTGGGTGCAGCCGATGGACGACGAAGACGCGAGACTCGGCACCGACGTGGGCTCGATATCGCGGCAAGCCTCCACATTCAACGGATGCTGCCGGGTCTACGCGCCACGCTTTCGACAGTCGAACATCATGGGTTACCAGCAGGAAGAGATTGACCGGATCATGGACGTTGGCTATCAGGACGTGCGTGCCGCGTTCCGCCACTTCATCGGGGAAATCGATCCCGACAGCCCCATAGTTCTAGGGAGCCACAGCCAGGGGACGTTTCAGATGGTCCGGCTGATCATGGAGGAAATCGACGGCACGCCGCTGATGGATCGACTGGTCGCCGCCTATGCCATCGGCCACCAATTGCCCGGCGCCCTGATCGAGGACGGGTTTCAGGACATCAAAGTCTGCGGTTCGCCCACGCAAACGAGCTGCCTCATCACCTGGGATGCGCACGAGGAGGACAGGACGCCGTCTCCCTGGAGCAATCGCGACGACCAGAAGAACTGGAACGGCACAGACTATTCGGGCTTCGCCCCGAGTCAGAACATCTGTGTCAACCCGATTACCTGGACAACCGACAGCCGCCCGAGCGCCAAGGCAGATCACCTGGGAGCACTTGAGGCGTGGACCAAAGGCACGCCACTCGATGCATCGCTGGGCGAGTTGGTTGCCGGCACGGTATCGGTCTACTGCGAGCAGGGCGAGCGGTCCAACTGGTTGTTTGTAAATGCGGACCGCGATCCCAAACTGAAAACCGAAGGATGGTGGTCACTGTTCGTGCGAAACCTTCACGGTTCCGACTACGACCTCTTCTGGGCGAACATTCGGCAAAACGCCGAAGACCGTACTCGGGCCTTCATCGAGGCGCGCCAGGACCTATCGAACTGAACGCCAACATTACCGCGTGTCCCGCTGTGCCAAAATCCTGGGACTTCCAGGGAATGTGATGAGTCAGATGCCATGAACCCGATACAACCGCGAGAAGACCAGTTCATCGGCGCCCTCCTCGGCTGCGCCGTCGGCGATGCCCTCGGCGCGCCGCTTGAGGGAAGGTCCCGCGAGGAAATCGCCGAGGTCACCGATCTCATGGCCGGGTTCCACCCGTTTCGATCGCATTCCGCCGGACAGTTCACGGACGATACCCAGCAGACGATTGCGATCGCGCAGAGCATTGTGGACGCGGGCCGCGTCGATGGCGCCGCGATCGCCCGCGAGTTCGCGAAGCTATGGGAATCCGGCGAGATCGTCGGCCAGGGTCCCGTCGCGGATCGCGCCGTCAAGCGCCTGATCGCTGGCGTTTCCTGGCACGAAGCCGCGGAAACGGATGATCTCCCGCTGAACGGTTCGGCGATGCGGGTCAGTCCCGTCGGTCTCTGGAACTTCGACCAGACCGATCAGCTTGCCGCCGACGCCACGATTTCAAGCATCGTCACCCACCAGCATCCGCTCGCTATCGCTGGAGCGATCGCGACCGCGACAGCCGTCGCCGTCGCCTGCACCTCGAGTGAGATCGACACGGACACGTTCCTGCGGCTGACCAGCGAATCCGTCGCCGGGCATGGCGCGGAGTTCGCATCACACATTCTCGCATTGCGCGGCTGGCTCACACTCGACGAAACCGCCGCGCTCGAAGCCATCGTCGAGGCCGGCGGGGAGTCGCCGTGGACAAAACGCAGGAAAGGCTTCGGCATCCCCGCGACCGTCGAACCTACCGTCCTCGCTTCCCTGTACGCCTTTCTCAAATGTCCGAACGACTATCCCGCGGCAGTGGAATGCTCGATTCGGGTAGGCGGCGACGTCGACACGACGGCGGCGATCACGGGAGCGATCTCGGGCGCGCACCACGGTGTCGACGCCATTCCCGGACACCTCGTCGCGAGCGTCAAGGACAGCGCGGCGATACAGTCCCTGGGGTCGCGATTGTTTGCGGCGAGGTTCCCGAAAGGCGTCTAGCGTAGACGCACCGGCCGGACGGGTGGTTGCATGAGCAACGCAGTGGTCACCGACAAGGGCTACGTTTTCGAAAACACGCCGGGTGGCGCGCCAATCAAGGCGTGGACGCAGGGCGTTCCCGTCGACGAGAGGGCATGGGACCAGCTCCGCAACACGGCACGGCTGCCGTTCGTCCACAAGCATGTCGCCGCGATGCCGGATGTGCACTGGGGGTTCGGGGCAACCGTCGGCTCGGTCATCCCCACGTCCGGCGCGATCGTTCCGGCCGCCGTCGGGGTCGACATCGGCTGCGGCATGATGGCGGTGCGGACTTCCCTCGGAGCGAGCGATCTGCCGGACGATCTCAGTGGCCTGCGCAACGAAATCGAGCGCAGCGTTCCGCACGGGCGCACCGCCGGCAGGGGAAGGGACAAGGGATCATGGGAAAACCCGCCCGCGTCCGTCGTTTCGGACTGGCGTTCGCTCCAGGGAGGACTTGACGCCATAGTCTCCCGCGCGCCGAAGCTCCGCCGGCCCGCCAATCGCGCCATCCGGCATCTCGGCACCCTGGGAACCGGCAACCACTTCATCGAGATCTGCCTGGATGAGGACGACGCCGTCTGGGCGATGCTCCATTCGGGGTCGCGCGGGATCGGCAATGCCATCGGCCGGTACTACATCGAACTCGCGAAGGATGACATGCGCCGGTTCTTCATCAACCTCCCCGACAAGGACCTCGCCTACCTGGTCGAAGGCGCCGGGCATTTCAAGGATTATGTCGATGCGGTTTCCTGGGCGCAGGACTTCGCCCGCATGAACAGGGAGGCCATGATGGCCCGCGTGCTCCGCGCCTTACGGGAGGCCGTCAAGCCCTTCGAGCAGACCGCCACCGCTGTGAACTGCCATCACAACTACGTCGAGCGCGAAAACCACTTCGGCAAGAACGTCTGGGTGACACGGAAGGGCGCGGTTCGCGCGCGAGCCGGCGACTTGGGAATCATCCCGGGTTCGATGGGCGCGAGGTCCTACATCGTGGCGGGCAAGGGCAACGCGGAGTCGTTCCATTCATGCTCGCACGGGGCGGGACGGGTCATGTCGCGCGGCGAAGCGAAGCGGACCTTCACGCTGCAGAACCATCGCGATGCCACCGCCGGTGTCGAGTGCCGCAAGGACGAAGGCGTCATCGACGAGACGCCCGGCGCGTACAAGGACATCGACGCCGTCATGCAGGCGCAGACATCGCTCGTGGACGTGGTGCACACGCTGAAACAGGTGGTGTGCGTCAAGGGCTGACCGGCGCGCCCATATCTCGCAATGTCGCGTTATTATCCTACCCATCGATCTGGGGAGGGCTTCACATGCGCAACGGCTATCGCGTCATCGACACCGACTCCCACCAGATGGAGCCGCCGTCCATCTGGCAGGAATACATCGAACCGGCATTCGCCGACCGGGCGCCTAAATTCGACGACATCGGCCACGGCCGCGCCGGCCTCACCGTCGAAGGCGAACCCATCGCCAAACAGGACGGCACTTACCCTATGCACGCCGAGGAGTTCCACGCGGCCTCCAGGAAAGCCTCCATGGAAAAACACGAGGCCGCGCGCGCCGCCGGGTTCAGCCCGGAAGTTCGCCTGTCCGACATGGACGAATACGGGGTCGATGCCCAGGTGCTCTACCCCACCCAGGGCGGACAGATGCTCGGCAAGCCGTTTCGCAATCCCGAATTGCTCGCCGCCGTGTGCCGCGCCTACAACGACTGGAGCTTCGAGTACTGCAGCCGCGCGCCGGAACGCCTGCGCATGTCCGCGATGCTTCCCATGCAGGCGCCTGACCTCGCCATCGAGGAAGCGAAACGCATGGCCGAGCGTGGCTGTGCCTGCTTCTTCGTGCGCCCAAATCCCGTCGCCGGCCGCAACCTGCACCACCGGGACTACGACGAGGTATGGAGCACGATCGAAGAACTGGATCGCCCGGTGTGTATCCACGACTCTGGTTCGCCTTACCTGCCCTCTTTCGGGGACCGCATGGAAACGCATACATCGGGCCACATCCTGTCGCATCCGTTCGAGGCCATGGCAGCGATGATGAGCCTGATCTGGTTCGGCACCATCGAACGCCATCCGAAACTCTCCATCGTGCACGTCGAGGCGGACGCCGGCTGGCTGCCCTACTGGCTGCAGCGAATGGAGCAGCACTGGGACTTTTCGGGCAACGCGGAACATCCCGACCTCAAACGGCGGCCCACCGAGTACTTCAAGTCGAACTTCCTGGTGGCCTGCCGGGGTGACGAGATGACGCTCGGCGCCGTCTGCGACCTGGTCGGCGACGACTACGTAACTTTCAATACGGATTACCCCCATGCCGACGGCACGTGGCCTCGCGGGATGGAAAACCTGGAGCAGCAGGGGTTGCCGGAGGAAAGCGTCCGCAAGATCTTCTGGGACAACGCCGCCCCGGTGTTCGGTCTGGCCTGACATCCACGGACTGAATAAACCAGACGGAGGCACCGGTGGACATTCAAGGACTGTTGCTCGCTGCGGCGGCCGGCGCTGTGGCGGGGCTGGTGGCAGTCATCATCTTCGATGCCGTGGGTAGACCGGCCTGGCGGCCAAAAAGGAAGAAACGCGCGAAGCCGGAGTGAGACAGGTCAAAAGCGACCCGAACGGCGCCTCACGCAGCCCCGGCAGACCCGTGAGCCCGGCTCCCCGGGGATACGCCTCGAGAACCTACTGCGCGCGGACGATCGTGTAGTAGCGTGCGCCGTCGAACCTGTCGAAATACTCGCCGAGCCAGGGATGGTTGATCTGGCTCAGATCCTCGCTCGCTTCCAGGTGCCGCTCGGCGACATAGGTGCTGTGCAGCGCACCGTCCACCAGCACGTGATACCAGGGCCGGTCCTTCGGTGGACGGCTCCTCGCCATCTCCTCGTACCACTCCTCGCTGAGTCCGAACTCGGCATCGACGCCGAACACGACGCCGCGATAGCCGAACCTGTTGTGGTCGACGATCTGGCCAACGAAAAATTTCGCGTTCACCGAAAAGCAACTTAACCCCGGCAATGGTCGGAGGATTATCCGTCAAATCCCGGCTTTGCGTTACGCTTACCGAACCTGCCCAGGAGATTCGTTCATGACGAAAGACCGCCTGCTCGGCCGCGACTGGCGTGAACCCATCCCCTATCCTGATCCCGCCATCGAGGTGATCGACCGGCGTTTTCGCCCGTACGTACTCGGCAGCGCGGCGCTGGAAAGGCTCTGGACCGGCGCCCGTTGGGCCGAAGGCCCGGTGTGGTTCGGCGACAGCCGCCACCTGGTGTTCAGCGACATACCCAACAATCGCATGCTGCGCTGGTCGGAGAGCACCGGCGAAGTCGAGGTGTTCCGGGCGCCGTCCAACAATGCAAACGGCAACACCCGAGACCGCCAGGGACGCTTGATCACCTGCGAACACGGCAGCCGGCGCGTCACGCGCACCGAGCACGACGGTACGATCACGGTGCTGATGGACCGCTTCGAAGGCAACCGCCTGAACGCACCCAACGACGTGGTGGTGCACACCGACGGCGGCATCTGGTTCACCGATCCGGGCTACGGAATCATCTGGAACTACGAGGGCAACAAGGCACCGTTCGAACTGCCCACCCGCGTCTATCGCGTCGATCCCGAAACGCTTGCGGCAACGGTCGCCATCGAGGAGATGGAAAAACCAAACGGCCTGGCGTTCTCACCAGACTATTCCGTGCTGTACGTCGTCGACACCGGCGCGTCGCATACGCCAGGCTATCCGCGGCACATCAAGGCCTACGACGTAGTTGACGGGACGCGGGCCGAAAACGGCCGTGTGTTCTGCGATCTCGGCGGAACGAGTCCGGACGGACTGCGCGTCGACATGGACGGCAATGTCTGGTCGGCGGCCGGCTGGGCCGGGGACCAGGAGAACGGCGTCCACGTGTTCGCCCCGGACGGCACGAAGATCGGCGCGATTCACCTCAGGGAAACCGTCTCCAACGTCTGTTTCGGGGGAGTCAAACGCAACCGGCTGTTCATGACAGGCTCGCAGTCGATCTATTCCCTGTACGTCGAAACGCAGGGTGTGCCCTACGTTTGAGCTTCCGCCGGCGGAAACCCGTCTATCGCGGTTGATTCCCACCGCACCCGCAGACAGGATACGGTCATGAAGATCGTGCACTTTGCGGACCTGCACCTCGATGCGCAGTTCGCATGGGCCGGCGTGGGCAGCGATGCGGCGCGGCGCCGGCGGCAGGGGTTGCGCGACGCACTCGGCCGTATCGCGGAACTTGTGAAAGAAACCGCCGCGGACGCGCTCTTCTGCGGCGGGGACCTGTATGAGAACGATCGAATCGCGCCGGACACGGCGGAGTTCCTCCGGGCTACGTTTGCCGAACTCGATCCCGTGCGCGTTTTTCTTGCGCCCGGCAACCACGACTGGTACGGCCCGCAGAGCCTCTACGCCGTTGTGGAATGGAGTCCGAACGTCCACGTGTTCGCCGAGCCGAGGCTCGTGCCCGTAAGAATCGACACCGACCTGACCCTATGGGGCGGCGCGCACTGCGTCCCGGCAAACACCGGCAACTTTCTCGAGGGATTTAGAGCAGAGGGGCCGGGCGGGCACATCGCCCTGTTCCACGGCTCCGAGCGAACCTGGCTGTCGGCCCAGGGCAATGACAAGCAGCCGCACGCACCTTTCGATGCATCCGACATCGAAAGCGCCAGCCTCGAGCATGCATTCCTTGGCCACTACCACGTGCCCAGGGATGCGGACCGTCACACCTATCCAGGGAATCCCGAGCCCCTGGCCTTCGGCGAGGACGGCGAACGGGGTGCCGTGATCGCGACCATCGACACCGGTGAGGTCCTTCGCGAACGCCGAGAGGTTGCCGGCGGGAGCGTTCACGACCTGACTCTCGACATCACGGGGTGCGCCACGAGGGAACAGGTGAGAGAACGCCTCGACAAGGCTGTCGACGGTCTCTCCGGCCTGGTTCGCCTGACCGTCAGCGGTGAGATCGACCGCCGCGTCGAACTGCACGAAAACGAACTGCGCGATGTCCTCCTTGCTCGCTTCGAGGCGGCGCGCATCCGCCGGGGCGAACTGCGCGCTGGGTACGACCTGGACGCGATTCGCCACGAAAACACCGTGCGGGGACAGTTCGTGAACGATGTGCTGGATGCGGACCTGCCCGAGGACGAGCGGCGGCGCGTCCTGATGACCGGGCTAAGGGCGCTCGATGGCCGCGGCGACCTCGAGGTGCTGTAGTGCGCTTCGAGTCCATAGTTGCCCATGCCTTCGGACCCCTGGTCGACGAGACACTGGAACTCGCGCCGGGGATGAACGTCGTGTACGGGCCGAACGAAGCCGGCAAGTCAACCTGGCACGCGGCGCTGTATGCCGGACTCTGCGGCATGCGGCGCGGCGGGGGTCAGACCGCTGCCGACCGCGATTTCTCGAGCCGCCACAAACCGTGGAACGGTACCGACGCCTGGGAGGTCAGCGCCGTCCTGGTGCGCGATGACGGCATTCGCATCGAGTTGCGCCATGATCTCGCCAACAGAACTGCTACCGTGCGCGACGCCGACATTGCGGAACGCGACTACGCGTCGGAGATCATCCGCGATGGCGCGCCGGATGGCGCAGTCTGGCTGGGCCTGGATCGCAGGTCCTTCCTCGCCACCGCGTGTGTCCGCCAGGCCGACACCGTGCGCGTCTTGCAGGCTGCACCGGGCCTGCAGGAAGTCTTGCAGCGCGCGGCCGATACTGCCGGCACCGACGCCACCGCCGCTGCGGCCAACGATCTGCTACAGAAATGGCACAGGGACCATGTCGGCGCCATCCGTGCCTTCACCAGACCCCTGGCCGTCGCGAAGACGGAACTGCAGCAGGCGCAGGATCGGCTCGCGAAGGCGCAGAGTGCACACGGGGAATACCTTCAACGACGCGCCGACGTAGAACGGCTGCGCGCTACGGCCGATCAGGCCGCGCGTGTCCTGGCCCGTGCTGAGGGTGACACGTCTCTCCGCAGTCCGGCAGAGCATGCAGAACTGGCGGCGCAGGTCCAGACCGCGATGAGTGCCTGGTCCTCGCGTCCAGGGATCACCGGGCCTACCGGACTGCCTGTCGAGCAACTCGAGGCCCGGCTTGCCGAGATGGAGCAACGGCTGGCGCGGCCGAGTACCGCCCGCATCTGGGCGCGTGTATTGCTGGCCCTCTTCGTAGGAGGCATCGGCATAATCCTCTCCTTTCGACTCCTCGACCTGGAAGTCTTCATGGTCGTTGCGTCCCTGCTCTCCCTGCCCTCCATCCTTGCAGTGAACTGGCAGATCAAACGTTCGCGGCTGGACTCCCTGCTTCGGGAGCGACAGACGCGTATCCGCTCGGAAATCGATCGCCGCCGCGAGGAGGACCGACGCTACAGCGAAGACATCGCGAGGCGTGACCAGGCCGAGGATGCCCTGCACCGTGCGGCGGACCTGTGCGGCATTGCCGATGGTGAGACCGAAGCACGCGTGATGATGCTCGAACGCTGGCTCGCGGACTGGCGGAGCGAACTGGAAACGAACGAATCACAGCAACGGCAACTCGCGGTGGCACAACGCGAAGCTGCGGATGCCATGCAGGCCTACGCCCGCGCGCGCGGCGGACTGGACCAGTTCGCCCGCAACATGCCGGACGTATCCGTGGCAGAGGAAACCGAGCAAGCCGCCCGGCTTGCCCATGCCAGGCTGGAACGGCTTGACTCGACCCTGCGGATGACCGTCCGGTTCCTGCGCCGCGCCGAGGAGCGCGTGCACCGGGACATGGCACCGAAGCTGCGCGCCAGCGTGGTCAGGCACCTGTCCGGAATCAGCGGCGGACGCTACACGGATTGCCGCATCGACCCCCAGTCGCTCGCGGTCGAAGTCAGGAGCGGCAACGGCGCATGGCGGCGCGCGGACCTGCTCTCCCACGGCACGGCGGAACAGGTCTACCTGCTGCTTCGCATGGCGCTGGCCGAGCACCTGTCCGCGCCCGATGAATCCTGTCCCCTCATCCTCGATGACCCGATTGCCACCAGCGACTCGGCGCGTCGCGAGGCCGTGCTCGATACGCTGCTCGCCGTCAGCGAATCCGCCCAGGTCGTCCTGTTCACCCATGACCTGGACACCCGGGACTGGGCGCGAAATCGATTGTCGGAACCGGCGGGCGCCTTGAGGGAACTCGACCGCCGCGGCATACCCGCGTAGTGAAGCGCCCTAACGGGATCCGTCCGGCATGATGATCTTCGGCGGCTCGGCGTCGGCTGCGGGAACTTCCTCCACCTCCGACTCGTCCGCGTACAGCTCGATGTCCCCCTGCGCATAACCCGCGAACTTCAAGTGCTCGCAAAGCGCACGGTCAACCACCTCCCGCATCTCCGCATCCAGCCGGTCGGAATCGAGCTGCGGAAACCGCCGTATCAGTGCCTGCCGGTTGTAGACGAAGGTGCGCTTCATCGATCCTGAAACGAAACGCTCCTCGGCCAGGGAGAACTCGAACCTTATTCGAACCGGCACCTCGACCAGTGCCGAACCCGCTTCGATCACGTGTTTGATCACCTTCTTGTCGACTACCCAGAGCATGTCGGCAGGCGGCAGCGCGAATCACTCCGCGCTTTCGTCCTTTTTGTGGAAGATGGCCACGCCAACGAGCCCGCCGATGGTGGCAAAGATGGCGAACATGACGACGTTTATCACGAGTTCCATCCCCAGGATGGCCTCCTCGACATGTTCCTGCGTCATTGCCTCACCGGCGACACCAGGGATTTCGACGCCCAGGCTCTCAAGCTCGGAAAGGACTGTCGCGGGATCGGACCAGTCCGGAGCCAGGCCCAGGGCCACCAGGGCCGCGCTGACGAACGTCGTCACAATCCCTCCGATCACACCGGCCATCACCCCGACCAGGGCACCATCGCCGTAAGGCGACGCCAGCGGAGACGTCTGCTCCTTCAGGTAGAAGTAGGCCGCCAGCACGCCGCCACCGATGTACAGCGCGCAGCAAAGCACGTTCAGCATATTGATGTACGGCAGCGCCGCTATGACGCCGAACGCACCACCGCCTATCAGAGCCGATTTGATTTTGGGATTGTTCATCATCCGGGATCATCTCCTTTTGGTGTCCTGGCTACCGTCATTTCGGCAATGGCCAGCAATGGTAATAGCGCGCATGGGAATGCGGCCACCAAACCCGTCGCGAACCGCATCGGTGCCCCGCTCTCAAACATCACGTCCACGAGAAGCGGGACCATGAACACCAGTATCCATCGCGGCCGCTTCGCCAACTTCGCCGCCAACCGCGGCAGTTGGGGCCAGGCGGCGACACCTAGCGTAAAGCCGACGTACAGGCCGGTGCAACGCGCACACGCAGCGAGCGGTTCGCCGAGCAGGTGAAAGCTCCGGGCTGGAATCTGGTGGCAGACCGGATGGAACAGCCAGCGGAGCACGTCCGAATGCGGCCAGCCCGCGGCCGCGAACAGCGCGGACGCGAAGACCAGTGCCAGCCAGACAAGGCAGGCCAGCAGCAGGCCATACGCCCAGGGTGATCGCAGACTCTCGACGGATGCCCGTGGGCGTATCACAATGTTGGCCGACTGGCCTTGGAAAGTCGGCCCTGAATCCGCCTCACGCCAGCATGCGGTGCGTCGCGGGCGCAAACGTGGGCAGGTCTATGCCATGCGGACATGCTCCCGCGCAAGGTTCTCCGGTGCAGGAAAGGCACGCGGACGCGTTCCCTTCAAGTTTCGAGTACTCCTCCCGGGCGAACCCCACGTCGCCGTAGTCCGTCGCGTACATCCGCGTGCGGAGCACGTCGGGAATCGGCACGCCGTAAGGACATGCCCCTTCGCACAGCGAACAGGCGTGGCGGCAATAGGTAATGCCGTTGGCCACCGCGTAGCGCTCAAGCAGCGCCACGTCTTCACTGGAAACCGGAAGGCCGCCCGACCCGCCGAGGTACTCGTCAATCTGGCCCTCATCCGTCATGGAGATGACCAGCGCGTCCACGTTCGCATCCGAGAGCACCCAGCGAAAGGCAGCCTGAGAGAACGTCGCGTCCCCGGTCTCGTACGGGCGCATGTCGTTCAGTCGCGCGCCCATGAGGGTCTTCATGGTCACGACGCCCACGTCCCTGGACTTCGCCTTGGCGAGAACCCGCGGCAGGTCCGGTTGCTCGGGCAACCTGAAAGACCGCGTGATGTTGGAGAGAAAAGAAGGATCCTGGCCAAAGTTGTAGGCCACGAGGACCACATCCACGAGGTTCTCGTCAAAAACGTAGTCGAGACACTCGATCAGCCTGGTACCGTGGCCCGACATGCCCGTGAAGCGGATCTTGCCCTGCTGCTTCGCCATGGCCGTGAACTCGTGCCACTCGGGGTTCGCCATGCGCGCGATATCGTTCACCGCATGGTTGAAGTAGACATCGATGTAGTCCGTGCGAAGGCGGCGCAACGATGTATCGAGGGCCCGCATCAGCGACACGCGCGTTTCATCCCGGCCAGCCTGGAACTTCGACGCGATGTAGACCTTGTCACGGCGACCTTCGAGGGCCCGGCCGATCGTATGCTCCGACGCCCCGGCGCTATATCCGTCAGCCGTATCGAAGTAGTTGATGCCCCTGTCGAGGGCGTGGTGTACCAGGTGTTCCCCGCCACGCCGCAACCTGCTTGAGCCGAAAGAGACATCGGAGATCCGCATGTCGGTCCGGCCAAGGCGCACGTAGCGCTGGACTTCGCCCGCCGCCGGGGTTTCCTGGCCCGTAGCAACCGAGGCAAGGGGAATGACGCTCGACGCGGCCCCGAGCCGCAACAGATCACGACGACCGATGGATGGCATGACCTCTCCCGCTTTGTTCTGACCACCCTAGAATATGCCCGACGGACGAGCGTGTCACCCGATCGATCCGCTACACGCATTTGTCACAAAGAAGCCGCATACTTCACCGGCGCCGCTGAAGGAGACTGCCATTCCCCTCCTAGAGATCTACATGATCGTCGGGTTCCTTCTGGCGGCCTATTCCGTCGTCGCCAACGACTCAATCCAGACACTCGGGACGTTCCTGTCCTCCAATTCGCACCGCCCCTGGTGGGTGCTGTGGATATTTGCCGGGAGCATTCTCCTCGTAGTGCTCTTCTATGGCTGGACCGTCAACGACGGCGACCCTGCCTACGGCCGCCTCGAGAAGTTCCCGGTGCCAGAGGGTGGCGTGTCGTGGATACACGCCATTCCGCCACTGGCATTGCTGATCCTCACGAGGCTTGGAGTCCCGGTCAGCACCACGTTTCTCGTGCTCACGGTGTTCGCCGTCACCGCCGGTGAAACGAGCAATCTCGGCGCCATGCTCACCAAGTCGGCCCTCGGCTACGTGGTCGCCTTCGTTTCCGCCATCGTCCTGTTCAGCTTCGTGTTCAAGCGCGCGACGCAGTACTTCCATCGGACGCGCGACGAGGAGATACCAGGCTACTGGGTGGTGTTGCAATGGGCCTCCACCGGCTTCCTGTGGAGCCAATGGCTGATACAGGACCTCGCCAACATCTTTGTCTACCTGCCGCGGGATCTCTCCCCGCTCTGGCTGACGTTCGGCGTGGGCGCACTGCTCGCCATGCAGGGGTACATCTTTTACCAGTTCGGCGGCGAGATTCAGAAGATCGTCACGAGCAAGACCGATACGACGGACATTCGGGCGGCGACCATCATCGACTTCATCTACGGCATCGTGTTGCTCATATTCAAGGAAATGAGCAACATGCCCATGAGCACGACCTGGGTGTTCCTCGGCGTTCTTGCCGGACGCGAGTTCGCGCTGTCGTTCTATCTCTCGGACACGACCACGCGCGGGACCGCACGCAAGGTGATCTCCGATGCCGCGAAGGCGCTCTCCGGCCTGGTCGTGAGCGTCATTCTGGCTTTCGGCCTGCCGTGGCTCCACGGCGTATTCTTCCGGTAGGCCAGGTCTCGACAACTCACGGGAACATGTCCGCGTCGAGCGGATCAAATGTCACTGACAGAGGAGAACTCTCCCACCGGCCCAGACAGATGAACGAGCGAAACCAAAGTCAGTCTTCGATTGCCGCAGCACTCGGTTTCCTTCGGCGGCACCGGACCGGATTCCTGGAAGGCCTCGTTGCGGCGATCATCATGATCGTGCTGGCGAGCGGCATCTACACTGTGAACATGGAAGAGCGGGCCATGGTCACCCGGTTCGGAAAGGTGATCAAACCGGAGGTCGGACCCGGAGTGCGCTACCGCTTCCCCGTCATCGACCGGGCGTATGTACATCCCTCGAATCGCATCATCCACTATCACGTATCGAGCAGTGAAGGTGGAAAAGTCACTTTCACGATGCTGTCGGCTGGCTCGAACCTGCTCGAAGTGGACGTGGCCCTGCGATACCGGATCGACAACACGAAGACCTACCTGTTCGCATCGAACGATCCGCGCACCGTGGTGACAGCGCTGGTTTCGGAAGAATTCGCCAACATGATTGGCAACAACCCGATCGAGCCGATATTGAACTCCAGTCGGGACATCATTCAGCGCCAACTCTTCAATGCTGTGACCAGGTACCTTGAGTCCGAGGACATCGGGGTCGAGATTGTCACACTCGAAATCGTCGATGTACGGACGATAGAACGGACTCTCTACGCGTTTCAGGATGCTGACGGCGCGACTAGTGATCGCGCGGGATCGGTGGGCTGATTCCCGGCGGTGGGCCAGGAGGCTGGCGACGGACATCGAGACCGCGGCTGCTACGAGCGAGCAACCAGGGGGTCCTCCCGAAACAGCTCGGTCAACAACCCGTATACCGGCGGAAACGCGTCGGCAAGGATGTCGGGGACCGTGAAGAAGGTCTCCACCGTGACAGCGAAAAACTCCGCCGGGTCCGACGCCGCATAGTCGTCGATGGGGGGTTCCAGATCGCGCTCCACCACACTGCAGAGATCCGCATATGCGGCCGAGAATGTCTCTTCCCAGAGTGCGCCCGACATCCCTCCGGGCAGCGGCGGAAAACCATTGTGGTGCCCCGACAACTCGTCCAGCTTGTGCGCGAACTCGTGAATCACCACGTTGGTCGGGAAGTAGTCCGGGGCGTTGCGCCGGGGTTGCGCATCGTCCCAGGCCAACACCACCGAACCGCCGTGCGCGGCTTCGCCGACGAGTTCTTCGTGACCGGCATGCACGACCCCGACCTCGTCCTCCACCTCGCGCTCGGCGATGAAGCCGCTTTCATAGACGATGACGGTGCGGCAGGCGCCGAGATACTCGAAGCCGAGGTTCGCGACCAGCCGGCATGCCTGGGCGGCGATCGCGGCCCTTACAGCTTCGTCAACAGGAAACCCGCCCGCACCGAAAAACCGCTTCTCCGCAATGAACCGGGCCGCCAGGTCCCGCACCCGCTCGAGGGTCTCCGCGTCGAGTCCGTCAAACACGTCCGAGTCCGAAACGATGCGTCTCCACAGCGCATCGCCGATGCGATGGCGGCGCATCCTGCGGGCGACGAGCCACCGCGTGATCGGGTTAGTGTTCATATCGCGCCTGCAACGGCAAACGCCCCGGCAAATGCCTCGGATATGACTTAGCGCGCCCCCTGCTCACGAGCACGTCAGTCGCCGGCGTCATCCCCGTCGTTCTTGAACAACGCTTCGAGCCTTGCCCGCGCGCTGTCTTCTCTCGGCGATGCGGCCGGCGCGTCCTCCGTGGGCGTCTCCCCGGATTCGCCGCCGAACAGGGCATCCAGTCGCTGACGGGCCGCATCCTTCCGTGAGCCCCGCGCATCGTCGTAGGCTCCCGAAAGCGGACGAAAGAAATCGCAGAAATTGGCGTTCTCCTTCTGGACAGGCGGATCGGCACGATCATCGTCACATTGCCCCGTCAGGCGGGGCGCAAAGTGAATGCACAGCCGGCAGCAGTGCAGGTCTTCAAAACACTCCGGACAGTTCGCATGGCGACTGATTGGCCGGGGAACATCGTCGAGCGAACAGCCGCAATTCCAACATACGACTCCGGTCATCGAACCCTCCGGCCGCGGCATGCTTGTTATCGCATGGGCACCGTGCCCGGTACCCGCCCAGGCGAAGCCCACCCCGCCGATTCGCTTTGCGATCGTCCGGCATGGAATTCCCCCGCGCCCGCTCGATTATAGCGCCGTGCGGACTCGCGGACGGGCTTCCGCCTTGTCAGTTGGCGGGCGAACCGGCGTCGAAGTCGTTCGACAGTGCGATGTAGTCGTGCGCACCGACTGGCGCCACCGTGTAGCCAAGCGCTTCGAGCCGCTTCCATGTGCCGCGTATCCGTTCCCGGACTTCGGGCGATGCCGTCTCGTAGATGTTGCCCCCCATAATCTCGATCAGGACTACGGGACGATTGCGTCGGATGGTATCCACCGCACCGTCGAGCACTTCGTCTTCGTAGCCCTCGACATCGATCTTGAGCACAGATACGCGCTCGAACCGAAAGCTATCGAGGTTTCGGAGCTCCGCTTCGTCGCCACCCGTGCCGATCCCGGTACCGCCTTCGTTGCCGGGCGTCGGCAAGTCCATCTCGATAATCCGTGCCTCTCCAGCACCGATCGCATACCTCAAAGGCACTACGTTGGTGATGCCATTGAGCGCGAGATTGCGGTGCAGCTCGCGATACAGCTTTCGCTGCGGCTCGAAGGCGTAGACGCGGCCGCAGCGGCCGACCATGCGCGCGATCGGCAGGGTGTGGCTGCCGACATGCGCCCCGACTTCCACGACGACGCTGCCCGGCTCAACGTGTTTCTCCAGCATCTCGACATTTCCTGCCTCCCACTGTATGCCAGCCACGATTACGCGCTTGATATCGTCCTCGACGTCATCGATGAAGAAGTGTCCTGCGTCCGGCACCCCGTACTTCCTGTACGCCGACACAGGGAACGCGTTGAGATAGTCCCGCGTCTCGTGGGAATCGTTCAGAACCAGCGGCGAAGTCGAGATGATCGGCAGCAGTTCGCATGGCGGGGGCAGATCGACCGTGGTCGGGGGAGCTTCCGAGGAACACCCCACAGCCATCGGCAGCGCCAATCCCACGATTTGAATCGATCAGGCGAGTTGGCCAGGGAGCGTTGCCACTACGCGTTCGGTGCACATCCGCCAAGCTGCGATCCTGCGCCCGAAAAGGTGCAAAGAAACATCTTTCCCCACGAATCTCTGGGAGCCATAGGGTGCCATGACGCGCCACGAGAGCACACCCCGGTCTTGTGAAATTATCGTCGTCTGCGGATGCGCCTTGAGGCGCAGGCGTCGCACCACCCTGCCCTTCCATCCATCGGGACACACATCCGGGACTTGCCACTCCGGCGGGCGGCCCGCGTTGTCCCAGTACGAGAAAATGAAGCCGTTGACCTCCGCGACCTCGTAGAGCTTCAGCCGAGCCGACCTCGGAGGCGGTGCGCCCGGGGCCGCCACGCACTTGCCGCTCACATCGTACTGAAACCCGTGAAACGGACAAACGAGATTGCCGTCGCGCACCATGCCACCCACCGATGGCCCGAGGTGGGAGCCCAGGTGTGGACAGAACGCGTCCGCGACGCAGACTTCTCCGGCACGGTCGCGCCAGACGACGATCTCCTTACCCATCCAGGTCTTCTCGATGAGCTGTTCCTTCTTTAGGTTGGAAGCCAGCTCAAGGACGTACCACCCGTCCGGAAACGGATGCAATGGCCGCGCGGGGCGGTTCATTGATGATCGGTCTGATGCAATCGTCTGCATTGCTGAATTATCAATCACCTACGCCATGCCTTCAATGCGGGCCGGATCGGGGTTTGTCGCCCATTGGACCGTTGGATATATTCGCCGGTTCAACCGAAATAGGAGACCTGACCGTGGGATTCGCATTGTCAGACATGCAATTGACCAGCCCGGCATTCGAACCCGGAGGAGCCATACCGGCGCGGCACACGGGAGAGGCCGAGGACGTCTCTCCGGCGCTGGCGTGGTCCGGGGCACCGGACGGAACGAAGTCCTTCGCGATCATCTGCCATGACCCGGACGCGCCGCTGGTGACCTCCTCGGGACGCTACGGCTATGTACACTGGGTGCTGTACAACATTCCGGGGTCGGTCTCCGAACTGGCCGAAGCTTCCGGCGAATACACGCAGGGAACGAGCGACTTCGGCAGACCCGGTTACGGCGGGCCGATGCCGCCCGAAGGACACGGCGTACACCAGTACTATTTCTGGGTGCTGGCGCTTGACAGCGAACTCGACCTCGAAGGCGGTCTCGACATGTGGACCCTGCTCGCGAAGATCGAACCGCACACCATAGGCATGAATCGCCTCGTGGGAACCTACCGGCGCGGCTGACGCGCGGCGAGGCGTGCCAGGGCCACGGTCCTGCCGTCCGGGTCTTCCACGATTTCTTCGCCGTAGCCGAGGATGTCGAGATGCCCGGCGGCGTCTCGCAACGCGCCTGGATCGACGCGATAGGCCGGATCTTGCGGACCGGCAACCGGCTGGTCCGTCGCCAGGTGCAGTTCCACCATCAGATGTCCCCCGGGTGCCAGAAGATCGGTGAGTTTCGCGATCAGGCCGAGATCGACGTAATGGATGACGACGATCAATTCAAACGTGCCCGTGACGCCGTGGCCGGTATCGAGGTCGCGCCTCATCCACTCCACCGATAGCCCGCGCGCCTGTGCGGTGGCCTCCGCACGGGCAAGCGCGACAGCGGATATGTCAATCCCCGTCACCGAGAAGCCGCGCGAGGCAAGATAGATCGCATTGCGCCCGGCGCCGCAGGGTATGTCCAGCGCCCGGCCAACGGTCACGCCCGAAAGCCAGCGTTCCAGCCACGCGCTCGGGTGGGTTCGATCCTCGTAGGCGCCAAGCCGATAACGCTCGTCCCACTTTTCGCGGTCGGCGGCGCTCACCGGCGAGCCCAATAGTGGAGAGCAGGAGTGGGCATCCCGCAGTCGAGAGAAACGGGAGCCGAAGGCGGTGGCTCCAAGGCACTGTAGACTGGCATGGCCAAGGAATTCTATAGCCGCCTGACTGGGGAGGTCGAACGCATGCGGATCGTGAGCTGGAACGTCAACGGGCTGCGCGCCTGCGTCCGCAAGGGGTTCCTCGACTTCCTCGATGCGTCGGACGCGGATGTCGTGTGCCTGCAGGAAGTCCGCGCCTTTCCTCACCAACTGGAGCCGCGCGTGCTTGCGCCAGAAGGCTGGCACGCCAACTTTTGCCCCGCCGAGAGGCCCGGCTACAGCGGCGTCGGGATCTACTCACGGGAGGTACCCACCCGGGTCGAGACAAGTCTCGGCGACGACCGTTTCGACATCGAGGGCCGCATGATCGTGGCCCACTTCGGACGCAAGGCGGTGGCATCCGTCTACTTCCCCAAGGGCAGTGGCCGCGACCGCGACAACAGCCGGGTGCCCTACAAGCTCGACTTTTACGCCGCGGTTTTCGATCGCCTGCAGACGTTGCGTCGCCGGGGCCCGGTCCTGGTGACCGGCGACTACAACACAGCCCATACGGAAATCGACCTCGCGCGACCGAAGTCGAACGCCAGGACAAGCGGTTTCATGCCAGAAGAGCGGGACGAACTCACCCGCTGGATCGAAGCTGGTTGGGTCGATACCTTCCGCGCGCTGCATCCCGGCGAGCCGGGCCACTACACTTGGTGGCGGCAATGGGGCGGCGCCCGGGAAAACAACGTCGGGTGGCGAATCGACTACGTGCTCGCATCGAAGTCCGCCGCGAGGCGCGTGACGAACGCGTTCATCTGGCCCAACGTGATGGGCTCCGACCACTGTCCTGTAGGCGTGGACGTGTCCTGGTGAGAACCCGAACCTCACCCGTGCGCGGAATCCGCGCAGCCTGGCGAGAGATCGACGCGACGGTTCGGCCGGCCGGCCGGGTGTTCTACGGCTGGTGGATCGCAGGCGCCGCCAGCGGAGTCCAGATGCTCGGCTCATTGCTGTGGATGCAGTCTTACGGCGTCTGGTTCGTCGTTCTGCAGGACGAGTTCGACTGGAGCAAGGCGATCGTCTCGGGCGCCTTTGTCATGACGCAGATTCAGTTTGGCCTGCTCGCGCCAGTACAGGGCTGGCTGGTCGACCGGTTCGGCCCGCGCACAATCATGCGTGTCGGCCTCGTGATTTTCGCGGCCGGTTTCATGCTCTTCAGCAGGATCGAGACGATCCTGGCGTTCTATCTCACGTTCGCCCTGATCGCGTTGGGTTCAAACCTGGCCGGATTCCCCACCGTCATGGTGTCCATCGTCAACTGGTTCAACAGGCACCGCGCGAAAGCTATCGCGGTCGGACAGCTCGGCCATCCGCTCGGCGGCATAGCGGTACCCATCATCGTGTTTGCGCTGCAGGCGTTCGGCTGGCGCGAAACCGCGCTGGTCGCAGGCGTGCTGGTGCTGCTCCTTGGCCACCCCCTGGCACAGCTCATGCGCCACCGGCCGGCACCCCACGAATTCGTCGACGGCATCGCCGAAAGCACCCACCATTCTTTGCGGGATACATCCCGCCAGGGTTTTTCCATCCGCCAGGCGATGCGCACGCGTGCCTTCTGGCTGATCTCCATCGGCCACGCGTGTTCGCTGCTGATCGTCTCCGCCGTGATGGTGCACCTCGTGCCTCACCTGATCGAAGGCCTCGGCTATTCGTTGACGCTGGCCGGAGGCGTCGTCGCGTTCATGACAGCCTGCCACATAGGCGGCCAGTTGCTCGGCGGGTATTTCGGCGACCGACTGAACAAACGGTTGATCTGCGCCGGTTGCCTCGTGGCGCACGCCGTCGGACTACTCCTCATCGCCTATGCTACGAACGTCGTCATGGTGATCGCCTTCGTCCTTCTGTACGGCACGGCGATGGGCATCAGGGGTCCGTTGGCAGTGGCGCTTCGCGCCGACTACTTTGGTCCGAAGGCATTCGGAACCATCCTGGGCGTCTCCATGTCCATCGCCATGATCGGGATGTCGACCGGGCCGCTCGTCGCCGCATTCACCGCGGACGCTTTCGGCAGCTACGAGATCGGTTTTACCGTCCTGGCCGCGGGCGCGGTGGTCGGTGCCGTGTGCTTTTTCGCTGCAAAGCCGCCAGTCGAGCAACCCGGTTGAGGGCTCCTGGCGCCATGAAACCCGCCGGCCCTTCGGGCGCGTCGTGCTTCACCCCCGCCCAAGCCCACCAAAACCGTGTTGATTCTGGTGGTACTGTGAGTCGAATCGCTGCGTGCTCTTGAACCACTCGTGGCGCCCATCGGTCGCCTCATCGTAGACCCGCGCTTCGAGTGCCTGCATTTGCGCGGCGGAATAGGGTTCGAAATCTCGAGCGATGGCCAGGTCCTGATGCAGGTTGGCGTCCGACTGAATTCCGCACACGAGGGTGCTGATCGGAAGTGAAAGGGCATAGCCCCGACACTCCTCGGCGGAGAGTCCAATTTCGCGCACGATCTGACCGCGGCCGCCCAGGCTCTTCATGCCGATCACCCCGATACCGCGTTCCTGGAGGACGGGCAGCAATTCCTTCTGAAAGCTGCGGTAGTGCGCGTCCGGGACGTTGACGGGCATCTGGCAGGTGTCCCATTCAAAGTCCTGGGCGAGCATCCGGGCCAGGATGTGGGGGCTCTTGTGGCCCGTGAAGCCGATGAACCGGACCTTGCCAGCGTCACGGGCGGCAACTGCCGCCTCGATGGCACCGTCGGACCTGAATATCCACTCGGCATCGTTGTCGTAGTTCACTTCATGGAACTGCCAGACATCGATCACGTCGGTGCGCAGCCTCCTCAGGCTGTCTTCGAGCTGCTGCGCCGCAGTGTTCCGGTCCCGGCCGCAGACCTTGGTCATCAACACGACCTTGTCCCTGCGCCCTTCGAGGGCGATGCCCATGCGGCGTTCCGACTCGCCGCCAGCGTATTCCCAGGCGTTGTCCATGAAGGTCACGCCGGCGTCGATTGCCTCTTGGATCAGGCGAACGGTTCTCTTCTCATCAATGTCCGGTCTGACGCAGTGGCCGCCGCCAAAACCGACAATCGAGACGGTCAGTCCGGTCCTGCCGAGTTCACGAACTGGTATCCCCGCTTCGTTCTTCTCCATGCGTTCCTCGTCTGGCGGGCCGAAAGATCTCCAAAAAACAAACGCCTCCGGAGAGGCGTTTGTTTATGCGTGGCGGCCCGGCCTGTTGCCGGTACGTTGGCGGTATCAGGCAGGGAATCCGCCTACGATTCCGAGCTTGACCCAGTAGGAGTCGCCTCCGCCCCCGCCGATCCACTTCTGATACCAACCATCGGTAACGGAATCTTCGGGGATGAGTCCTGCCCAGGGATCCGATTGCCGGACATGGACCTTCACCTGGCCTGCCCGCCAATCCACGATCCTGGCTGGCTTGTTGCCGACATCGATTCCCGGTCCGCGCCCCTGCCTCACGCAGACGGCGCCGCCCTGGATCCAGTGCCACGTCACGGTGTTGCCTCCCTCGACCTTGCCGAAGGACTTGAGGCGCGCTTCGTCCTCGACCGGACCTTCGGTGAAGTGAAGCGAATACCGCTCTTCGCCCTGGTAGAGCACTTCGGCTCTCACCGAGCCCTCGCCATGCGTAAAGCTGATCTGGTCGGCCACGTACTTCGGCCATCCCCAGATGACTCCCTCGCGCGTGTGGTGCAGGAACGGCACCGGTGTGCTGATGCACATCCAGGACTCAAGCCCATCCGGGCACAGAACCTTGATCGTGAACCGGCCTTCCTGGAAGCGGGCGGCTTTTCTGCCGAACTGGTTCATGTCGAGCAGGCTCGCTCCGACGATCGGGTGCTCCGGCATCGCAAGCGGTGCCGGGATGAAAGAGCGATACAGATCGAGATCTGCAGGCTCAATCACGGTGTGGACACCCTGGGTGCCCGCGCCGAGCGCGATCAGTTCATCCAGTTGTTCGTCGGACATCACGTTCCGTGGGTTGCCCGGACCCTTGCCGCCATTGATGAAATACGTCTGGCTATGGTCCTCGACGAATGCCTGGATGGCATCCATCCTCACCCTGGCCGCGTTCATCCTTACGACTTCCACCTTCTTGTCCAGGTCCTTGTCGCCGGTCCGATACATCTCGGATTCGGATCGCGGGAGCGCCAGCTCGGAAGCGTAATTCTCCCGGTCGGCGTACTCCGGCGGGCATGCGATGGACGTAACGTGATTGGGATCAGGTGCGACGACCTGGTAGGGGACCTCGAGATTGAACTCGAGGCTCTGATCGAGATCAGCTTCTGGTTTCAGTATTGCTGCCATCTTGGCTTTCCTCTTTCCTTGTCTCTTCGTTTGCTACTACTTGTACTACTTGATTCTCTTGCTCGTCTGACTCGAATCAGTCGAATTCGGGAACTCTGACCGAAGCGTTCGATCCCGGCTTGGTGACGGAACCTCCGCCCACTGTCGCAAGCTTGGTCATGACGGAATCGCCGCCACCTCCGCCGATGAACTTCGAGTAGTAGCCATCGGTGACGGAGTCCTGGGGAATCAGACCGGCCCATGGGTCCGAAGGCCTGATGTGGACCTTGACCTGTCCCGCCTGCCAATCGAGTATCCGCGGCTCTTCCCGACCGTTCTGGAACCCGGGTCCCCTTCCCTGCCTGCAGAGAACGGCGCCGCCCTGTATCCAGTACCAGGAGACGGTATTGCCGCCTTCCACCCTTCCGAGCGCTCGGAGGGCAGCTTCGTCTGCGACGGGTCCCGCGGTGAAATCGAGGGAATAACGCTCTTCCCCGAAATACAGGACCTCGGCCCTGGCGGAATTCTCTTCCCGGCTGAAGCTGATCTGGTCAGCCACGTACTTGGGCCATCCCCAGATCACGCCTTCCCGGCACTGCAGGTTGAACGGCACCGGAGTACTGACCACCAGCCAGGACTCGAGACCGTCCGGACACAGGCACTTGAGCGAAAACCGGCCTTCCTGGAAGCGATTGATCGGATTGCCTGAGTTCATGTCGAGCAGCGTCGCCCCAACGAGTGGGCGCTCGGGCATTTGCAGCGGCGCCGACAGGAACGAGCGATACAGATCGAGATCTGACGGCTCGATCACGGTGAAGATGCCCTGTGTGCCCAGGCCCCTTGCGATGTGGTCTTCGAGTTGTTCGTCGGTGAGCTTCGGGACCAGGCTGTGACCGGGCCCTCTTCCCCCGTTGATCGACCAGGTCTGGTTCGGGTCGTTGACGAATCTTTCCGCCCGGTCCGTGCCGACTCTCGAGCGAGCCAATTTCAACTGTATGGCTCTCTGATCGGCTTCCGGGTCGCCCTTTCCAACGTCGCTCCCGTCACTGGGTCCGCCGTAGTTTTGCGGCAAGACCAACTCTTCCGGAATCGACCGGGTGACAACGTTGTGTGACATTGCCTCTTCTTCAAATTTTGGGTTCGCGGCCATTGGCTCCTCCCTCCTATAGTCGTTGGTAAAGCTAGCATTCCGCCGCAACCGGCGCAATGCCGAGGGGCGGACCGACACGGCGCAAACCCAACTGAATCCTTGGTTTCCGCCACGTGCCGCCCCGACTCCACCGCGTTGCGGCAACGTACGGATTGGCGCTATGTTCCCGGTTCCCACCAGCCGCCAGAAGGTTACGTCCTTGCCCGATCACGCCAGTTCCGAGCAGCCGTTCGAGGGGGTCCGAGTCGTCGAGTTCGGCCAGTTCGTCGCCGTGCCGTTCGCGGCACAACTGTTGGCGGAAGGCGGCGCGCAGGTCATCAAGGTCGAACCAGTGGGCGGCGATCCGTCCAGGCGACTGCGCCCGCTGGCATCCATCGAATCCGCTGACGGACGAAAGCCCATTGCGCCCGAGACGCGCACGTTCCTGTCGCGCAACCGGGGCAAGCGTTCGCTGCCGCTGGCGCTGCGCCACCCGGACGCGAAACCGGTCATCGACGCGTTGCTAGCGTGGGCCGACGTTGCCCTCATGAACTTCCGGCCCGGCCTGGCGGAAGAACTGGGCCTGGGCGCGTCGGCGCTACTGGAACGGTTTCCCCGTCTCGTCGTCGGTTCCGTATCGGCCTTCGGCAACCGGGGTCCAGAAGCCGGGAATGCGGCCATGGACATCGTCGTGCAGGCACGCAGCGGGCTGATGGCGGCTAACGGACGCATCGTCGATGGTCAACCGGCCACCGGGGATCCGGTGAGCGCCGACTACATGTGTGCCATGACGCTGGCTTTCGGCGTCAGCGCTGCGCTGCTTCGGCGCGAACGGACGGGACAGGGCGGACACGTCGACACGTCGCTGCTACAGGCCGCGATGACGCTCGCGAACAACCAGGTTGTCCGCGCGGAAGGCGAAGACGGCCCGGTACATCGGGAGGTGCTTGATCGTCTGGAGGCACTCCGCGCGGCAGGCGCTTCCTACACGGCACAGGCCGAGATCATTCCTTCCGTGCGTGCCCGGTCCATGTCGCAGGTCTATTTCCGGACGTACGAGACGGCGGACGCGGCCATCGCCGTCGCCTGCGGCAGCCCTTCGCTGCGGGAGAGATTCATGCGCGTCATAGGCCTCGACGACCCGGGCCTCGGCGCGAGTCCCGGACTCGACCTCGACAGGCACTACGATGCGTTCAAGCCCAGGGTAGAGGCAAGGCTGCGCGAGCGCGCAAGTGCCAAGTGGGCCGCGGAACTCAACGAAGTGGGCGTTCCCGTTTCCACCGTCCATTTTCCCCTGGAACTGCTCGACGATCCGCAAACCGCGGCGAACAACATGTTCCACACCTTCCGGCATCCGACCGTGGGTGACGTGACGGCGCTATCACCGCCCGTGAATCTCGACGCCGAAGGCTTCGCACCGGCGCCGCCCACTGGGCCGCTCGGTTCGGATACAGTGGCGATCCTCAGGGACTTGGGACTCGACAGCGATCAGATAGACGCTTTGGTCGACGCGGCGGTGACCCGCCACTGCTAGCAGCAATCGTCGTCTTCCCCGACGTCTTCGACGACTCGGTACCATTCCCAGCGCAGGCCTTCGGGCTCGCGTAACCAGACCTTGTTCTGCCGGGCATGGCAACAGGTTACGTCCGGTTCGAGGGAGTGTTGCAAGCCCTTCTCCCTGACCCGCGCCGCGGCTTGGCTCACTTCGTTGTCGTCGAACACCTCGACGCCCAGGTGGTTCAGGCGTTCCTCGCCATTGGCCGTTTCGAACAGGACCAGCTTCAGCGGCGGCTCGTCGATCGCGAAGTTCGCGTATCCCGGCCTGCGCTTGTGTGGCGCCACGCCGAACATCTTCGAGTAGAACTCCACGGCGGCATCCATGTCGCGCACATTGAGAGCGAGTTGCAGGCGCATTTGGGTCTCCCGGTTAGTTCAGGCGCTAGTCGTGTGCGGCGATTCACTGCACGCAGTCTAGTCGCGTGTCATGGTCATTGCCAAAATAGCCCACTTGGCATTTAATCCACCATATCTTATGTATTTCTTCGATCAATAGAATATGCTCAAGAGGACAACGCTTCTGCTCGACGACGAGACGCGGACTGCCGCCCACGAACTCGCCCATCGCTACGAGTGCTCGGTTTCAGAGGCAATCCGTCGCGCCGTGACGCGTCATCGCGACGCGACCCTCGGCGTCCCCCAGGCTAGGCGCGAGGAACGCGCGCGAATACTCGGACACCTGTTCGAACTCTTTGACGGCCACGACCCGGAGGACGAGATCCGTCGCCTGAAAGAGCAGGACGAGGGGTTCTGATGGTCATGCACCTGGACACGGACTTCCTCGTCTACGCGCTTGCAACGGCGGGGCCCGAACGGCGATGGTTGATCGAAATTTCCAATTCCGGCCAGTCGATAGAAATCAGCGCGATCGCGTGGTACGAATTCTCAAGGGGTCCGCGAATCCCGGAGCAGCTGGCAACAGCTCGTTCTTTTTTTTCCGCCGATGGCATCATCCCGTTCTCAGAACAGTTCGCTTCAACGACCGCCGAAGTGTTTCGTCGACTCGGATCACCACGGCGTCGTGCGGCCGATATCTGCATCGGCGTAACCGCGATGTTGCGCGGCGCAACCCTGATCAGTCGGAATGCTCGAGACTTCGCCGGTATACCCGGCCTCGAAGTGAGGGATCTCGACATGACGGTACATGACACCTGACTAACGGACACTCGGAGACGAAATGACTGAAATCCGACCATTTGAAATCGACATTCCGAGGGCCGTGCTGGACGACCTTGCGGCCCGCCTCGAACGGACGCGTTGGCCGGATGCCGAGACCATCCGCGCCCACGAGGGTCCGCCCCACGACTGGAACCAGGGGGTGCCCCTCGGCTGGGCGAAAGATATTCGCGATTATTGGCTGAACGAATACGACTGGCCCGCGCGGCAGGCCTACTACAACGGCTTTCCGCAGTTCATGACCGACATCGATGGCCTGGACATCCACTTCATCCACCGGGCAAGCCCCCATCCGGACGCCTTTCCCCTCGTGATTACCCACGGTTGGCCAGGCTCCGTCGTCGAATTCCACGCCATCATCGAGCCCCTGACCGATCCGACCAACCACGGCGGGGCCGCGGAAGACGCATTTCACGTCGTCTGCCCTTCCCTGCCCGGCTTCGGGTTTTCGGGTCATCCCCAGGGGACCGGTTGGAACATCCCGAAAATCGCCGATGCCTGGGACGAGATCATGGCGCGCCTAGGATACGACCGCTATTTCGCGCAGGGTGGAGACTGGGGCACGACCGTGTCTAACGCCCTCGCGGCACGGCATGCCGGTCGCTGCGCGGGAATCCACGTCAACATGCCGGGTGGTCGGCCACGCAAGACGCCTGAGAACCCCACCGCAGAAGAGAAAAGGGCACTTGAGCGCATTCAGCGCCGGCAGGGCAGGGGCGGCGGATACGGCAGCCAACAGAGCTCGCGCCCGCAGACGCTCGGATACGGGTTGGCCGATTCTCCCATGGGGCAGGCCGCGTGGATCCTCGAGAAGTTCTTCGAGTGGACGGACTGCCAAGGCGTCCCCGAAAACGCCATCAGCCGAGATGAGCTACTGGACAACGTGATGTTCTACTGGCTGACGGACAGCGGGACATCGTCGGCGCGAATCTATTGGGAGAACGCCCAGAGCCACCTCACTGGCGCCTACGATGAGCATGCCGTCGAGATCAACGTCCCCACCGGGTGCAGCATCTTTCCCGAGGAGATGACGCCGACGCCGAGGATCTGGGCGGAAAACCGCTACCCCAACATCGTCTACTGGAACGAACTGGACAAGGGCGGCCACTTCGCCGCTTTCGAGCAGCCCGAGCTATTTGTCGAAGAGCTGCGCAAGTGCTTCCGGGTGATGCGTTAGGGGTCTGTCGCGCTGCTACAACCCCCGCAGGAACTGTCCCTCGAAGAGCGGCCAGTTGGCCACCACGCCGTCTCGACCGCCGCTACGCAAGTGAAGATCGTGGGCAATGGTCCGGGATACGCGGGCCCTACACGTTGAATCGGAAGTGGATCACGTCCCCGTCCAGCACGACGTAGTCCCTGCCTTCCAGGCGCCGCCGACCCGCTTCCCTTGCGCCCTGCTCACCTCCGAACGAATCGAAGTCCTCGTAGGCGATCACTTCGGCGCGAATGAAGCCCCTTTCGAAGTCCGTGTGGATCGCCCCAGCAGCCTGCGGGGCGGCAGTCCCGACCGGAACGGTCCAGGCGCGCGCTTCCTCCGAATTGTGCGTAAAGAAATCGTGCAGTCCCAGCAACCGGTGCCCCGCCTGGATCACGCGGTCCAGGCCCGGGGTCTCCAATCCGAGATCGCGCAGAAAGTCCATTCTCTCGTCGACTTCAAGTTCCGCAATCTCGGCTTCGATCTTTGCGCAGATGGGAATGCAGGGCGCGCCGTGCGACCCGGCGATCCCCTCGACAGTTGCGAGCAGTGGATTGTCCCGCAGTCCGTCCTCGGCCACGTTGGCAATGTACATCACGGGCTTGGCGGTGAGCAGGTGCAGGTCCGCAATCGCCGCCCGTTCGTTTGCCGTCAGATCAAGTGCGCGGACCGGACTGCCCCGGTCCAGGCATTCGTGCATCTTCTCAAGCAGTGCTGTCCGGACACGCGCCTGGCTATCGCCGACAGCCGCCACGCGCCGGACGCGATCATGGGCGCGTTCCACGGTGTCGAGGTCCGCCAATGCCAGTTCGGTATCGACAACCTCGATGTCGTCTGCAGGAGAGACCTGGTTCCGGACGTTGACGACGCCCTCGTCCTCGAAGCACCGCACCACGTGTGCAATGGCCTGGGTCTCACGAATGTGTGCGAGGAACTGGTTCCCGAGCCCCTCTCCCCTTGAAGCGCCTTCCACCAGGCCGGCAATGTCCACGAACTCCACCATCGCCGGAACCACGCGTTTCGCCGAGGTGAGTTCCGCAACTCGCCCGATGCGAGGGTCCGGGACCGGCACGACGCCCACGTTCGGTTCGATCGTGCAAAACGGGAAGTTCTCCGCCTCGGCCCCCGCGCACGTCATCGCGTTGAACAGCGTCGACTTGCCGACATTCGGCAGGCCGACGATGCCGCACCGAAAGCCCACGCACTATTCCGTCGCGGGTCTGGGTGCGTGGAAGCGGCTCATCGCCTTGTCCAGTTCACCATCGACAACAAGTTGCAGCAGCGCATCGTCCATCTCGAGGCTCGCGTCTACGCGATCGCGATCGCGCCTGCCGAGCTTCTTTCCGGTCAGGAAGCCAATCATCCGGCGCCTTCCGGGATGACCGATCCCGATACGCAACCGCACGAAGTCGGAACGGTTGCCAAGACCCGCAACCACGCTTGCGAGACCGTTGTGCGTGTGATGCCGTCCACCGTTCTTGAGCCTTGCCACGCCCACGGGGAAGTCAACTTCGTCGTGGGCAATCAGGATCTCATCAGGCTCGATGCCGTAGAAACGCGATAGCGCACCCACTGACTCGCCGGACAGGTTCATGTAGGTGGAAGGAACGAGAAACCAGACATCGCGACCAAGGACGTCTCCGCGACCGACGCTTCCCCTGAACCTCGGACGGGCGGACATGGGAATGGAAAAACGCGCCGCAAGGTTATGCACCCATCGTGCGCCGACGTTGTGTGGCGTACCCTCGTATTGGCGGCCCGGGTTGCCAAGCCCCGCGATCAGACGGATACGGGACATGTCCAAAGACGGTCAACCGCGTATGTCGAGCCAACCAGCCGACATCTACTGGTCAGTCGACGCGTCGTCCTCATCGGCTGCAGCGGAGTCTTCTCCGTCTCCCGGCGCCTCCTCTTCGCCTTCAAGCAGCTCCCCCTCCAACGCCTCTTCTTCTTCCTCGAGCCCGCCGCGCGGCGCCTGCACGCTGACTACCGGCGTGTCGTGCTCGCCACCCGACGCCAGGGCCACGATCGTCACGCCTTCGGGAAGCTCAAGGTCGGAAAGGTGCAGGGTCTGGCCAAGGTCCAGATTCTCGACATCGATGTCGAGGGACGCCGGGAGTGCCGCCGGCAGGCAGGTGATCTCCACTTCAATCAGATTGTGCGAGAGATTGCCTCCGCTCTGGCGAACACCAATACAGTTTTCCTCGTTGAGGAACCGCAACGGCACACTGATCTGTATCGGCTTGTCGGCCTGCACACGCATGAAGTCGACGTGGAGCACCCTTTCGTTCGCCGGATGACGCTGAACGTCGCGCAACACCGCCTGCTCGGACTCGCCGTCGATCTGCAACTGAATAATCTGGGAGAAAAATGCCTGTTGCTCCATGGCCTTCGCCAGCAACCGGAGTTCCACCTCGACCAGCACGGTGTCCTCTCCCCCACCGTAGACCACGCCCGGGACCCTGTTTGCGTTCCTGCGAAGTCGCCGGACCGCCGCCTTGCCGCGACCGACCCGGGTCTCGGCTTCCAAAACACATTGTTCCGCCATGCTACTCACAACCTCCGGGTGCAATTTCGCGACGCCGCCCCCGGTCGGTCGACGTCGACCCTGGCAATGTGGCTGGGGTGGCAGGATTCGAACCTGCGAATGCCGGGATCAAAACCCGGTGCCTTACCGCTTGGCGACACCCCAATCCGACGCGCTTCCAGACGTGTGTTGGCTGGCCGAACGGCTCGCCGAATCCCCACTCGTTGACGGTCGCGCGAACGCGCGCTCGGGAGCGGCGCGTATTGTATGGCGGCCCCCTGGTGTGTCAATGGGCGTCCAGATTTCAACGTTGATAACACTTGAGGCAAGGACCGCAGCCGAAGGGGCAACCCTGCGGCGACCAGGTCATCGATCCAGCGGGTAGTTCCCACCCGCCGACAGTTCGGAGCGTCAGCCGGCCACTGACGCGATTGCGTCGGCGCGCGTACCGTGCACCGCGATGATCTTGTCGAAACCGCTGATCCGGAACACCTCGTCAATCTGTTCCGACAGCGAACACAGCGCAAAACCCGCATTGCGCTGCCGCATCGTCTTCGCGACCAGCAGGATCGCCCGAAGACCGGCACTGCTGATATAGGAAATACTGCCGAGATCCGCGACAACGGCACCTTGGGCATCCGCAATCGCTTCCATGACGGAGGATTGAAAGTCGCTGGCGTTTTGGCCGTCGATTCGACCTTCCGGCTTCAGAACGAGCACGCCGTTTGCCTGCTCCGGGTTAACGTTCATCGTCTTCGTTCTCCAAAGAATTCATTCTGCCAGAACTTCGCCATCTCCACGGTGCCTCAGATGCGGAGCGGGTTAGGAGTATCCAACAAATTATAGCCAGATTGTACATCGCTTTTGTGTCTCTTATTGCGGCACCCTGCTAAGCATCCTGGCGCAGGGCGTCCAGATCGTCCTGGTCCGGCATCAGCATGAACTCGGGGTAGGCTTCGATTCCAAGCTCCGCAGCATCCTGGCCAAGCGATTCGACTTCGCTTGAGACTCGCGCGCCCATCGTGTTTTTCAGCACCAGCCAGAGGACCGCCGACACCGCCATCACGAACACCCCCACGGCCGCGATCCCGGCGAGTTGCGCACCGAGATTGCCGCCGCCCGCGATGCAGACCGCAATCGTCCCCCAGATGCCAGCGAAAAGGTGCGCCGGAACGGCGCCCACCACGTCATCCACCTTGCAGATTTCCATCACCTTGATGCCGCCGACCACCACCACACCGCCAACCCCGCCGATGACCACCGCCCAGTAGTGCTCGACGATATCAGGGGCTGCCGTGATGGAGACGAGGCCGGCGATGGCGCCGTTCAGCACGGCAAGCAGGTCGACCCGCCCGAGAATCGGACGGGAAACGATGATCGCGGCAACGACGCCCGCTGCGGCGGCGAGGTTCGTATTGGCGAATACGATGCTCATCGCCACCGCATCGATGGTGCTTGCCAGCGCGAGCTGCGAGCCGCCGTTAAAACCGAACCATCCCAGCCAAAGGATGAAGACCCCCAGCGTCACCGCCGGGATATTCGAAGGAGGCGTGGGCTTCGTGGTCCCGTCCTGACGGAACTTGCCGAGCCTCGGCCCCACGATGATGGCACCCGCGAGCGCCGCCCATCCGCCGGTGGAGTGCACGATCGTGGATCCGGCAAAGTCCTTGAAACCCAGTTGATCGAGCCATCCCCCACCCCATGTCCACGCACCGACCACTGGATAGATGATTGCGGTCAGGATTGCGATGAAGATGAAGAAGCTCCACAGGTTCACGCGCTCGGCCAGGGTGCCGGACACGATGGACGCCGTGGTCGCCACGAAAACCATCTGAAAGAACCAGTCGGACATCGTGGAATAGCCAGCCTCGACCACAGCCGCGCCCGCCCCTTCCTCGCCTCCCAGCAGCTTGAGTTCATCGGTCGAGGGACCGTAGAGGAACTGCAGCGACCCGACCCACTGCCCAACGTCCACGTACATGAGGTTGTACCCGACGACGTAGTACGCGAGACCCGCGATGGAATACAGGCCGATGTTCTTCATGCAGATCATCGAGGCGTTCTTGGTGCGTACCGAGCCGGCCTCGAGCATGGTGAAACCCGCGCACATCCACATGACGAGCGCGCCGCAGATGAGAAACGAGAACGTATTGAGAACGAATTGGGCTTCCGCCGCGACCGACGCGTGCGCAGTCGTTCCCAGCACTACAAGCGCTATGGCGGCCGCTGACGCCAAGAGCAGTTTCCAGCCCGAAGCCCCGAACGTCTCCCCCGTCCGTCCCATGCTGTCCCCCCTTGCGCCACGAAGGCGAAGCACTCTTCGCTGGCCGAGTATGCCAGCGCGCCCAGGCGCGGTCCATTTTGCAATTTTGCAGCAATTCCGGCACCACATCTCACAAGCGCGGAATCAATGTTCTATTATTCGCGCTCCCGCGAGACGGCGGACGCATCCGCGACAAGGAATGGAAGCATTGGCCATCGACGCCCGTGGCATCGGCCACACCTACAAGGGCGGACATACCGCCCTTGAGGATGTGAACCTCGCCCTGGGCACGGGCCTGTTCGGTCTGCTCGGACCGAACGGCGCCGGCAAGAGCACCCTCTTGCGCATCATCGGAACCTTGCTGGTACCGACAAGAGGCAGCATGGCGGTCTGCGGATACGACGTCACTCACGAACCGCTCAAAGTAAGGTCCCTCATCGGCTACCTGCCGCAGGAATTCGGCGCCTGGCGCCTTCACCGGACCGAGGAGGTGGTGGACACCCTCGCCCGCATGTCGGGACTGGACAAGCGCAGGGAACGACGACGACGCGTCGCGGAAGTCCTCGCGCTCGTGGGACTGGAGTCCGTCGCGGATCGCAAGGTCAAGAAGCTCTCCGGCGGAATGGTCCGCCGGCTCGGCGTGGCGCAGGCCCTGGTGCACGAGCCACAGGTGCTGATCGTCGACGAGCCGACGGTCGGGCTTGACCCGGAAGAGCGCATGCGGTTCCGTCAACTCGTGACCCGCCTGGGACAGGACCGGACGATCCTGCTATCCACCCACATCGTGGCCGACCTGGGCGGCGGTTGCCGGGAAATATCGCTGCTGGACGCAGGCCGCATCGTATTTCACGGTCCGCCGAAGGCACTGCTGGATCAAGCCGCGGGCCGGGTCTTCGAGGTCATTACCGACGCGGCCGGAATGGAGCGCATGGAAGCGGAGTTCGAGGTAGTTTCGCGCAACCCCGATGGCAACGGCATCGCCTTGCGGGCGGTCACGCGCGACACCGTTCCGGATGGCGCTGTGCCAGTCGCATCACCCACCCTCGAAGAGGCGTACCTTGCGTTCATGGCCGCGAGGGGGCGTTCCGAGGCGGCACGCCAGGACGAAGAGACCGAAACGGGGTCGGACAGGAACGCCGCGTAGTGCGAGGAACGCTCGGGATCGCCGTCGCGGAAGTTCGATCCGCGCGGCGCTTGGTCCGCACCTGGCTGTTTGCCGGCCTGGCCCTGGCAACGGGAATGGCCCATTTCCTTTTTTTCAGTTTCCTTCACGGGACGGCTTCCGGCGTATCGGCATCAGCGGGACTGGTATCGCCTCGATTCCTCATGTCGTTCCTGGGCATGTACTACGTCTGGGTCCTCATGGTCGGGCTCATCTTCCTTGCCTTCGATATTCGCGCTCGCGATGAGCGCGACCGCATTGCGGAAGTTCTCGACTCGCGACCCGTGTCGAACCTGTCTCTCCTGGCAGGGAGGGTGACAGGACTGGTGATCGTCGCCTGGATACCCGTCCTGGTGCTTGCGGTCCTGTTCCAGGCGATAGGGGGCGCGGCGCAACTCTTCGAATGGTGGATGGGCGAGATGGTACAGCCCGTCTCGCTGATGGTCTTCGTCGTCCTGGACGCCCTGCCCGTCCTGATCCTGTGGTGCGCCGTGATCACGTTGCTGGCGGTCGCCTTGCGCTACCGGATTCTGGTCGTGGCGGTCGCGGGCGCCCTGTTCGGACTACAGCTGTATGCGGTGGACAACGGAGTGATCTACCTGGTCGAGGCAATCCTGCCCTTCGGAACCCAGTATCCGTCCGATATCCTGCCGGCGCATCCCGACCTTGCGTTGCTTGCCAATCGCGGCTCGTTGCTTCTGTTGGCCGCAGGTGCACTGCTGGTGGCCGCCGCGCTGTATCCCAGGCCCGACGGCGCGCGCGGGTCCGTACGCATCGGCGCCGGCCTCGCCTGCATTGCCGCCGGAGCCGCAGTACTCGGCCTGCTTGTCAAGGACGCCGCCGACGGCCTGGCAATCACCGAACGGTGGTCCGCAGCCCATGAGTCGCGGCGCACCGACCCGTACCCCGGTGTCGACGAGATCACGGGGTCGGTCCGCATTGCGCCTGGCGAGATGCTGACCCTCGATGTCGAGCTGCGCCTAACCGCACCCGAACATCTCCCACTCGACGAACTGCTGTTCAGCTTCAATCCGGGCATGCGAGTCGAGGCCTTGAATGTGGGCGGCGAACCGGTGACCTTCACGCATACCGAGGGCCTGCTGGCCGCCGCATTGCCGGAACCGCTCGCTGCAGGATCTTCCATTGCCATGTCCCTGCAGGCGCAAGGCGTTCCCGACCCTGCCTTCGGCTATCTCGACAGCGCAGTCGACGCGGCGCGCCAACGGTCCGGCGAGTCGGGACTGCCCGCCCTCGGATCGGAAACCGCGCTGTTCGAACGAAGCTTCGTCGCCCTGATGCCAGGGTCAAGCTGGCTTCCCCGCCCCGGGGCCAACTTCGACACGGACGATCCTTCCAGGCGTCCGAGAGACTTCTTCCGTGCCGATATCGAAGTGGAAGTTCCTCCCGGGTGGCTCGTGGCCGGACCCGGCCGCAGACAACCCGTCGGCGACGGGCTGTTTCGGTTCCAGCCCGCCGCACCGGTCCCGGATCTAGGTCTCATCGCTTCGAGGTTCCAACGTCACGGGCTCCAGGCGGCGGGTGTGGAATTTGAACTGCTCGTCAGCCCCCGTCACTTGCGGAACGTGGACTTTTTCGACGACGCCGCCGACGCGCTCGTGATTCGCCTCGAGGAACTGTTCGCCGACGCCGAAGGCGCCGGACTCGGCTATCCCTACGGAGCCTTGAGCCTCGTGGAGGTTCCCGCCCAGCTCAGGGCTTACGCAGGCGGCTGGCGCATGGATACCGCCCTGGCCATGCCCGGAATCATGCTGCTGAGAGAGTGGGGCTTTCCCACTGCCCGTTTCAGCCGGCAGTTCGGCAACCCCGAAACGCTGGCCAGAATGGCGGGCGCGGAAGGCGGTGTCAGCGCCGCCAAGGTTCGCGTACTGGAGAGGTTCTTCGCGAATGACATCAGTGGCGGCAACCCATTTCTTGGCGTTTCACGCAACTTCTTCGCGTTCCAGACCGGTGCGGCGGGCGTGGGCGCCGTCGCCCTCGACTTCGTCTGCGAGACGCTGGCGGAGCGGCTGCTCACGGACAGGAACGCCTTCTTCTCCGCCCACCTGTTCCGGCACACCAACAGCATGGAACAGGTTATGGGCAGTGCCGTCCAGAGCGCGTTCTCGACCGGCCGGTCGGCGTCGGTCACCCAAAACGTGCTGGACCGTGTGACCAACCGGCCGTCGGTCTGGAACCGGGCCCTCGGTAACGCTCTAGTAGACCTCGACACCGAAAAAGACCCCGAACAGGCGGTGTACACACTTACGCTCAAGGGACAGGCCACGGCGTTGTCGATATGGGACGCCCTCGGTCGCGAACGAACCGCGGCACTGCTATCCGAACTGCGCCGTCGCTACGCCGGCGCGAATTTCACTGCGGAAGACTTCCGCTCCCTCGCACAGGCTGTCGGGTCGGACATCGAGCCGATCATCGGAGACTGGCTTCACGATGCATCGCTCCCTGGTTTTCTTGCATCCCCCGTCGAGATCTTCCGTTTACCTGACTCCGAATTCGGTCAGCCCCGCTACCAGATAAGTCTTCATGTGCGTAACGATGAACCCGTACCGGGACTGCTGCGCATCGAGTGGCGGGGCAAGAGCAAGCGGCCCAGCGGAGGAACCAGCGCGCCAATACGGATCGGTCCCTCCACTTCCCGGGAGATAGGGCTCGTGGCAGACATGCTCCCCGTGGAGGTCAGCCTACAACCTTACCTTTCCCTGAACCGGCAGCCGGTGCGCCTCGACTTGCCCGAAATCGACGGCGAGAACTTCATCGACACCGAAGCCTTCGAAGGGTCGCGCCTGAGCGACTGGCAGCCGTCAGCGCACGCGGGCATCGTCGTCGATGATCTGGACTCCGGATTCTCCGAAGACGGTTCCGCCGCCAAACGCATACGCGACAGGGACATCAGGGATGTCGACGAGGGGCTGCCATCCTTCCTTTGGTCGGAAGTCGGTTCCGGTTGGTCCCGGCAGGAACTTGACGGGACCTGGGGCAAGTACAGGCACACCCTGGCACGTTCGACGATCTCGACTGGAGCGTCCGAAGCGGTGACCTTTTCGGCCCGCCTGCCACGCACCGGCCGCTGGAGACTCGACTACCATCTGCCTCCCGTGAAGTCACGTGGCCGGTCGGGAGATTCGCAGCTTGCCGTGACCATAGGTTCGGGCGGCGTGGACGTGTCGATGGGCGGTTCCTGGACGCAGGGCCAAGGACCTTACGACATGACGCTCGTCGCCGGAACCACCGAAAGGGTGATCGAGTTCGACGGCTCGGCCGCCGTGGCCGGCTGGAACAATCTCGGCGAGTTCGAACTCGAAGCTGGCGAGGTGCGCCTCGTCGTGACCAACCGATCGGAAGGACAAAACAACGACGGGTACACTATCGCGGCCGATGCCATCCGCTGGTTACCTGTGGACTGATAGTGACGTCGCCCTCTCACACAATGCTCATGAACTCCCACGACGAGTATCGCTCTCCCGCAGCTATCGCCGTCAGGCGCGTACTTTCAATCGGGTTGTTGACGCCGGCTCTGGCCATCGCGCTCACTGGATGCGGTCCGGGGGCGAGCGCCCCCCCGGCCGAGTTCCGCATTCCGGTCGAAGTGAGCACGGTGGAAACCGGCGACGTCGAGGAACTGATCGTTACCACCGGGACGCTCCGCACCAGGGAAATGGTCACCCTCGAGATAGAGGTACCCGGCTACCTGCACATCGGCCGCGACGAATCAGGGATCCGGCTTGCCGAGGGCTCGGCAGTCAAGGCGGGACAGGTCATCGCCGAGGTGACCGGCGAAGATGCGCGCCTGCACGCGCGCATCGAATCGACCAGGCGCGCGCTTCAGACAGCCGAGTCGGAACTCGACAGGCGGCGCGACCTGTTCGCTTCGCGGCTGATCGCGGAGGAAGAACTGCGGAACGCGGAAGTGCAGTACGAAAACGCGCTGTACGAGTATGAACGCAGCAAGCTGAACGCCGCGAAATCGAGGATCACGACGCCCATCGGCGGCGTCATCCTGCGGCTGGCCCGCAATGGCGAAGGATTACCGATCGCCGATGGCCAGCTCGTGGCACCTGGATTCACCGTCGCACGGATTGCCCCGCTCGAGGAACTCATCGCCGACATCGACCTGGTAGGACCGGAGCTCGGCCGCGTCCACGAAGGACTTGCCGCGCGCATTCGCCACTATGCGTTCGAGGACGTCGACATCGCAGGCGTTGTGATCCGGCTGGCGCCGCTGGTGGACGCCGATACGCACACCTTTCGCGCCGAAGTCGCCGTGGTCAACCAGGAAGGATTGCTTCGGCCCGGCATGTTCGTGGAAGTGACCATCGTCGCCGAGCAGCGCCTGGAGGTTCCCGTTGTGCCCCGTGAATCCGTTGTCAGGCGGGGCGGCCGAAACGTCGTCTTCGTCCTTGCCGGTCAGCGCGTGGCGCGTCGCGACGTGAACCTCGGCCTCGGCGACGACGACCAGGTCGAGGTGCTCGCCGGACTCGCACCAGGCGACCGTATCGTCGTTCGCGGCGTCGAGACCCTTACCGACGGCACGCGGATCAGAATAGTAGGCTCGTAGTTGTTCGAGTCGCTCGCCGGACTCGCCGTTCGCCGGCCCGTTGCCGTCAGCGTCGTCGCCCTCGCAGTCGCCCTGGTCGGCTGGCTTTCCTGGGAGCGCCTTCCTGTCGACCTCCTTCCGGACGTGCAGACCCCTACAGTGGTCGTCTCGGTGCGCTCCGGCGACCGGCCGCCCGCGGAAATGGAGCGCCTTTACGGCGAACGCGTGGAGCAGCTTCTGTTCACTGTTCGCGGCATCCGCAACGTCGAGCAGGTCGCACGATCAGGCAGGCTGGTTGCGACAGTGATCTTCGACTGGGACGCCGACATCGACCTGGGTCTCATCGATGTGCAGAAGGCCGTGGGCCTGATCGAGGCCGACCCGGAAGTCGACGAAGTGCTGGTACGGCGATTCGATCCCCGACAGGCACCGATTCTCACCCTGGGGCTTGTCGCGCCCTCCGGCAAACCCGACCTGGCCGAACTCAGGCGCCTGGCCCGCCGCCAGGTGGCTCCCGCCCTCGAAAGGCTGGAGGGCGTCGCCGAAGCGCGAGTGGTCGGCGGCAGGGAGCGGGAAGTGCGCATCGGGGTGGACCGGTATCGCCTTGACGCTTTCGGCGTCTCCCTGGGACAGCTCGAACAACGCCTGGCCCAGGAGAACATCGACATATCGGCAGGGACCCTGGAAGAAGAGGACCGTGTCTTCCAGCTTCGGGCGCTGTCGCGTTTCCGCCGCGTCGAAGACGTGAGCGACGTCGTGGTGCGGTACCTCGTGGACGATTCGGGCCGGCAACAGGCGGTTCGCGTGTCGGACCTCGCCAGCGTGGAACTCATCGACAGGGAGATCGACCACCTGGTCCGCGTCGACGGCGCGGAAGGCGTAGGCCTTTCCATCTACAAGGAGGCCGGCGCCAACACGGTTGCGGTGTCTACCACCGTTCGCGGCGCCCTTGTCGGCCTGGACGAGGACCTGCCGGGCGTGGACGTCCGGGAGATCACCGACGATGCCAGTGTTGTGGTCGATGCGCTGGACCATCTCAAGAACGCCGCCGGCCTCGGCATCGTGCTCGCCATTGCGGTCCTCGCCGCGTTCCTGCGGTCCGGCGGCGCTGTCCTCATCGTCACGGCTGCCGTGCCGGTCGCCCTGTTCGCCGCGCTGTTCTTCATGGGCTTCCAGTCCTACAGCCTCAACATCATCACCCTTGGCGGTCTCGCCCTTGGCGCTGGAATGCTGGTGGACAATGCCATCGTTGTCGTCGAATCCATCTATCGCCGGCTCACTGCGGGAGATGCGCCCGGGGAGGCGGCCGTCCGGGGCACGGCAGAAGTTGCCGGGGCGATCACGGCGAGCACGCTGACGACCTGCGTTGTCTTCCTGCCGGTGCTGTTCGTCCAGGGCCTCGCTGCCCGCCTGATCGATGGCATCGCGTTCACGGTGACGATCTCCCTCGTGGCGTCCCTCGGCGTGGCGCTGATGCTGATACCCGCGTTGGGCCGCTGGTTTCTGACGAGCCCTCCCGCCGCCACACGACCGGGTCGCGCCCGAAGCGCGCTCGAATCCCTCGTCGCCAGACTGCTCCAACGCCCATCCACCGTTGTGCTGGTCGCCGCGGCTGCCGCCGTCGCCGCGGTGGTGGCGTTGCTGCGGCTCGGCACAGAACTGATGCCGCCCAGCGATCCGCGCCAGTTTTCTGTCCGGCTCGTGGGACCGTCGGAGCAGCGGGTCGAGTCCACCGCTCGCGCGGTAGCGGGAGTCGAAGACCTGCTGGCGCAAGCCGGAGGCGATTCGCTGGCGGCGACCCTTTCGGAAGTCGGGCGGCTGCCCGAAGACGACCGCCTGATCCGTAGCGAACTGACCGAAGAGAACACGGCCAGGGTCCTGGCGCGGATGGAGATCGATGGTCCCACCGGACGCGAGGTGGCGAACTGGCTCGAACCCGAACTCGCGGATCTCCCGATGACGGAAGTCACCTGGGAGATCGGGCGCTCGGCACTGACCGACGCGCTCGGCACGGCCGGCCCACCGATCACTGTGGAAGTCTCAGGAAACGCACTGGAAGACCTGCGCCGCGGCGCAGACCACATCAAGCAGCGGCTCGAAACGCTGCCAGAACTGTGGGACGTCCGATCCTCATTTGAAGGCGGACCGCCGGAGCTTCGCGTCACGCTGGACCGCGCCATGGCCGATTCGCTCGGTGTCAATCTCCAGACCATCTCGAGAGTCATGGAGGCAAGCCTTGACGGACGCGTCGCCACGATTCTGTCCACCGGCGACGAGGAGCGCCGGGTGAGCATTTACCTGCCAACGCCGCGTCGCGAGGACTTGAGCGACGTTCTGTTTCGCACTCCGGACGGCCGCTTGGCTGCCGTGGGACAGGTCGCAACCTTTGCCGAAGTCGAGGGGGCGAGAGAAGTATTTCGGCGCGATCAACGGCGTACGGCCGAGGTTACCGCACAGATCGCCGAAGGGGTCCCGAAGCCTGCAGCCGTCGCCGCCGTCGAAACCGCGCTCGACGGTCTGCCCCTGCCCCCCGGGACCCGGAGTGCCCTGCGGGGAGAGGAAGAGCAGCGCGCACGCACCTTCTCTGAACTTCGGCTGGCGGGCTTGCTGGCGCTGGTACTGGTATTCATGGTGCTGGCGGGAACCTTCGAATCGCTGGTGCACCCGGTGACCGTCCTCAGTTCCATCCCGTTGGCGCTGATAGGCGTGGCTGGTGCACTCGCCTGGACCGGGCAGCCGATAGGGGTCATGGCGATGCTTGGACTCATCGTCCTCGCGGGTATCGCCGTGAACGACGCCGTGCTCCTCATCGCCACGGCCCGCCGCCAGATGGACGCCGGAAGGGACCGCGTTGCCGCCCTCGCGGCGGCTGCCGGCATCCGCCTGCGCCCCATTGCCATGACCACCCTGACCACCGCGCTCGCACTTTTGCCCCTCGTGCTGGCTGGCGGCGAAGGTGCCTCCCTGCGGGCACCCATGGCACTGACCATCATCGGCGGCATCCTTGCGTCGACCATCGGATCCCTCCTGGTGTTGCCGTGCGTATACCTGCTCATTGACCGGATGCGCTTGACGAGGCCCGCTTCGTGAATCCGCTGGATCTGCCGGTTCGCCGCCCCGTCGCGGTGTCCATGGTGTTCCTGGGCCTGGTACTGCTCGGCCTGGTGGCCTGGCAGCGCATTCCCATCGAGCTGTTCCCCAACGTCGAGGGCGACAGGCTGTGGGTCAACTTCTCCCGGCCCGGCAGCGAGCCCGAAACCGTCGAGCGCGAAATCCTGTTGCCCCTGGAGGGACGGGTGGCGGCGCTGCCGATGGTGCTGGAGACGAGCGGTTCGATCCGCGGCGCCGGCGGCAACTTCCAGGTGCTCTTCGAACGCGGCGTCGACATTAGGGTCCGGGAACTGGAATTGCGCCGCATCGCGGCCGCGATCGAGCGTGAGCAGCCAGAAGGAACATGGCTCTCCGTCAGCGGCTCCGACACCTCGACCTGGGGCACGTTCGTCATGATGGTCAACGTGCTTGGCGGCGACGTCGACCGCCATGCGCTGTTCGATGTCGCGGAAGAGCTGATCGCGCCGCGATTCGCTGCCGTGCCAGGCGTGACCGAAGCCATCACGAGGGGAGGGGCGCCGCTCCAGGTAACCCTGACCGTCGATCCCGCGAGAGCCGTAGCGCTTGGCGCGACCATCGACGACGTCATCGGCGCCGTGCAGCGCAATGTCGGAGACTTGCGCTACCTCGGCAAGCTCGAAACTCCGAACGGCAATACCAACGTCGTTCTCGACGGGCGCCCCTCCGGAATCCACAGCCTCGCCGAATCAAGGATCGTTCCCGGCCGCCCCGCGCAGCTGCACCACGCGGGCGAAGTCGATCTCGGTATCGGTGTGGAACGCTCGCTGTTCCGTGTCAACGGCAAGCCGTCCGTTGGCATCGCCATATACCAGGAGCAGGGGGCAAACCTAGTCCGCCTCGGCCGCGACCTTCGCACCCGTGCCTCGGAACTGAACGAAGAACTGAGCGAGATGGGCCTTGAACTGGTGATCGGGACCGACGCTGCACAAGAGGTCGAGGATCAGATCGGGCGCCTCGCCCGTCTCGGCCTGTCCGGTTTTGCCATCGCGCTAGTGGTTCTCTATCTGTTCCTGCGGCAATGGCAGGCCGTGACCGTGGTCGCCGTTGCGGTGCCGATCAGCCTGCTGTCGACGCTCGCCGCGCTGTACCTGTTCGGCGATACAGTGAACATGCTGACACTGTTCGGCCTGGCGCTCGCCGTAGGGCTGCTCGTGGACAACAGCGTGGTCGTGTTCGAGTCGGTGCAACGCTCCCTCGACCATGGTGCGGCACCGGATGCCGCCGTTCGCCGGGGGCTCCGGCGCACCGTACGTGCCATCGCCGCAGCGAGTCTTACAACCGCAATCGTTTTCCTGCCGCTGGTGCTCGTCGAGGTCGAAGCCGGCATGACCAGCGTGCAGAAGCAATTGGAGATAGCGGTGCGGGCTTTCCTCGTGCCGCTGGCCGCGTCCCTGCTGGTGGCGGTCGCCCTGGTGCCGATGCTCGCGCACCGCCTCGCGGCACCCGCTGCCGCACGTCGCCTCGCGCGGGGGCCGGGCAAAAGCCCCCCGCGGGGGGGGGTGGTGGGGCCGGGCCCCGGGCGGCAACAGTTAATCGGCGATGGTTGCACCGGCCCGCG
>JAPPGA010000086.1 GCA_028821515.1 Gammaproteobacteria bacterium | reverse complement strand
GAGCAGATCCCCTGGATCGACGTGGGCGATCAGCAGGGCTTCGAGAGCGAGTCGGCGAAGCTCTACGGCGTGATGGGCATTCCGGCAAACTACCTGGCCAGGGGCGGCAGCGGCGAAATCGTCGGCACGCACCTGCGTCAGCGGAAACTGGACGAAAAGCTGGCGGAGTTGTATGGCGAATAGACCGCTCTGCAGGGACGTTCCGGTAAGCTGGACGTGATCTAACTGCCTGTAGTCCCCCGACGGGGAATCGAAACGATACACCCTATACGGGACTTCGACTGGCAGATGCACCAGCTTTCAGGCTGCGGTAAGTTTTGTGCTGAAGACTACGAGAATATTTCGGATCAATCGGGAGACATGATGGCAACGATCAGAATTGCCTTGCAGCTAGGGTTATTGGTGTGCCTCGTTGGCGTTTCACATGCCGTGGAAACGACGATTACGGCCACGGGCTTCGAACAACACGAGGGCGAACTGCTCGAGTTCGGTTATGCCGATCCGAGGAGCGACGGCGGTTTCGAAGTCCTCGACCTTGCGTTCGTCAAGAATGGCGCGGCGACGGTGCGTGCCGACATCGAAGATCCGTTCGTGGCCGAGGTAAGGCTGCTCGTGGAGGATACAGAGGATACGGCCGTGCGCGGCGTTGTCGAGCCGGCCGGTCAATTCCAGGTCGCGAGCGCCACGGGCGGCAACCTTCGGTTCACAGGTGGAAACTACAACCGGCTGATCTTCCCCGGATCGGCGGCCACCGAATCAGAAAACGAGGCGGACGAGCGCCTCAAGGGAATCTACCTCAATCACGGCGACCCGACGGCTCGGCTCCTGGCCCTGCAGGCTGCCTGGCTTGAAGGCGACGACGATGACCAGAACGCGGCCTTCGAAGAGCTGCGCGCCGTCCTCGGCGACTACAGGGCCGTCGATCTCATGAACGCCCTGCGCGACCGGAGGGTGGAGGAGATCGCCAGGGCCATGAAGTATTTCTCGTCACTGACGCTTGACGGCGAGGAGATTCGCCTTGAGGACGTCCTCAAGGAGAACCGGTATACGCTGGTCGAGTTCTGGGCGTCCTGGTGCGGTCCCTGCATCGCCGAGATTCCCTACCTCAAATCCGCGTACGCCAATTTCCGGGACAAGGGATTCGAGATCCTCTCGGTCAACCTGGACGAGGATCCCGAAGCCTGGAAGACCGCATCGGTCGACGACTACGAGATCCCCTGGCTGAACGTCTGCGACGGCGAAGCCTTCGACAGCACTATCGCGAAGCTGTACCGCGTGAGGGGCATTCCGGCCAACTACCTGATCACCAGTGACGGCAAGCGGGTAGCGAGACATCTCCGCGGCGAATCCCTGGAGAGGAAGCTGGCCGAGCTTCTGAACGAATAGCGACAGCAGTTCAGGTTTCCGTAAGCTACGGCAATCAGATTGCCGCGCTATCGCGGACGTTCACCACTCGCAATGCGGACGATTACGTCATACAGGGCAGGTCCAGCACAGGGTGTGCATTGGGCGTGGAGTGTTCTGGCTCACCTCCTGGTGGTGCTGGTTGCCGTCCTGTTCACCAACACCGCCAGCGCGCAGAACTCCGGAGGCCAGATCGAGGCGAAGTCACTCGGCGACAGCGTCCTGATCCGCGCGATCCTGCAGACCGAGACGTTCCAGAAGGAAACCCACCTGGTCATCGACTACGCGGCGCCGGAGGCCTTCGCGATGCACCGGAACGTACTTGGTTCCCTGGCATTCGGAGAAGAAGAACAGACGCTCAAGGTGATCTCGGAAGGATTCCGGCTGGAAGTGCCCCGGGATGCCGTCAGCATGGCGACGGGACCTTTTCTCGAGGAGTTCACCGCCCGCCACTCGAACGACCTCGAGAACGTCGACGTATCGGTGATCATGGGGTGGCCAGTGCTGCAGTCCTTTGCCTTCGGCCTCGACTTCGAAGCGGAAGTGCTGACACTCACACCGGCTGCGGACGCGGACGCTGAGGAGGCCCGGGAGGACTTCTTCGCCGTGGTCGAGGAGGTCCGCGTGGTGGGCAACCAGGTTCACGTGCCCGTCTCTTACGATGGCGGCAAGACCGCCTCGATGACTTTCGGTACCGCCGGTTATCACACCTATCTCAACCAGGAGATCGCGGAGGCTCTCGGCAAGCCGGCCGGGGATGTCGACGACATCACCTTTGGCGCGCCGCCCACCCTGGGCCTGTCCGGAATGGTTGCGCTGTTCCCGCAGCCGTTCGAGGACCCGCCGGAGGATCCGGGTACGGACTGGCTCCTGCGATCGGGACTCGGGCTCTGGTCCGCGTACCGCCTGGAGATCAACCCGACGGCCGGCTATCTCGCATTGACGCCGCAGAAGGACAGCAACTATTCGGAAGCGGACGCCGCGTTCTACGCCGCGGCCGCGGCCGAAGACGTGGACGCCCTGCTGGCTTATACCGAGCGCTGGCCCGAAGACCGCAACATCGAGGAAGCGGCCGGCCTGATGTTCGGGCTCGGCCTGGAAGCGGGTATGCCGGACGAAGCGCAGATGCGAACGGTCGCCATAGGTCTGTCGGTGACCCCGGAGCCGCGCAAGACCCACTACGTTTCCGGTTTCGCGTTTGCCCTGTTCAACTCCGATCGCAAGGACGAACGCTCGGACCTCGTGATCGCCCTTTGCGAGGAAGCTCTCGCCTACATCGGCCGTTCCGACCGGCCGTCCCTGCGCCAGAACATCCAACTCACGCTCGGCGACCGCTACCTGCACGCCGGCAGGGCCCACGATGCCTGGAAGACCTTCCTATCGGCGGCGTTCTACGGCGACCCGCGTCTGGACGGCGTGGTGCGTCACGAACTCGGCCGCGCCTACGAGGCACTGGGCCGCAATCGGCGGGCCTATTCCAGTTACCAGCGCGCGGCATCGGAACTGACGCCCGCCCCGCCCGCCATCAAGGAAAGCGCCCTCGAAGGCCTTGAGCGGATACGCCCGTTGCTCGATCCTGATGATCCATTGCTTGCCAGGGAATCTTCGGATGGCTGAGCGCGATACCGAACCAGCCGGAATCGGCGCCGACCTCGACAAGGTGGTATTGCGGGGCCGGCAGCGACTGCGCCTCTGGGCCGCGAAGGAAGCACTGGCCAAGGCATTCGTCCACGCGTTTGCCGCCGCCCTTGTCGTTCCGTGCCTCGCGCTCATCGGTAACCTGGCCGGCCTGGCCGGTCCCTCCCTCTGGCCTTTCGCCCCGATGGCAACCGTGGTACTGGCGGTGGTCGCGCCGTTAGTCATCGTTGCCGTTTACGCACTGGTGGTGATCCTGCGCGAGAAGACGGACCGGCGCGTTTGTCTCGCCCTCTTCGATACGCTGTTGGATCTCAAGGGGCGGCTGCAGGCGGCGGACGAGTTCGTCTCCCGTGGACCTTCCGGCCCGTTCGAGCAGGCCGCGGTGGAGGACGCCGCGCCCTTCGCCCAACGGGCTCTCGACACGGAATTGCCCGCGGTGCGCACGCCGCCACCTGTTCTCCGAGCCCGGCGCTGGCCGCTGGGCGCCGTTTCGGTACTGCTTCTTGCCGCTGCGGTCCTGCTAGGGGAACTCCCTCCCATCACGGGGAGTTCAGTACTCGCGTTGGCTGACGAAGGCGCTGCCGGGCTTCCGGCCGCCGCCGAAACTGCCTTGGAGGAAAGTACGGAGCCGCCCCTGCCCAAGGACTCCTCCCGGCGAAGCCTGGACGGCCAGCGTCCCACCGACCCGAGCCAGGGAGACTCACAAGGCGAGTCCGAGCGCGCCGCCCGGTCCCAGTCGGGCACTGGTGATGCCCGTTCGTCGTCTGCGAAGAGCAGCAAGGCGGCATCGCTGGCCCGGCAGGCGGGCAAGGCTGCCGCAGGCGCATCCGGAGAGGGGTCGTCGAAACAACAGCCCCCGCGCGAACGGCCGGCCAAACCTCGCAAGGAGAACAAGAGCCGTCCGGAGGAAACCAAACAGGAACAGCCCGAGGCGTCCAAGGGTGTGAGCGGCGGCACGGGGCGGAGTTCTGGCAGCCGGACGTCGGCTTCCGACCAGGCCGCAGCCGACGACAAGGCCCGCAACGACGAGGACGAGGGCGATGCCACCGACGACGCCGACGAAGAAGAGGACGAGGAACAGAAGGCCGCATCGGCGAGCAAGCCCATGCTGAACAACCGCAAGGCGGCGGTGGACCGGTCCCTGAGCCCCTCGGGCCTGAGCGACCAGGAGAACGAGCAGGCCAACGGCCGTGGCGGGCCCAGTGGCCTGAAGAAGACCCGCGGTGTGGCCGCCATGCTGCTCGGCGTGCCGATGCCCGACCACCTGCGCGGCAAGTCCAACCCGGGACGCATCAAGGTGGAACGCGAGCGCGCGGAGCCAGAACCCAAGACGTCCCTCGCCGCGAACGCGGCCGACCGCGGCAGCCGGCGCGAATCCATCGGTTACCTGCCCCATCCGGCGCTGGCGCCCTGGATGCAGGAGACGGTGCGCGACTACTTCCTGGCGGAACGCGCCCGCGATCTCGGCGATCTTGCTAGGGCCGATTCCACACCCAATACCACAGACTGAACGAGGCAACATGACGACAGCAGACGAAGCGCGGGAACGCGCAGCGGAATTCAAGGCGGTATTCGCCAGGGTCAAGGCGGAAGTCGCCAAGATGATGGTCGGCCAGGAACACGTCGTTGACGGCGTGCTCACCGCGATGATGGCGGGCGGCCACGTGCTGCTCGAGGGTGTGCCCGGGCTTGGCAAGACGCTGCTGGTCCGGTCCTTGAGCGAGGCCGTGAGCCTCGCGTTCTCCCGCATCCAATTCACCCCCGACATGATGCCGGCGGATATCCAGGGCACCATGGTCCTCACCGAGACCGCAGGCGGCGGACACGAACTCACCTTCCAGCAGGGCCCGCTCATAGCCAACCTGATCCTCGCCGATGAGATCAACCGGGCGACGCCGAAAACCCAGTCCGCGCTGCTCGAAGCCATGCAGGAAAGACAGGTGACCGTGGGCCGGCGCACGATCGAGCTCGAGGAACCGTACTGCGTCATGGCGACGCAGAACCCGGTCGAGCAGGAAGGCACTTACCCGCTCCCCGAGGCGCAGCTCGACCGCTTCCTGTTCAAGCTCGTCGTCGGCTATCCCGCCGAGGACGAATACCACGCCATCCTCGACCGCACCACGGGCGCCGACGAAGTCGACATCCAGCCGGTCACCAACGGCGAGGAGATCCGCAGTCTCCGCAATACCGTCCGCTCGGTGGCGGAACCGGAGGCCGCGCGAACCTTCGCTATCCGGCTGGTCGTCGCAACCCAGCCTGACAATGCGCTCGCGCCGTCAAGCGTAGCCGAATGCGCCTCACTCGGATCGAGTCCCCGCGGCGTGCAGGGGCTGATCCTCGCCGGTAAGGTCCAGGCGCTGCTCGACGACCGCTTCGCGGTGAGCACCGATGACATCCGTGCCGTCGCGTTGCCGGTACTGCGGCACCGGATCCTGCTCAACTTCCGCGCCCAGGCGAACAACGTCTCGTCCGACGAATTGGTGGAAGACGTGCTGAAGTCGGTGAAACCACCCCACGCCGTGGCCGCCTGACCGAGCGGATCGGAACACGAAGGACCGCCCGTGGCAAACGCACCCACGTTCGCCGAACTGTTCGACCCCGACTTCCTGGCGGCGTTGCAGCCCTTCAGCCTGCATGCCCGCCGGGTGGCGCGGGACGGTCGGCCAGCCGAGCAGGCCTCCCGCGACCGGGGCTTCGGGCTCGAGTTCGCGGACTTCAAGTCCTATGTGCCTGGCGACGACCTGCGCGCCATCGACTGGAACATCTACCGGCGCCTCGGACGCCTCTTTGTCCGCGTCTTCGAGGAACGCAAGGACCTGCCCGTCTACCTGCTCGTGGACCGGTCGCGCAGCATGTACCTGGAAGACCCGCCGCGGATCAGCGCCGGGCTACGGGCCGCCCTGGCACTGGCTTCCATCGCGCTCGGACAGCACGACAGCGTCGGCCTGTTCTCGTTTTCCGGTGTGCTGAACATCGATGCGAAAGCCGCCTCCGGCAAGCATCGGCTGGTCTCCTTTGCCGAGCGCCTGGCGGCGCTTGACGAGCGCGACCACACCGACCTGACCGGAAGTTTGGGCGAACTTTCTGGCCACCGCCTGCGCAGGGGTTTGCTCGTCGTCATCTCGGACTTCTTCGATCCAGCGGGCGCCGATGAGATCGCGCAGGCACTCTCCCTGTGCCGCCACCGTCTGCTCCTCGTGCAACTCGTCAGGAAGACCGACGCGGACCCGACGCTGCACCCGGACCTGCACGGCGACATCCGCCTGCTTGACTGTGAATCCGGCGATGCCGTGGACCTCACTGTTACTCCCGCGACCCTCGCCCGGTACCGGGAATCGTACCGCGAGTTCAACGAACGCCTGACACGCTTCGCCACTGACTACGACGCGGGCCTGGTACGGATTGACGCGGACGAGGACGTCCTCGATCAACTTGGCGTGCTCTTCGAGACCGGGAGTCTCGTGGTATGAGCTTCGCCAACCTGCCTTTGCTCGGGGTCCTGGGGGGAATTGCCGGAATCGCCGCCCTCCTCTTCCTGTTGCAGCTACTGCGTATTCGACACGTGGAGGTGGCCGTCCCGACTACGATTTTCTGGCGCGCGGCGGCCCGGGAAGCGCCCGTCCGGGTTCTGCGGGGTGTATTCCGCCACCCTCTCGCCTATCTTCTCGTGCTCGCCATCTGCACGCTGCTCTGGCTCGCCTTCGCCGGTCCGGAAGCCCACGACGACCGCACCTCCGCCTATCGCGTACTGTTTCTCGACGGTTCCGCGCACACCGCCGCGGGCAGCGAATTCGACGAGGCGGTGGACAAGCTGAAATCGGACCTTGCCGGCTTGCCGGACAGTGCGCGGGAAGTGATCTGGGGTGGCGCGCGCAACCTCAAGCTGCTGAAGGCGGGCGAGGACCGTTTGCTGCTCGATCACCGGCTCGCGGGCCTGGCGCCCGAAGCTGCGCCTTCCGCGCTGAATGAACAGTTGCGGCTGCTCTCCATGCCGGGTGTCGCGCCAGAGTCGCTGGAGATCGTCATATACGGCCGTGCTCCCGCCGATGCTGTTGTCCTGGCGGCCCTGCCGGCTGGTACGCGCGTCAGCCGTGCCATCGACTATGCCGGGAGCGGACCCAATCGTGGCGTAGCGTCGCTCGGCGTCAGTTCGGCCGCATCGGGACGATGGGATCGGCTGGACCTCCTGGTCCGGATTGGCGGCACGCCGGACGCTCCTCCCGTGGAAGGCGTTGCAGTGCATGTGAACGGCCAGCGGCTCGACGACAACCGCCTGGAATGGCTCTCTGCCAATGTCGCCACGGTGCGCGATCTTCCCGCGGACGGGAGTTCCGTCGAGGTACAAATCGAGGCGGGCGATGAACTCGCGCTAGACGATGCTGCCCGGCTCACCCTGCCGGTTCGGCGCGCGATTCGGGTCGCCCTGGCCGGGGATCTGGACCCCGCCATAGTCCATGCAATCGAAGCCGACCCGGGCCTGGAAGCCGTTACCGAGGACCCATCGATCGTGATCCGCCGGCGTGGCGTCGAAGCATTCGGCGATCTTCCCGCCCTGGAATTCGCGCCCGCCGCCGACCAGGAGACTGCGTTCGAGATCGCCTACACCGGGGACGACAGCGCGGAACTCGCGCTGCGATCGAGCATTGCCGCCCTGGGACTGGACCAGATCGATGCCGCAGGCATCGCGGCCGAGACGCAGGGCCCGGTGGGCGTTCAACTCCGGCATGCGGAGTTGGCTGGTGTTTCGGTCTGGGATGAACTCCTCGCCCACTACAACTTCACCGGCTCCCGGAGCTTTCCCCTGTTCGTCTCCCGGGCCGCCCGGTGGCTTGCCGGGGAACCTGCCTGGCATCCCTACCTCGCCGCCGGAAGACCCCTGCCCGCCGCCACCGTATGGTCACTTGCAACCACCGTTGATCCAGCGCTGGATGCCCTCGGGGCCGACTACGTTCTTGGTGCCGCAGGGACAGTGACTTCGGACAGGGGTGTCGCGGATGTGGCGCTGTCAAGCGACGCGGTCACCGCAAGGAGCGCCGGCACGCCGCTGGCAGTATCCCAGGCCGGGGGCAGAGCCGCCGCCACCGGGATCGTCACCTGGCTGATCCTCGCAGCCTTCCTTCTGCTCGGAGCCGAGTGGTACCTCTACCAGCGGGGGATGATGCCCTAGTGAACTAATTATGTGGCTTTCCTTCCTGCAGCCGTTCATGGCGCTGCTGTTCGTGGCCGTGCCGCTGGTGTGGTTCTTGCCGTCAAGGCCGGGGGTGGTGCACGGCGTGATTCGCACCCTCGTGCTCACGCTTGTCATCCTCGCGTTGATGCAGCCGGTACTGGTTCGTAGCGCCGTGGAACAGCACCACGCCATCGTTCTCGACCAGTCCTCGAGCCTGTTCCCCGGCGAGGGCGACAGCGCCGTCGCCGTGGCCGGTGATCTGCTCGGCCGGCTTGGGACCGGCCAGAGTGCCACCCTCGTCCAGGTCGGCGGCGATGCCCCGGTTTCGCTCGACGCGGACATCGAGTGGATGCGCGCTCCCGCCGACCCTGTGACCGATGGCCGTTCACCCCTGGGGGACGCGCTGGAACTCGCCGCCCAGTCGATACCCGCGGGACTGAGCGGTTCCGTGATGCTGATCTCCGATGGACGCAGTACGGACCGTCATTGGGGAGGGCCGCTCGCCCAGGTACTCGAGCGGGAGATTCCCGTGCACACGGTCCAGCTTAGGCCCCACGACGACCCCTTCCTGGTCAATCTTCAATCGAGCGCGGCGAGGCCCGGAGAGTCCGTTCGCGTCACCGTCGACGTCGTCGGGACCGGAACGGCTTTCGAGGCCGTCCTCATGAGCGGCGACGACATCCTAGGCAGTTCGGGGCCTTTCGACTGCGATTCCCGGTGTTCCGCCGGGATCGAGTTCGAGGCCGCACAAGCCGGGTTCCTCGACATCACCGCGGAACTCCGTGCGCCGTCCGAAGCGGATGGCGATCTCTCCAACAACCGCCTGCACGGTGTTGTCGCCGTTCAGGAACCCCTCCGCGTCCTCTATGTCGGCGATCGGCACAGCGCGTCAGTGGACCGGCTGCATTCCCTGCTCGGCATCGGGTTCGATCTGACCCCGATGCCTCCCGACGAAATCGGCGACGGGTTCGACTTCACCGGCTTCGACGTCGTAATGCTCGACGACGCCCCCGCGCGCCTTTTCTCGGTCGAATCCCAGCGCCGTCTCATCACCGCCGTACAGGACCAGGGGGTTGGCGTCCTTGCGAGCGGTGGCGGCGCGGCCTTTGCAGACGGTGGCTACCATGGAACGCCGGTTGCGGACGTACTGCCTGTCGAGATCACCGGCGAGGAGGAGAAGATCGATCCGAGCGTCGGCCTCGCCATCATCATCGACACGTCCGGTTCGATGGCCGGATCGCGCATCGAACTCGCCAAGCAGGTCGCCCGGATCGCCGTGCGCCGCCTGCAACCCCACGACCGCATCGGGATCGTCGAGTTCTACGGCGCCAAGCACTGGGCGGTGCCGATGCAGCCGGCATCGAACAAGATCGAGATCGACCGCGCGATCGGCCGCATGAAGGCCATCGGCGGAACCATCCTCTACCCTGCGATTCAAGAGGCGTACTACGGCCTCAAGAACGTCAACACCCGCTACAAGCACATTCTGCTGATCACCGACGCGGGGGTGGAGGACAGCAATTACGAGCGCATGGTGCGCCGCATATCGCGGGACAATATCAACGTCTCCACGATCCTCGCCGGACAGGGCGGGCACAACCTCATCATGTCCGACATCGCCAACTGGGGCCAGGGGCGCTTCTACTCGGTGGGCGACCAGTTCAGTCTCATCGAACTGATCCTGAAGCAGCCTTCCACCCGCAAGCCGCCCCGCTACAAGCGCGGTGTGTTCGAGGTGACGGCACTCGGCGGTCAGGGCTGGTGGGGCGGCGCCGACCCGCGCGTTCCGGCATTGCTCGGATACTCTGAGGTGGAACCGCGCGAGGGTGCCGAGACTCTCCTCGAGGAGGCCGCGGGACGCGATCCCATCCTCGCCAGTTGGCACTTCGGCCTGGGAAGGGTCACCGCCATGATGACCGAGCCGGTCGGGGAAGGAACCGCCCGGTGGAATGACTGGCCGGACTACGGATCCTTCCTGGGCAGATTGCTTGCGCGCACGGCGGCGGACAATCCGCCGTTCCGCCTCGCTCTCAAGCGACGCCGCCACATTGTTGAGTTGACGGCGGAACGGACAAATCACGACGCCGGGCTTTTCCCGCGGGCGGAAATCGTGGATGCCCAGGGCGTGTCCCTGGGAGCCAATGCCATCAACTTGAAGGGAAACGCACCCGGGCTGTTCGAGGCGGAGATCGTCCTCCCACCCGGGGAAACGGCGCGGGTAGAAGTCACCACCAGCCTCGCTCGCGCCGACCAGCCCGTCCAGCGCATCGCCCTTCCGGCAGCTTCCGACATCGCGAACGAAAAGCAGGTCGACCCGGCGAGAGCGCTCGATCTCGAGCGCCTGGCACAACGGACCGGGGGCGTTCACCTGGCGAGCGTCGGCGGCACTCCACCATCGGGCCCTGTGGGTGAGTGGCTCGCCGGGAACCAGGGAGAGCTGTCCTACGTGGTGACCCGGCTGTGGCCGCTCCTGCTGTTGCTGGCGCTGGCCGCCTATATCGGGGAACTCCTCTACCGCCGCTGGCCACGGGAGGTGCGACTGTGATCGCGTCGCGGTACATCGTAGCGATCCTGTTGGCGCTTGGCCCGCTGTCGGGCAACGCAATGGCCGCCAGTGCACTGGCCGAAATGGTGAGGTCCAATGCGGAGTCCAGCCGCGTCGACCTGCAGAAAATCCATGCACTCTACAACGAGACCATTCTCGACTACGGCAGCATCGACCTCGCCATCAGGCGCATCGGCGTGTTCGCCGAGAATCGGGCCAAGACCGCGCAGGAACGGGCCAATCACTACCTGACGATCGCCCACATCCACTGGCGGCACGGCGACCAGGACCGGGCACTTGGCTCCGTCGACAGCGCACTGACACTTCGGGAGACGCCGGATGCCCTGTTGCTGAAGGCCCGCCTCCTCGACGCCACGGGCAACCCCGCCGAAGCGACCGAGTGGTACCGAAAAGCCGCCGAAGCCACCGGCATTGCGGAGGAGAGAGAGTTCATTCGCATCCGCCTCACAATGGCCGAAGCGAGCAACCGGAACATCGATGCGCTGGTGACGCTGGCCAGTGAAGGCGACCCCGCGTTCCGCAACCGGGCGGCCATCACTCTCGCGCTGCTCGGACATGCCGACCAGGCCCTGGTGCTATACGACCCGGCCGAGGCATCCGGCAATCCGTTCCGCCAGCACGTCCGCGTTGCCCAGTGGGCCGTCGATGCCGGCGACTATGACTTGGCCCAGGAGGCGTCCTGGACCGCATACCAGGCGACGCAGGTTCGGACAGACGCCCTGTACGCGTTGGCCCTGCTCGCCGAGTCGTATCGCAAGGACGACGCCCTTGACGAACTGCTGGCGCATCTTGCGAAGCAGACGCGGGCCAATGGTGAACCGGATCCGGCGCTCGTGCAGGCCCGGGTTGACGTGCTCATCGAGACCGAGAACTACGACGAAGCGATCGCGTTCTACCAAGCCGCAGACGATGCCCGCGTCGATGTGGACGCCCGAAGTCGCCTGATCAAGCTCTACGAGGCCGCCGGGCGGCCCGACGACATGGTCGCCGAATACGAGAGGCTAATCTCCAGGGAACCCGATGTCGTCGCGTGGTTCGCCGGTCTCGCCTCCCACTATCTGAACATGGCTCGGCCGGAAGACGCCCTCGCCGTCTGGCATCGACTGGCGGCGAGCAATCCCGACCGAATCGAGATCCTCGCCGAAGCGGGCGAAGCCATGGTGCAGATGGGATTCGTCGAGGAAGCAGTCGACATGATCGAAGACCAGATGGCGGCGGCCGGGGAGACTCCCCAGGCGCTGATCTTCCTCTTCGACCTGCGGCTGCGCCGTGGCGAAACAGAGCAGGCGGTCGCGGCGATAGAACGGCTTGAAACCGTCCTGGGCGACGGCACAACGGGAGTTCGAGACCTGGCCGATGCCTATGAACGCCTCAACAGGCCCGAGGCGGCGATCCGCATACTCGAGCGGCTGCGCGACCGCGAAGGCGAGCTTGGCTACGACGAACGCATGCGGCTTGCGTGGCTCTACAGCGTTGCTGGACGCAAGGAAGACGCCATGGGCGCCTGGCGCGAACTCTGGGTCAGCGTGGAGAGCGCCGCCCGGCGAAGCCTCGCTGAAAGCCAGTTCCTCCTGCTCGCGACCGAACTCAACGTCCTCGGCGACATTGTCGTGGAACTGGAGGAAAAGCTCATCCGCAAACAGGCCGATCGCAACGAGGTTGGCCTCCTCGTGCGGGTCTACACGGAAGTCGGCGACCACCTGTCGGCGACCGAGGTCATAGAGGATTACGCGCGTTACAGCGATGCCGGCGAGACGGAACGCCTGCGCCAGCTCGGCAAGGTCCACATGATGCTCGCCGACTATTCCGCCTACGACGAAGTGCTTCGCGAACTCGTGACGGTGGACCCGCAGAACGAGATCGAACATATCCAGAACATCGTGCTCAACATGCTGGCATTCGATCTGGCCGAGCAGTCCGATGACCGTTTCAGCGAGATCCAGCACTGGCTCGCCCGTCTGCGCGAACTCGACGAGGAAGGTGTCAGCGGCGAATTCGAAGCCGGCATCTACTCCATGGGCGGTTTCAACCAGCAGGCCATCGCGAGCTACCGCCGCGCGCTGGTGATACACCCCGAGATCAGCGACAACCTGCTGTTGATGGCCGACCTCATGAAGAGTTCGGGCGAGCGGGACGAAGCGGTCGCAATCCTCCAGTACGTGGCCGAGCACGCTGGAGACGATGCGGAGTTCGTGGTCGCGATCGACGGCATCATCAACATGATCGGGGCGCGCACGTTCACGGAGGAACTGACCCCGGCGATGCGCAGGACCTTCCGTTGGACCCAGCGGATCATCCTGGAACGTATCGCTGGCCACAACGACAAGTTCTATCTCTATCAACTGCTCGGCGACATTGCACAGGAGGTCGGCGACAGGGAAGCGGAGTTCCGCGCGGTCGAAAACTCGCTTTCGGAGGCGGGCGTACGGCGCCCCTCGGTGCTGCGCGAACTGGTCACGCTGGCGACGGCGCAAACCGGTTTCGCCGGATTCTCGACCGGCGCTGGCGATCCTGAAAGGCAACTCACCCACGGCCGTCGCCTGATCGGTTTGCGGCAGGAACTTCCGCCGGAGGTCTTCATCAATCTCGGCAAGGTTCTGCTGGAGGAAGAGGCGGTCCAGGCAGCCGTGCAGGCATTCGACCTGATCAACGACATCACCGGCCTGATCAACGTGGATCAAACCAAGGCGGACCTGTTTCTCGACACCGGGTACCCGGAGGAGTCGCTCAACTGGTACACGCGTGCGCTGAACGTGAGCCGGGACGACCTCACGCTTCTCGCCAGGACTGCGATGCTGCGGGAAACCCGGGGGCAGCACGACGTTGCCAACGCCCTCTACTTCCGAGGGGTCGGCAACGTCCTGCGGACCCTGGCAACGAAGCGCCTGGAGGAACGCCCCGGCGCGAACGCCTCACCCTTCGCATTCTTTGGCGGGGGTCCCGACACGAGCGTGACGCGGGATTACCGCACCTACTTCGAGTATCTCGCCCAGGGGTTCCTCGCCACCTGGCCCGAAAAACGCAACGTTGCCAGAGCCCGCCTCGATGCCATCAAGGCGATGTTCGACACCGAGCTTTCGGCCGTACTCGCCGGGGTCTCGGAGAATGCCGCCACAGCCCCTCCGGACGATTCGGATGCCGAGGGCGTGGAACTCGACGAATACACCAGGCTCGACCGCATCGCGGATTTCGCACGCCGAGTGGCCGAACACGCCGAAGACGACCGCCTCAGCGAGCACCTGGATGCCGCTATCGAGGAGCATTTCGTGGTCGAAGCCGAAGGCATCGCCGACATCCAGGCGGACGAGCCGCTGCTTCGCCGCCACATGGAGAACGCGAAGCGCAACGACGACTTCGAAGCCGCCGTGCGCCTGGCTCGGCTTGCCGGCGACGATGAGGACCTCCTTGCGCTGTTCCGGGACAGGATCAGCGAAGGCAAGTACCGCGAGGGGCTCGCCTACGCGCGGGCATTGCTGGACGCGAGCAACTTCAAGCGGCTGGTCGCGGCGATCGCGATGACGCTCAAGGACGACGCAAAGTCGTTCCTCGGACTGATTCGCGCGGATGCCGACCTGGTGCTCGAGATCGAGTCGGACCTGGGTCGCGAGATCATCACCGTCGAGGAACTGTTCGACATTCTTGCGGACCCCGCCACGCAGGACGATCCCAGCGTGTACTTCTTCTACTCCAGCGACGGCGTGTGGAAATACCTCAAGGCCAAGGCGTCCGTCGACGACCAGCTACGCCACCTTGCGGCGACGGCGGCCCGCCAGCGGCGCGGCGAATACCGTTCCAGCGGCTTCGTCACCATGGCCCACGACCTGCTGAAGCGGGAGTTGTCGGCGCCCCAACGCGAAACCCTGGCGGAAGCGGCTACCGAATACCTCTCCAAGCAGGACCTGACGAGCGAGTTCACCCAATCCACGATATTCCGGGTATTGCTCGTGCCCGAGGCGCATCCCACGAACCGGGGCGTGCTCTATGAGCTTGCGGGTCAGGCCCAGCGCATGGCGCAGATGACCATCGATATCGCCGCCATCCTGGAGGGCATCCTCGAAGGCACCGACGACGAGGCTTTCTCGAAGATGCTCGAAATGGAACGCGCCGGCGTTCGATACTGGGGTGCATTGTCCGGCACCGATGAAAAGTATGCGCCGGTCCGCGAGCGCATCCTGGAATCGGTCCAGCGCGGCGACACAGAGCACGACGCCGAGACCGTGCGCATCGTTTATCGATTCGAGTTCTCAAACCGGTACTACGGCGTTCAGGCACCACGCGAGAAGATGGAGCGTCGCGCGGAACTGCTGCCGATCCTGGTCGAGCGCTATCCGGACGACCATCGCTATCTCCGGGAACTCGTGCTGGCGCATCTCGAACTGGCGCAGTGGGACGGGGCGGAGAAGGCGCTCTGGGCCTGTCACCAAAGCGATCCCGAGGATGAGATCCTGCGAGCGGCGTTGTACTACCTGCTGACTTACCGGGAGCGGTACGACGCGGCGCTCGCGCTCGTGACGGACGGCGGCACGGATCTGCGCGAAGCGTCGGTTGTCGAGGATCTGCTCGGCAAAGTGCAAGCCGAGCGTGGATTCTCGACCGCTTCCAGCGCGCAGCTCTTCCGCGCAATCTACCGCGGCACCCTCGAACCCCGCTACCGTCCCCTGTCCCCCCACGTCGACCGCAGCGTCGATACGCTGCGGGAGCTTGCGACTGCCGAGGCGGGTCCTGACGACGATGCGGCCAGACAGGCGCTACGGACCGTTTGGCGTGCATCCCAGGCGCCAGACGAAAGCCGCCCCTTCGGACTCCCGGCGGGGTACGCGATCAACATGATCCTGTCGTTACCGCTGAACCCCGAAACCGACGACCCTTTCCGTTACTACGGGGGTTCCAGCCGCGACTTCCGGCTCGATGCCCTGCTTGACGGGGACGATGCGGCAGATCCGAAGACCCTGTTCGGGACCCTCGCGGCACAGCCCTATGCCGCTACGGAGTTCGACCTTTACCTGCGCTCCCTGCCGGACGAACAGCGGCGTCACCTGCATCGCTTTTACCGGCTGCTGGGCGAGGCATACGCCGGCGACGGGCGGGCCGAGGCATTGGCTACCCGTATCGGCAATCTCGGCGATCACGACTTTACCGTCTGGATGCTCCTGCGCCATCAGCAGTCGGAAGAGCTTGCCGAGTCCGAGCACGATGCCTTCAGCGAGCGGGCCAACCGCATCGAGGATCCCACCGCGTTGCAGATCCTCGCCACGGCGAGGCTGCACGCAAGGGCGGGGGCGTTCGACGAGTCGTCCGAACACTATCGGCTGCTGACGGCCAAGCTCGCACGGCACGGCGAGTTCAACGGCCGAGGCGGGATGATCTTCATGATTGGCGGAGGCTCCACCCGAGCCATCATGGACCTCTCGGAGCTTGCCCGCGAAGTCACCAAGACGCTCCCTCCGGACCTTGCGCGCGATACGGTGGAGAGCATTCTCGTGGCAGCGCGGCGCGCCGACCGGCACGATGCCTACGCGGCTTATTTCGACGTCTTCCTGCTGCGGGTCCTCGCCAACATCTACACCCCGCAGGATGTGCTGGTTGAAGCGGCCAGGTTCTCCGAGACCGCCACAAACGTGGAGATACCCCTCGGGGACTGGGAAAGTGCCAAGGCGGTCGAACTGGTGCGCCTGAATGCCACGGCCGGAGACACCGCGCGCGCAATCGAACTGCTACGCGCCCTTCTCGGCTCGACCGGGCCTGGGGCTGATTCCATTGACGCGCTTTCGGACTCGCAACAGCAAGAGCGGTACCAGCTCATGGATGCGCTCCGAACCCTGGGACAACTCTACGGCCTGCGCCAACTCGACCTCTACGCCGGTACTCCTGCTCCACTGCACGACCTGATCCTGCGCCGCGAGCGCCCGTTCCCGGCCGAGGCCGAACACCATTGGCCAGACGACGTGGCCTGGATGGCTGCTGCCGGGGAGGCCATGGTTTCCTGGCTGGACGCTCCCGACCTCGACCGCGCTGGCGTGCTCGAACTGGCGTTCGTCCTGGCCTGGCAGTTGCACTCGCGCGGCGAGGACGACCATGCCAGGGCCCTCGTGTCGAAACTCGCCGACAGCATAACCGTCGACCCGAACCGCCTGGGTCTGCAACACCTGGTCCTGATGGCCCTGCGTGTCGGCAACGCGCTGCCGCCCGAACTCGCTGCCGAAGCGTTGGCCCAGGGCAATCTCAGCGTTGAGCAGGAGGTCGAGATCATCGAGGGGCTTCAGCAAGCTGGCGATCCCGCCACGGCCCTGCGGGTCGGCCGCGCGGCGGATACCGGGGACAAACTGGCCGTGATGCGGGTACTGGCCCCTTTGGCCGACTCGGTTGGCGACACGGACTACGCTGAAGATCTTAAGAACCGAATCGACGCTTCGGAGGAAGCGCGACGGGGATTGCGGCTCGACGAATCCGTTTAACCCGGGAGCACCTCAGCGCGTACCAGCGTCCCCGTCCTCCAGCAACGACTTTCCTATCCAGTGGCGCGCGAAATAGTAGGCCATCCTGCCGTTGCGCGTGCCTCGGCCCAGCGCCCACTGCAACGCCGCCTTGCGCACGTCTTCGTCCCAGGCGCAGCGCGTGCCGTGGTCATGCGCCAAGCGATTGAGCCAGTGCCGAACTACCTCGAGGTACTCGTCCTGCCTGAACGGATGAAAAGACAGCCAAAGGCCGAATCGGTCCGACAGCGAGATCTTCTCCTCCACCGCTTCGTCCTCGTGCAGTTCCCCCTCGTGGTGTCGGGCACCGAGATTGTCCGACATGAACTCGGAAATCAGGTGGCGGCGATTCGAAGTGGCGTAGATCAGGACATTCTCGCTTTGCCGGAACACGGATCCCTCGAGCGCACTCTTCAGTTCCTTGTACGACGCGTCGTCCCGTTCGAACGAGAGGTCGTCGCAGACCACGATGAACCTGTAGGGTTCGCGGCGCAGTTCCGAGACGATCCTGGCGATATCTCCCAGGGCCCTTTTGTCTACCTCGACAAGGCGCAATCCCTGGCCGCGGTAACGGTTCAGCAGCGCGTGAATCAATGACGACTTGCCCGTCCCGCGCGCCCCCCACAAGAGCGCGTTGTTCGCCGGATACCCCGCGATGAACTGGGCGGTATTGGTTTCTATGCGTTCCTTCTGGAGATCTATCTCGAGCAGATCGTCGAGGGCGATTTCGTCGAGGTCATCGAGCGCGACGAACCGGTCCCTGCCTCGCCAGACGGCAGCCGAGGTGGCCGACCAGTCGACGGGCTCCGAAGCAGGTAGCAGCGCCGAGATTCGCTGAATGAGCCGCTGGCCGCTGGATGCCAGGTTTTCCAGCACGTCGTTCACGGTAGACGCTTCAGGACCCCTGCCGGAGCTGCACGACGTTGTCGCGCCGGCGGAGGTAGACGCACTGCTTGTGGCCTGGTCCGTCGATGCCGATCGAGTTGTCGCCGAACGAACGCAACTCATAGTCCGCCGCTTCGCCGCCGTCCGGCGTCATTCTCAGGGTGTGGCCGTGCAGTCGCCACTCGCCCTCCTCCTCGCCGCCATCTTCCCGCCATGTATAGCGGCCCTCGTCCAGGCTGCCTCCGAATGACAGGATGCTCAGCGACTCGGCGTCGCGCAGTACCCATGTTCCGGGCAGCGAGAGCGCGTTCAACCATTCGCGACGATTCGCCCGCGCACCGCGGATCAGGAACACCGCGAGCAGCGCCACGCCGGCGGCCACGGCCAGCAGCGTCACGGCACGGACCCTTTCGTGATCATGCGGCGAATATCTCCCTTTCGACGTTCACCAGGGTGGCGTCCATTCCTTCCTGTACCCAGCGTTCGACATCGCCGAGTGACCGCTCCACCACCCGTTGGCTCGAGGCTACGGCGACGACCGACCACTGCGCACGGTGCAGCACGTCCTGGTATCCGCTTTCGCATACGGCAAGACTGGTCGACCGCCCCAGCTTGTCCCGCAGGCGTTGGAGACGGCTGCGCTTTTCCTTCAATGACCGACATCCGGCCAGGTGGAAGTCGAGTCCCAGAATACCTACGTGCATCATTGCTCGCGGAACTCCGTGGCGGTCAGGGTATAGAACACCGTATCGAGGCCATGCCATTCGCGACGTGCCTCGAACGACATGCCGAGGCGCATCAGGAGCCGAACGGAGCGCTGGTTCGGCGTGTCGGCGGCCGCGATGATCCGCGTGATGCCGGCTTCCTCGAACCCGTACCGCAGTACTTCCCTGGCGGCCTCGGTCACGAATCCCTCGCCCCAGTATTCCGGCAATATCCCGAACAGCAGTTCGATCTGCTCACCGTCTTCGAACCGGCGAAAACCGCAGAAGCCGACGATTTTCGGCTCTGTCACCTTGAGGTCCAGCGAGAAGAACCCGAAACCGTGCGCTTCGAAATCAGCGATGCTCTGTCGAATGATCCCGCGAACAGTGTCGATCGGCAGGATGATTCCATCCCAGAGATAACGGCGAACATCCACGTTCGACCAGAATGCGTGAAGCGCTTGGGCGTCCTCCATCTCGAAGGGCCGGATGTTGAGGCGGTCTGTCGCTAGCGTGGCCATCGTTTCGCGAAGTCTCGAGCAAGCCGCTACGGCCTGTCAGGCGATCCGAGTGTGCCACACGAACACGTGCTGTGCCCGCAAAATGCTATAGGAACTGTCAACCGTACCCGGTCTTGCTGACGTCTCCGGGAATGAGCGGATAGCTGATGCCGGCCCACTTCTGCACGACGCGTACAACCTGGGCGGCGTAGCCCATTTCGTTGTCGTACCAGACGTAAAGCACGGTCCAGTTCTTGTCGACGATGGTCTTGTTGCCATCGACCGTACAGGCGTAGCGACGGCCGACGAAGTCGGAAGAAACGATCTCCGCTGCATCCATGTACTCGATCTGGCGCTGCAGGGCTGAGTGCAGCGCGGTATGGCGAAGGAATTCGTTCACCTCGGACGCGGTGGTTGCCCGTCCAAGCGTGAGGTTGAGGATCGCGAGTGAAACGTTCGGAGTGGGAACGCGGATGGCGTTGCCGCTCAGTTTGCCATCGAGTTCCGGCAGGAGCTTAGCGACCGCGTCGGATGCGCCAGTCTCCGTGATCACCATGTTGAGCGGCGCGCCCCGTCCCCGGCGGTCCTTGGGGTGGAAGTTGTCGATCAGGTTCTGGTCATTCGTGTATGCATGCACAGTCTCCATGTGACCGCGCACGACATCGAACTCGTCGTTCATTGCCTTCATCACGGGGACGATGGCGTTGGTGGTGCAGGACGCGGCCGCGAGGATGCGGTCATTTTCACTCACGAGGTGCGAATTCACGCCGGAAACGATGTCCTTGATCGTGCCCTTGCCCGGCGCCGTAAGGATGACGCGCCCGACACCCCTGGCCTTGAGGTGCCGGGCGAGGCCTGCCTCGTCCCGCCACACGCCCGTATTGTCGATGACGATGGCGTTAGTGATGCCATACTGCTCGTAATCCACTTCGGCCGGGTCATTCGAGTAGATCACGCGGATGACGTTGCCGTTCGCGATGATGCAGCTGTTCTCCTCATCGACCCGTATAGTGCCCTTGAAGCCGCCGTGCACCGAATCCCGACGCAGCAGATTGGCCCGTTTTGGCAGGTCGTCGTCGGCGGCCTTGCGCACCACGATCGCGCGCAGACGGAGCTGGTCTCCGCCGCCGGTCTTCTCGATCAGGAGCCGCGCCAGGAGGCGCCCTATCCTTCCGAAACCGTACAGGACGATGTCCTGGGGACGCTCCAATGGCGGCACGTGGCGCCCGATGATCTCGGCGCATTCCCGTTCGACGAAGGTCTCGGGCGTTGCCCCGTTTGACTCGGATTCCTCCATGAAACGCACGGTGAGTTTTCCCACGTCGATGTGGGAAGGGCCCAGATCGAGCCTCGACAATGCTTCCAATACCGGGTAGCTCTCGAACTCGGACAGTTCGTTGTGCTCGACCTGGCGCACGTAACGGTGGGCCGACATCAACTGCGTGACGCTCTGGTTGTAGAGCGCCCTGCCGTAACAGTAGGTCACGACGTTGTTTCGATAGAGGCGCCCGATGATCGGAATCATCGCTTCCGCCAACGCTTCGCGTTCTTTCCAATCGGGGAAGTAGTCGTCGAGACTTGGTAATGCCACCGTGTTCGGCCTGTCGGGTAAGTGAAGCGCGTATTATCGAGTTCGCCCTCATCCCGTTCAAGATGCGTGGGCCGTCTGACTCGGGAAAATCTTGCTCGACAACACAATCTTGCGCCAGGGAACTCCCCTGGACCGGGCGGGTCGGAGCATGAGTATGCGATACACTAGCGCCCTAACGGGCAACATCTTTCACCCGCGCCCAACAAGACCCGCACCATGGATCAACCCCCAACGACACCGGCCACCGATCCCCGGCGCCGATTCCGCCGCACTGTGGCAGCGGCGCAACGTGTTGCCCTTCTCGCAGGAAGCGTGGCGTTCTGCGCCGGATGCGTTTCAAACAGCGCGGCCACTTACGATGATCTGGCGGCCGAGATCAGGGCCGGCAAGGATCCCGATATGGCCGCCTTGCGCACGGCGTTCGTGGCCGCACCGGACTATCTTGCGCGCCTGGAGACCATCTCCGCCCTCGAGACCCAGGTCGTGCGCCTCATTGGTGAAGAACCACTGCGGCTCGGTCCGCTCGGCTCCGCGATAGTCGACCGGAATCCGGGCAGCCTCGCCGGACACCAGGCGTTGGCGGCGTTCTACTCCTATCTCGACCGTGAAGATACGGCCGCCAGGCACCGCGGGTGGGTATCTGAGATTCGCGCCGTGATCGATGGGGCCGGTTCGGGCACAGCGGAGTCTCCACTGCCTGTCATATCTCCGGCCGAACCGAGCGCCTATCTTGTCGCGACGGGCCGCACTCCTGTCGGATCCATGTATGTTCCGACTGACAGGACGCCATTCCTCCTGCGAGTCGACGCGACGCGCGGGGAAGGACGCCCCATCGAAAACGTCTATTTCGACCTCGAGACCGTCTACAACGATTGGCTACGCTCGGCGCAGGATGAGGAAGACGACCTTCATGCATTTCGCGTCCTCTATTCGCTCGCAGAACGCGGCGACGCGGCTGCGCAAACCCTCCTCGGTTCGCTCAGCTTGCGCGAAGACCGGCTCGAACATGCAGCCCGGCTGCTGACCAGGGCGAGCACGGGCGGCAACCTGATCGCGCACCTCATGCTGGCACGGCTCTATTGGTCCAAGGCCGTGGGGGCCCAGGTCGGGCCGGATCGAGAAGGCGCGCAGCGCGCGGCTGCACGCAACTACGAGTACGGGATCGGCCTCGGGTCCGACGAAGCCATGTACGAACTGGGAAGGCTGTACGTCTCGGGCCACTACGGGGAGGAGCGTCGCGAACAGGGCCTGGACCTGCTCGTTCAGGCATCCGGTCTCGAAAACGCCGACGCCTGCTTTTTCCTGGCGAACTGGTTCGAATTCGACTGGCCCGACTACGACCGGAGCGAAAAGTACTACCTGCTCGGCGCAAACCTCGATGATCCCGGCGCCAAGATCGGGTACGCACGCTTTCTGATGCGCGAGGACGTGGGCAAGCAGTTCACGGACCAGGCCTACCTGTGGCTCACGGGGCTGGCCAGGAACAATCGGCGTTGCGAGGACCTCGGCGTATTCTGCGCGGAGGCCAGGATCCAGCTTGGAAACCTGTTCGCGAAGGGCATCCACGTCAGGCGCAATTACCGCAAGGCGCGATCATGGCTAAAGTCGGCGGTGTCCGCGTCTCCGGACCATGCCCGCATCGTGAACGATGTCGCGTGGACATTCGCGGTATCCAATCTGGAGCGGCTTCGCGACGCACCCTACGCCTTGCAGATCATGGACCAGGTCATGTCCAGCAACGAGCGCGCGCGCGGCACGCCAGCGTATATCGATACCTGGGCCGCTGCTTACGCTGCCAACGGTGACTTTGAGCGCGCCATCGAACTGCAGCAGGAGGCGCTGGATCACGCGCTGAATGGAGACAGCGCGCAGCAGATCGACGACGAGACCATCGAGATCCTGCGCGAACACCTGCAGGCATTCGAAGCGGGGCGCACGATCACCGACGTGATCCCCTGACGACCGAGAGGCTGTCAAATGCTCTCGGTATCAGACTATGCCGCGGCGCTCACCCGGGGCGCGCCACTCATGGACCTGAGGTCGCCGGCGGAATTCCAGCGCGGAGCGTTCCCCGGCGCCGTCAATCTGCCGTTGCTGACCGATGCCGAACGCGAGAGGGTCGGCATTCGCTACAAGCACGGCGGACAGGATGCGGCGATCGAACTCGGCAGCAACCTGGTTTCGGGGGAGGTAAAGGCAGCACGCCTGGCAGCCTGGCAAGCCATCGCCGACGGGAATCCCGATGCGATGCTCTACTGCTGGCGCGGCGGGTTGCGATCCGAAACGGTGCAGGCGTGGCTTGCGGACACCGGCCGGCATGTGCCACGCATCGACGGCGGGTACCGGGCGCTGCGAAGATTCTGCATCGACACGCTTGACCGGAATCGCGAGTGGCTTGTCGTCGGCGGTCGAACCGGCGTCGGCAAGACGGACATCGTGAAGCGAACACCGGGCAGCATCGACCTTGAGTCGCTGGCAAACCACCGCGGCTCCGCCTTCGGCAAGCGCGCGACGTCCCAGCCGACGCCGATCAGCTTCGAAAATGCGCTGGCAGTCCAGCTGCTGATGCGGGATTCCCGGCCAGCACCCGTCGTTGTCGAAGACGAGAGTCGAACGATCGGTCGGCTTGCGATTCCAGAGCGCGTCTACCAAGGCATGCAGTCCGCCCCCATCGTGCTGGTCGAACTGGAGCAGTCAACGCGGATCGAGAACATATACCGGGAATACGTGGTTGAAGCCGACGATCGGGAAGGCCTGCAGCAATCGCTCGAAACCTCCCTGGACAACATACGCCGCCGCCTCGGCGGCGACCGCCACGGGGAAGTCCTCGCCCGGATGCGCGGTGCCTTCGAAGGTGGAGACGCGGATGCGCACCGCGCATGGATCGGGATGCTGCTCGACTGGTACTACGATCCGCCATACGACTACCAGATCGGCGGAAAACGGGATCGCATCGTGTTCCAGGGCAACGCGGACGCCGTCTGCGACTATCTGCGCGGAACGAACGGGTAGAAGCGAACGGCCGTTCCAGAATCTCCCGCGCATAGCCGGGATCATCTCCCGGGCCTAGCCCGTAGCCAGCTGTTCCTTCAGTAACCGGATCTCATCGTCGACGGCGGAGGCATCGGGCAACTCTCTGGCGGCCCGCCCATACCAATGTCCGGCGTTTCGCATGTCGCCTTCCATGATGTGAACGATTCCGTGTGCCCAGCAGCCCCGCTGCGTGGAGTCGCCCTGAACCATTCGATGTGCCGTTTGCCAGTCGCCCGACTCCAGGAGCCGGATCACGTCGGATAGTGTGCTCATGCCCGTAGCTTAGTGCGCGCCCTGGATCATGACAACCCGACCCGCGACCCGCCAGGCACTGGTTGCCCATTCAGGAGAAACGCGCCGGAGAGAACGGCGTCGGATCGATGTGGGTGGTTTTCCTGCTGATCATTTCTGCGACCAGCCTTCCGGTGGCCGGCGCCATCGTCATGCCAAGCATGTGGTGTCCGGTCGCGAGCACCGCGTTCGCGAGGCCCGGCACCGCACCGATGATTGGCAGGCTGTCCCAGGTCATGGGCCGCCATCCGCACCATGTCTCAAGGACCTCCCCGCCCGCCGGCTCGTGGAGGTAGTGCCGCGCCGAGTCGACAAGCTGGCGGATCCGCCCCGCCGGAATCGTCTCGTCGAATCCCGAGAACTCCATCATCGATCCAAGGCGAAAGCCATCGCTGAACGGTGTCGCGCCCACCCGGTGCTCCGCGAACAGCATCGCATGGCGCGGACAGGCTCCGGGCCGGGTGGTGGTGACGGAGTAGCCCTTGCCGGGTTCGATGGGAAGCCGGCATCCGAGATCCGCTGCCATCGCCCCGCTCCAGGCGCCAGTCGCAAAGACGTAATGGTCGGCGGTGACCTCACCCGCGTCGGCCAGGAGCCGCGTGATCTCTCCTCGGGTCGATTCGATACCCTGCACGCAACAGTTTTCCTCGAACCGAACGCCGCGGGACACGAGCCAGCGGCTCCAGTTTCCGGTCAGCGCGTCGGGACGAAGAAAAGCATCGCCTTCGTAGAGGAACCCGCCCGCAAGGCCGGGACGCAGGGCCGGATCGAAATGGGGCAATTCGCTGCCGGGGATCCGCGTGGCCGCAACGCCGAATGTGTCGCGAAGCATCGCGTCCTGGGCCGCGAACCGCCGCATGCCACGCCGGCTGCGAAGCACGTAGAGCAACCCGACGGGCTGCCATTCAGCCTCGAACTCGGGAGCCTGGAAAAGTCCCTGGTATTCGCGTATCGAGGCGTCGAGGATCGACTTCATCGCGCTGCCCGCCGACAGGGCGTGCCGATGGTTGCAGTGTCGCGCAAACTCCCAGAACCAGCGCAGGAGTGCCGGCCGCCACTGGGGCCGGACCCTGAACGGCGCCCGCGGGTTGACGAGCGATCCCAGTGCCGCCAGGAGATTCGCGGGTTCGTTCAGGGGCAGCACGTGGCTTGCGCAGATGTGTCCGCAATTGCCGTGAGAACACCCGCTACCGACGCGATCCTGGTCGATGACCGTGACCGCGTAACCGGCCCGCGACAGGTAATGGGCGCAGGCGATGCCAACAATGCCTCCGCCCACGATGGCGACGCGCTCCGCCATGTCACCCGATTCCGTCGCGGAACGGGTCCTGCGGGTGGCGGATCAGGGTGGTATCGCCGCAGACAAACGCTTGGCCGGTGATACTGGGGATGACCTCACCTTCGGCACTCAGCCGGTAACGCGCCACGAAGCGCGAACCGATCAGGCTTTCCTGCACCCAGTCCTCCCCCGGCTGCAACGCTCCCTCGGCCGCAAGGCAGGCGACCTTGGCACTCGTTCCCGTACCGCAGGGCGAACGGTCATAGGCAGCACCGGGACAGAGCACGAAATTCCGGCTGTCGGCGCCGGCGGAGACGGCGGGTTCGAACAATTCGATATGGTCGATCTCGGCGCCGTCGCGACCCGTCACTCCCTCTCGAACCAGCGCTGCCTTGATGCGCCTCGTGGCTTCGGTCAGTTGGGACTCGGCACCGAGCGCGATTGGCGCCAGGCCAGGGATCGACGTCGAGTCAGCAAGAAAAAACCAGTTGCCTCCCCACGCCACATCCCCCCGCACGATGCCAAGACCTTCCACTGCAACGGCAACACCCGATCGAAAACGGTAGCTTGGGACGTTCTCGATGGTGGCTTCGTTGGGCGAATGAAGAACGATGGAGACGACCCCGATCGGGGTCTCGAGGCACAGTTCGCCCAGTTCGACCCTTTCCAGGTACGCCAGCGTGACGGCCACGCCGATGGCACCGTGACCGCACATGTTGAGGTAACCCACGTTGTTGAAGAAGATCACGCCGGTCGCGCAGCCCGCCTCGGTCGGTTCACAGAGCAGCGCACCGACCAGGGCATCCGACCCGCGAGGTTCGAGGACCACCGATCGCCGGAAGTCGTCGTGGTGTTTCTCGAAGCGCCGCAGTCGTTCCGCCATGGGGCCGCCACCGAGGTCCGGACCGCCACTGACCACTGCCCGCGTAGGTTCGCCCGCGGTGTGGGAGTCGATCACCCGCAGGTTGCTCACCCACGCGCTCCATGCCATGCATCCCACCAGCGTCGAAAGCGCGCCCAGTGCGTATCGACGTATCCGCGCTGAGAGCCGCTCAGTCTGTCGTCCGGATTCAAAGCGTTTGCGTACTCGGGGTTCCCCTCGAGAACCATCAGGCGCTTGAAGTACAGCACCAGGTCCGGTCCCTCGTCGAACCTGGCCAATGCGCCAAGTGCTTCGTCGAGATCCCTGGCCGAACGCAAGGCGTCCTCGTCGCCGTCCCTTGCCTTCTCGCAAAGCTCGACCAGGCGCAGGACCGCTGCCGGGAACACGTTTCCGATGCCCGTAATCACGCCGCTCGCGCCGCAGCGAACGATGCCGTGCACGACCTGGGTATCGACACCAACGACCAACTTGAGGTCCGGTCGGCCGGAAGTGATGTGCTCGGCCGCATAGTCGAGGGACGCGCGGCCGCCGAATTCCTTGAACCCGACCAGGTTGTCGAACTCACGTGCCAGGTCGAAGAACAACTCGGCCTTCGTCTCGAATCCGTAATAAGGACTGTTGTAGATGACTGCGGGAAGTCCGCCCCCGGCACGCAGCACCGCGGCCAAGTGCGCACGTTGCGCAGCGGCCGAAGTTGCCCGCGACAGCACGCGGGGAATGATCATGAGACCGGCAGCGCCGACCTCCCGGGCATGGCTGGCGAGCGCCGCTGCCCGCGCGGAGTTCTGGGCGCCGGTACCGACGACCACCGGAACGTTCATCTCCGCTAACGCCTCGACGCCTTTCCGCCGCTGCCCGTCGGACAGGAGCGGCCATTCGCCCATGGACCCGCAATAGACGACGCCCCGCATCCCGCCTCCCACGAGTTCCGCGCCCTTTTCCGCGAGAGCATCGAAATCCGGTTTGCCACCGGCATCGCAGGGTGTCATGAGGGCCGGTATACAGCCGGCGAAAACGGACTCCGGGTCAGACATGGTTCCTGGTGCTTCGACTACTCTTGAGAAGCAATGCCCTATCCAAATCTACCGCGCTTCAGAACTCGCGTAATCTGAGAACTGGTTTCGTGTCACACACGACACTTAGTCGAGATCCGCGATCACCGGGGCGTGGTCAGACGCCGTCAGACCTTCCTTTTTCTTTCGAAAGTCGCGGTCTATCTCGACCTGGTTGACGCGCGCCAACACCGGCGGCGTGCCCAGCAGGAAATCGATCCTCAAGCCGTGCCCGAAGCGGAATGCGCCGGCCCGGTAGTCCCACCAGGAGAACGCGCGGGAATCGGGGTTTTTCTCGCGAAAGAGATCCGCGAGGCCGGCTCCAAGGAGCGCGTCGAACCGGCTCCTCTCTTCCACCGTGTGGAAAATCTGCCCGTCCGCATCCTCGCCGCGCCAACTGTCGACCGCCTGCGGAACCACGTTGAAATCGCCGCAAAGGATGCCCTGCCCCACGTTTTGGGCCGACCAGAAGGTGGCAAGGTCGTCCAGCCAGGCGAGTTTGCCTACGAAGTCCTCGTGTTCCAGCGACTTGCCGTTGGGGCAATAGACGGTGGCAAACGTGAGTCCGCCGATGCTCGCGCCCACGAGTCTCGCTCCCATCTCCTCCTGCCCAGCCAGGCCGCGAAAGCTATCTTCGACCGGAAGGCGCGACAGCACGGCAACTCCGTTCCAGCCCTTCTGCCCATGGAGGACCACCTCGTAACCGAGTTCCTCGAAGGTCGAATGCGGGAAGTCGTCGGCTTCCGTCTTGATCTCCTGCAGACCGACTATGTCGGGGCGGCGTTCCTGCAGCCAGATGCGGATGAAATCGAGGCGTGCGCGCACGCCGTTCACGTTCCAGGTCGCGACTCGCATGGCGGCATCCTAACCGGTTTCGTCCGGCAAAGCGCCTTTGCCACGAGCCGGGCCTGCATGCAGAAGTCAGACATCTCCGGGCGGCCGTTTGCCATCCCCTGGCGTAGCTGACACACTTGCATCTACGGGGTCCCAGCCTGAAGGAGCGAAACAAGCAATGGGGTCGAGGCCTGCCACCCTCGGGGAACTCCGGGCAGCCAGCTACTCTGTTTCGTCCGTCAAGACGGAACTACGGCGCAACCTCATCGCAAGACTCGCCAGCGGCGACACCCTGTTTCCCGGTATCGTTGGCTACGACGAAACCGTCATTCCGGAGATTCAGAACGCGATCCTGGGCGGCCAGGACCTGATACTCCTCGGCGAACGTGGCCAGGCAAAGTCACGCATCCTGCGCGCCTTGACCACCTTGCTCGACGAATACACGCCGATCCTCGACGGTACCGAGATTCCGGAGAATCCCGAGAGTCCCATCACCGAAGCGGGCAAGGCCATCGTCATGGAGCGGGGCGAAGACGCACCCATTCGATGGCTGCACCGCGACGAGCGCTACGGGGAAAAGCTCGCGACTCCGGACATCACCATCGCAGACCTGATCGGCGAGGTCGATCCGATCAAGGTGGCGGAAGGCAGGTACCTTTCCGACGCCCTGACTATCCATTTCGGCCTCGTGCCGCGAATGAACCGGGGCATCTTCGCAATCAACGAGTTGCCGGACCTGACCGAGCGGATTCAGGTTGGCCTGCTCAACGTCATGGAGGAACGCGACATCCAGATTCGCGGCCACAAGGTGCGCCTGTCGCTCGATGTCTTCCTCGTGGCTACGGCGAACCCGGAGGATTACACGAATCGCGGCCGCATCATCACGCCGCTGAAGGACCGCTACGGCGCACAGGTTCGCACGCACTATCCCGAGTCCGTGGAACAGGAGATCGCCATCATGGAGCAGGAAGCGTCCCGGTTCGACATGGCGGGCCGGGAACTCCACGTGCCGGGATACATGCGTGAGGTGATCGCGGAGGTGACGCATCTCGCGCGGCAATCCCCCGATATCAACCAGCGCTCCGGCGTCTCTGTCCGCACGTCCATTTCGAACTACGAGTCGCTGCTCGCCAACGCATTCCGCCGGGCACTGCGCTTAGGTGAGTCCAAGGTCGTGCCACGCATCTCCGACCTGACTTTCATCGCCCCTTCCCTGCGCGGCAAGGTCGAATTCGAAGCCATGGAGGAAGGCCAGGAGGACAAGATTCTCCAGCGCATCGTCAACGCCGCCGTGAAGACCGTGTACGACCGTCACGTCGACACGGACAAGCTGGAGACTGTCGCCATGGCCTTCAACGACGGACTTTCGGTGGAAACCGGCGAGTCGGCCCCGATCGATGCGTACATCGAAACCCTCGGCCGCGTCGACGGCCTGCGGGAGGCCGTCGCAGGGCTGGCGGGCGAGACCGGGCCGGGCCAGGCGGCCGCAGCGGTCGAGTTCATACTCGAAGGCCTGCACCTGCACGAATTGCTGAACAAGCACGGCGTCCGCGGCCACGCCGTCTTCACGGGTTAGTGCCATGAAATCCGTCACCCTGCGGGTGCCGTCTTTCACCGCCGCCGCCCCGCTTAAGGACTGACCAACTTGCGACACTTCGCGACACGCTTTCGGTATTCGCGCTGGGACGGCACACAGGCCCTGGACATCGCGGCGGACGACGTGCTGGCGGCCATCGCCGACGACCTCACCGAGTATGGTGACCTCCGCTGGGCATTGCGCAACCTCATGTCGCGCGGCATGCAAACCGGCGGTCGACGGGTGCAGGGTCTCCGCGACATCATGCGAAAGCTGCGGGACCGCAGGCGCGAGCGCCTTGAACAGTTCGATCTGTCCAGCGTCATGCGGGACATCGAACAGCAACTTTCGCGCATCCTCGAGGCCGAGCAGGACACCATCGACGAGTGGATGGACCGCGAGGACGACGAGTACGCGGACCAGGTCCTGAAGGAAATCGCCGACCGCAACCAGGAAGCCCTTGACGACCTCCCGGACGATGTGGGAGGCAAGATGAAGTCGCTGGAGGAATACGAATTCCTCAATCCAGACGCACAACGCAAATTCCTGGAACTCCTCAACCAGTTGCGCAAGGCCATGACGCGTACGTTCTTCAACGACATCGAGCGCATGGTCAACCGGATGTCCGGGGAGGACATCGAGCGCATGAAGGACATGGTCAAGGGGCTGAACGAGATGCTTGAGCGGAAGATCGCGGACGAGGACCCGCGTTTCGACGACTTCATGCAGGAGTTCGGGGACATGTTCGGCGACGATCCCCCAGGGTCACTCGACGAGTTGCTCGACCAGATGCGCCGGCAGATGGCGGCGGCCCAATCGCTGCTCGCCTCGTTGTCGCCGCAACAGCGCGAGCAGTTGCAGTCATTGATGTCGGATCGCTTCGGCGACCCGGAACTCGAAGCAGAGCTTGCCAAGCTCGCCAATGAAATGGACTTCTTGAACCCCGAAGGCAAGCGCTACGTGTTCGGTGGCGGCGACGAACTGGATCTCGAGGCCGCGATGCGGCTCATGGGCGAGATGCGCGATCTCGACCAGCTCATCGACCAGGTTCGGGAGGCGGAGCGCAGCGGGGACCTCGAACGCATTGACGAGGAGGCCCTGGGTACCCTGCTGGACGACGAAGCCACCGAGTCCCTCGACAATCTCAAGGAACTCCTGAGGTCATTGCGCGACGCGGGATATATCCGCGACGGCGACCGGTGGGAACTCACCCCGCGAGGCGCCCGCACGATTGGCCAGAAGGCGCTTGGCGAAATCTATGCGCGCTTGCGCCGGCAACGGCTTGGCAGTCATGCGCTGCCGGAAGAAGGACGATTCGGCGACCGTCTCGAACAGACCAAACCCTACGAGTACGGCGACCCGTTCCACCTGCACATGCCGCGCACCATCAGGAATGCCATCGACCGCGAGGGGCCGTCAATGCCGGTCCGGCTGCAACCGGAGGACTTCGAGGTCTACCGGTCGGAACTCCGGACATCGACCGCCACGGCCATGCTGGTGGACCAGTCCTGGTCTATGGCGCTCCGGGGTGCGTTCCAGGCCGCGAAGAAAGTCGCCCTGGCGCTGCACAACCTCATTACCTCCCAATACCCCCGCGACGACTTCTACATCATCGGTTTCGCAGCGTACGCGCGCGAATTGAAGGCGCATGACCTTCCCCTGCTGCAGTGGGACGAATACGTGCTTGGCACCAACATGCAGCACGCCATGCTGCTGGCGGAAGGACTGCTGTCGAAACACGACGCCGGCAGCAAGCAGATCATCATGATCTCGGACGGCGAACCCACCGCCCACCTGCTTCCGAACGGTCGCCATTACTTCTCGTACCCGCCGACGCGGGAGACCTACCGGGCCACCTACGGCGCCGTCCGGCGATGCACGCGCAAGGGCATCGCGATCAATACCTTCATGCTGGATTCGAGCTATTACCTGAAGGAGTTCATGGACCAGATCGCGCGCATCAACGGCGGTCGCGTGTTCTACACGACCCCGGAACGCCTTGGCGAATACGTACTGGTCGACTACGTTGAAGGAAAGCGGAGGAAGCTTGGGCGCCGGTAGCGTTGCCCTCTCAAGGACATCGGAGTGAGCCGTATGGAACTGAAACTCGAGACCCAAAAGATGCGTGCCTGGATCCGGGACGGTGTCGGCTGGATGGAATACAACAACCCGGCGCGCCGCAATGCTGTCTCTCTGGAAATGTGGCAGGCCATCGGCGACATCATGGGGCGGTTCGAACAGGACCCCGACGTTCGCGTCGCCGTCATGCGCGGCGCCGGCGGCAAGGCGTTCGTGTCCGGCGCGGACATCAGTGAATTCGACGCGAAGCGCGGGAATGCGAAGCAGATGGCCAGCTACGGCGCCGCCTCGGCACGCGGCAGCAAGGCGCTGGGCACGTTCTCCAAACCGTTGATCGCCTGCATCGAGGGTTACTGCATCGGCGGCGGCTTGGCCGCCGCATTGAATGCCGACGTGCGTTTCGCCACACCGGATTCGTTGTTCGGCATCCCGGCAGCCAAACTCGGGCTTGGCTACGGCTACGAGGGACTCGCCAAGCTCTCACGCCAAGTCGGACCGACGGCTGCCCGCGACATCCTCCTGTCCGCACGATTCCTCGATGCCGCCGAAGCGCTCCGAATCGGCCTGATCAACTTCATCGAAGAGCGCGACGCCATTCGGGACGCCGTGGCGGGTTACGCCGATCGGGTTGCCGCCAACGCACCTTTGACCCTGAAGGCTGCCAAGGCAGCCGTGGACGCCTGGGAAAGGGGCGGACGCAAGGAGGACCTAGAAAACGTGCGGCGACTGGTGGAAGCCTGTTTCGACTCCGACGACTACAGGGAAGGCCGCCGGGCCTTCGCCGAGAAGCGGACACCGCAGTTTGACGGTCGCTAGGCCACCGGACGCCTGACTGGGGAGCCACGAATGCCCGATCGAATCGTCACGGCGTGCGTCGTCATCATCGGCAACGAAATCCTGTCCGGACGCACCCAGGACACCAACCTGGCGCACATTGCGCAACGGCTCAACGAGTGGGGTGTACGGGTTGAAGAAGCGCGAGTCATTCCCGATGTAGAGGACGTGATCGTTGCCGCCGTCAATGATGCGAGGGCGCGTTTCGACTACGTCTTCACCACCGGCGGCATCGGCCCGACGCACGACGACATCACCGCAGAGTGCATCGCCAAGGCATTCGGCGTACCGCTCGTCGTCAGCGACGAGATCGCCCGGCGCATTCGCCAGCGGCCCGCACTGGAAGACGTCATGGAAAACCGGTTGCGCATGGCGCGCATTCCCGAGGGCGCAACCCTTGTCGACAACCCAACCGGCGGGCCCCAGGGGTTCCTGATGGAGAACGTGTTCGTCATGGCCGGCATTCCATCGGTGATGCAGGCGATGCTGTCCACCGTCGGCGGTGAGATCGAAGGTGGCGACATCGTGCGGTCAAGGTCGGTCACCGCGTACCTGGGAGAAAGCCAGATCGCTGCCGCGCTGGCCGACATCCAGGGACGTTATCCCAACGTGGAACTCGGCAGCTATCCGTTCTACAGGGGGGAAAGATACGGTACGACGCTGGTAATGCGTGGTACCAGTGTCACGGATCTCGCGAGCATGCTTCACGAGGTCAAAGCGGCAATCATCACCGCTGGCGAGCAACCGGTCTCCGACGAGTGAGTTGATGTTCAATTCGAATCATAAAATTCTTAATTTTTAATAAGATAGCTAACCAACCTATGAATATTCAGAGATTCCTGGTCCGCATTCGAGGCCTCGCCTGCGTTGCCCTCCTGGTTGCCGCTTCCGAAGCCGCCTCCGTTACGCTGGAAGATGCACTTCGCGAGTACGAAACGCTGCAGGGAAGCAAGGCCATGGCCGTGTCGTTCTCCGACGACCCGGTCGCCTTCAACGCCGGCGGACATGCCAACAACGCCGGTGCTGTCCAGGCCGCGCTCGACGGATGTGACCTTGCACGCGAGGAACAGGGGTCGGCACAGCCATGTGAGATATACCGCCTGAACGAGGCGACAGCCTCCAGTTCGGTAGAAATCAAGGCAGGATCCGAGGCACCGCATCCACTCTTCATGTGGCGCTACCAGAACGGGCCATCGCGCGTAGACCTCGTCGGAACGATACATGTGCTGAAAGCCAGCCTGCATCCGCTGCCTCAACCGATCGAAACCGCATTCATCGAAGCGGATCGAATCGTGGTGGAAGCCGATGTCGTGAACGCTGATCCCGCCAGCGTCATGCAGGCATTCGCGAAGTTCGCACTCCTCCCCCGCGGCACTCGAATTGAAGAGCACATGGATGCCGAGCAACTCGACCGCCTGAAAGGCGTACTGGGAGACATCGAGCCTATCGCGCGGATCAAGCCCATGTTCATCGCTTCGCAGCTCACCGTCGGCCGCCTGGTAGAGTTCGGCTATCTGCCGAACTTCGGCCTGGAAGTGCATTTCCTCCTCCGTCGTGGCGACCGGGCCATTCACGAACTCGAATCCGTCGAGGAGCAGTTTGCGCTGCTCGCGAACGTGCCGATGCCGGACCAGGTTGAATTGCTCGCCAATACACTCGACGACATGGCGGGGATCGAGCCGATGATCGCGCAACTGGTACGCTCCTGGTTCCTCGGCGATGACGATGCGATGTTGCGGCTTTTCGAGGAGTACACGGTCGGGACTGCGGATCGCGCGTTGCTGGAGACGCTCATCTACGAAAGGAACGTCACCATGGCGGCAGGCATAAAGGATCTCCTCGGCAAGCCAGGCAACTGGTTGGTGCTCGTGGGCGCGGGACACCTGCCGGGACCCCGCGGTATCGTCGCCCTGCTCGAAGCGCAAGGTGCCAGGGCCCACCGGGTCATGTCGGACGACACCATGCAGGAGCAACCATCGGGATCTAGCACCAACGGGCAATCGTAATGGCTTCGTATTCGTCATCATCGAAGATCCACGTGGGTGGGCGGGCGCCGCTTCCATTGGTCCGCGGGACCGTCGGAGCCCGGCTGTTGTTCCCGGCCATGCTGGGCCTGGCTTGCCTCCTCTGCGGCTGTGCGGTGATGTCGGAGTCCGAATGCGTGACAGCCGACTGGTATTTGGTGGGAGAGCGGGACGGAAGGGACGGCAGGCCGCTGGCGCATCTCGCGCAGTACTACGATGCCTGTTCCCAATACGGCATCTATCCGGACGAGGAAGCGTACCGGGACGGACGGGACCACGGACTCACGGTCTATTGCACCGAGGATGGCGGTTACCAGGAAGGCCGTGTCGGCCTGGGTTACAGGGGTGTCTGCCCGGTCGCCCTGGAGCCTTACTTCCTCCAGGGCTACAACGTGGGAATCGCCGTGCGCGAGACGCTCGAACGGGTTCACCAGATTGACTACCAGATCCATTCGGCAGAGGAACAGATCGAGGATCTCAGGGCGGAGATCGGCGACTTCGAGTCTTCTGAGGGTTCAGGAGAGGAAGACCCGGAGACCCTGAAGCAAAAGTACCGCGAACTCGGCCGGCTGGAAGGGGAACTCGAAGGACTGCACGACCAGAAAGTGGGCGCCGTCGTGTCGTATCGCCGTGCCGTTGATGTCGCGCGAAGCATGGGGTTCTACGAGCATTACGAATACTGACCCGCTCTCGCCGTGGAGCCGTTGAAAAAAAGGAGCTGAACGTGTTTTACGAACTTCGACAGTACAAGATCGCCCCGGGCAAGATGGACGCCTGGGTGAAGGTGATGGAAGAGGAAATCCTCCCGTTCCAGGTCGCCTGCGGGATGGTCATCACCGGAATGTTCCGGGGCGAGGAAGACGAAACGGTCTTCGTCTGGATGCGCCGCTTCGAATCGGAAGAGGAGCGCGAGCGCCTATACGCCAGGGTATACGACAGCGACCACTGGAAGAACGAAATCGGTCCCCAGGTGGCCGGCCTGATTGAGCCCGGCGGAGTCCAGGTTCAACGTATCGTGCCTACGCCCCACTCGGCGACGCAGTAGGATCCCGTCGCTTCAGGTCGCCCAGGACCAGGCGATGAGCAGCAGGAGCATGGCAGCGGCACCCGAAAGATACTGTCCGCTGTGTCCCAGTCGCCGGATATCGAAGCCCGCCGCCAGGTAGCCGAGAACCGCGCCGCACGAGAACCCGGCAATATGCGCAAAGATGTCGGTATTCCCTCCACCGAGGCCCGTGAAGACGAGCAGCGCGATACCGGCAAATACCGGTGCCAGCCCGCGGCGCAGGCCGCGGCCGCGAAAATAGCCGCGCCGCCAGACGAATGCCGAAATGAGTCCTACCGCGGCGAAGGTGGCGGTCGACGCCCCCAGGGACCGGAATTCGTCCGGCCGTGCCCAGGCGTTCAGCAGGTTGCCGAATACGCCGGCCAGGAGTATCAGGAGCCAGGCAAACCCTGAGCCAAGATAACGCCCCGCCATTAGCCCGAACACCGCGCCGAACAACGAGTTCGCGACGAGGTGCGCGAAACTCGCATGGAGGGTGAGCGCAGTGACCGCCCGCCACCACTCTCCCTCCCCCACCAGGCCCGCCTGCATGATTCCGGCGTTTTGCCAGCCCGCCCCCAGCATGCCCCACGAAGCCAGCGCGGGCACCGACCAGATCACCAGCAGGTAGCCGAGAATCCCCGCCCACCCGCTGTCGAATATGATGATCCGGGGAACCCGGACCCGCGGTGGCATGTTCTCCACCCGGTAGCGCTCGAGCTGGTCGATGGCTGCGTGCCGATGTCCCTGACGGATGAACAGGCACCATTCGCCCGCCTCCATCTCGACGTAGTTGTCGATACCCATGGCTGTCAGCACCAGCGCGGCCTCGTTGATCGGCTGGCGCGACATGTGCGAACGCAGGCAGACCCAGCGGAAGGGATCGTCGTCGTTCGTGGTCATCCTGCAAGCAGTTCCAGGGCCTCGGCATGCACCCTCGGATCCCCCGCCGCGACGATTCGGCCGCCGTCTTCCGGTGAACCGCCGTCCCAGGTGGTGATGATGCCTCCCGCGCCCCGAACCACGGGAATGACGCCCTGAATGTCGTAGGGCTTGAGCGAGGCTTCAACGCACAGGTCGATGCTCCCCATTGCGAGCAGGCAGTAGAGGTAGCAGTCGCCGCCATAGCGGGACAATCGCGTGCGCTCCCTCACCGCGTCGAACGCGTTCAGGTCCGCGGCGTCTGCAAACACGTCCGGGTGCGTACAGCACAAGACGGCCTCGTCGAGTCCAGCGCAGGCGCGAACCGATAACTCCTGCTTCCGTCCATGGCTCTCACACCAGGCAGTTCGTCCGTTACCGGTGAAGAGTTCGTCCACTACCGGCTGGTACACGCCGCCCAAAACCGTCCTTTCACCGTCGTACAGCCCCGCCACAACGCCCCAGTGCAACATGCCGGCGACATAGCTTCGCGTCCCGTCGATCGGGTCCAGCACCCACGTCAGTCCACTCTCGCCCCGTTCGACGCCGTACTCTTCGCCAAATATCCCGTGCTCGGGATACCGGGACTTGATGGCCGCCCGCATGGCCTTCTCCGCATCGCGGTCGGCGACCGTCACCGGGTCATACCCGGGCTGGCCCTCGCGTTTGTCGTCCACCGGTATCGGCTGCCGGAAATGCGGCATGACGGCCGCACCGCCGAGCCGCAGCAAGACCTCGAGAAACGCCGTCAGACCCTCGATGTCGCAGTCGTCGACCGGTGCGACCGATCCTTTCGGCAACCGGGCCAAGTCAGTCCGCTCCACAAACCGCCGCGCGGTTCGAGATGGCCACGCCACGACGTCCCAGCCGCAACGGATTGCGATCGTGGCCGTTGGTGCAATAGCCGATCGAGATGCCCGTTGCGGGGTCCGCCCATGCTATCTGGCCTCCCGCACCGCCGTGACCAAAGGCCAAAGGTGAGTTCATGCGTCCGAAACCGCGGAAGTTGCGGTCGGCATCTCCCGACACCACCACTCCGAGCGCCCGGTTGACCCGCCTGCCGTACAGCGGGTCCACGAGATCCCCGCTCCGTACTTCAAGACCCATGGCCAGCGTCTCTGCGGACCAGATTTCCGGACCGTCGAGTGCGCCGCCGTGCAGCAATCCCTGGTAGAAAAGCGCCAGTCCCGCAGCCGTCGCAAAACCGCCGCCGCCCGGAACTCCGACAGCGCGGTACTCCGGACGATTGAATGTCAGGATCGCCTCTTCGGTCACTTCCGTGACAGGCGGTTCCGGAACGCCCAGGCGGGCATAATCCTCGCTGGTCAGCCCATCACCCACGTGGACCAGCTCGGACACCCGATGGTTCTCGCCGGCCGGCAGGCCGACGAAGAGATCCGTCAGGCCCAGGGGTTCGATGACCCGCTCGCGGATGAAATCCCGGAAATCCATTCCGGTCCGACGTTCAATGATCTCCGCGATCACCCACATGCTGGATGTCGGGTGGTACTCGAAGCGCGACCCTGGCGCCCAGTTGAGACGCCAGCGGGCGAACCGTCCGAAACGGGCATCGCGATCATCCCACTCGAGCGGCCGGAACGGCGCGCTGGGAAACCCGGAGCTGTGCAGAAACAGCTGCTCGACGGTCACGACCTCCTTGCCGTTGGTGTCGAACTCGGGAACGATGTCGACAACACGTTCCACCACGTCGAGCCTGCCCTGGGCGATCAGGAGCCAGGCGGCGGCAGAAGTCACGGCCTTGGTCGACGAGAAGACGCAGTACATCGTGTCGTCGTCCGCGTCGCCGAAGGTCTCGAACAGGCCGAGCCGCCCTTCTCTCGCGACGGCGATCTGGGCGGAAGGCAACAGACCCTCCTCGACTTCGCGGCGCACCCGCCGCACGAGTTCCTCGAGCTTTTCGGGGTCCAGGCCGATGCTCTCGGGATTCACCACGAACTTGCGATCCACGTTCGCCCTCCCAGGCGCCTTCAGGGTGAATCCTTAAGGTTCCCGTTTACGCAGCCGATATGCAAACACAAGAAAGTTCCTGGCGGCGCACCGGGAAGGAGCCGCGCGGGTTACGGGTTAAGATTGATGACTTGTCAACCATCGGCAAGTGCATGGACACCCGCAACGGCTTCGTAGAAGCGATCGGCAACACGCCCCTCATCCGCCTGGCCGACCTGTCCGAAGCTACGGGATGCGAGATCTTGGGTAAGGCCGAGTTCATGAGTCCCGGTGGTTCCGTCAAGGACCGGGCCGCCTGGTGGATCATTCGCGAGCACGAGAAGAGCGGCGCGCTCCGCCCCGGCGGCACCGTCGTTGAAGGCACTGCGGGAAACACCGGCATTGGCATCGCGCACATCTGCAACGCCCGAGGCTACAAGTGCGTCATCTACATGCCCGACAACCAGTCACCGGAAAAGGTCGACATACTCCGCACGCTTGGGGCCGAAGTGCGGGTGGTCAAGACCGTGCCCTATGCCGACGAGGCGAACTACCAGAAGCAGGCCGGCCGCTACGCCGCTTCCCTCGACAATGCGGTGTGGGCGAACCAGTTCGACAATACCGCCAATACACTCGCCCACTACGAGTCGACCGGGCCGGAAATCTGGCGCCAGACCGAAGGCACGGTGGACGCGTTTGTCTGCTCCGTCGGGACCGGCGGCACCCTGGCGGGCGTCTCGCAGTTCCTGAAGGAGCGCCGCAGCGATGTACAACTCGTCCTCTCCGACTGCATGGGCAGCGCCCTGTACAACTATGTCACCTCGGGCGAAGCGGTCATGAGCCGGGGCCCATCGATCACGGAAGGTATCGGCAATTCCCGAGTGACGGACAACTTCGCCTGCGCCACGGTCGACTGGGCGGTACAGGTGTCGGACCAGGAAATGGTTGACATGGTCTACTCCCAGTTGTGGCGAAGCGGATGGTTCTTCGGCTCCAGCACGGGCATCAACCTTTCCGGCGCGGTCAAGGTAGCGCAGCGACTGGGGCCCGGTCACGTCGTGGTGACCATGCTGTGCGACGACGGCAGCAAGTACCGATCCCGGCTGTTCAATGCCGACTGGCTGGCAGAACGCGACCTCGGAATCCCATCTGAATAGGCGGTGATCGGGGTTTGGAGACATCAGCGAGGCAATTTGAGGCCTGTTCTTGACCTCCTTCAAGTCTACGGCGGACCTTTACAGCCGTTATCGAGTCCCCTATCCCAAGAGCCTGCTAACGCGCCTCAGGGCGGATGCGAACCTTCGACGCGCCTCGGTCGTTCTGGATCTTGCCACTGGCCCCGGCCGGATTGCGCTGGCATTGGCGCCAACGGTGCACGAAGTCATTGCGGTAGACGCCGAACCAGAAATGCTTGAGGAAGGAAAGCGCATTGCCCGGCAGCGGGGCATCACCAATGTCAAATGGATGCACGCCAGGGCGGAGGAGCTATCGATCCTACCGGGCTCGATGGACCTGGTCACTATAGGAGAAGCCCTCCATAGACTCGATGAGGAGTTGATCCTGCCGGCCATAAGGCAATGGCTCAGGATTCGGGGATGCGTGGCGATAGTGGGCTGTTTCGGGGTCCTGCACGGCGAACAACCCTGGCAGAGCGCCCTGCGCCAGGCGCTATCGGGCTGGTCAGGGGAACTGCCCAAGACCAGACCGAGAGGGAAGGATCACGACACCCGGCGACTGATTGACGCCGGCTTCGACGGAGTCGCGAACAGGGAGTTCATTGCTTCTTGTGACTGGACACGCGACAGCATCCTGGGTCACCTGCATTCGACCTCCCGATTCTCCCTGCCAGCATTGGGCGATGAACTGGAGGACTTCGAGAGCGCCGTGCTCGAAGCCCTGGGTCCCGACGAGACCCGTCTATTTCCTCAGCAGATCTCGTGCGGATACAGCATCGGATGGAACGGCGGCAAGGTGTCGGGCTGATTGCAACACCGCTGTCTGAACGACAACCGGGATGGGATGACTGCGGGACACTGGCAACCAGCCCTTGGTCCTTGTATAACGATTGGTCCGCAAATCGAGGTGATACATGGTGAATCGCCTGGCCGCCGCGTTTCTGATCGTCTGCCTCGCGCAGCAGGCGGATGGGGCCAAAGTCTGGCTAATGGAAATCGAAGGCGCCATCGGACCGGCGTCCGCAGACCACTTCATTCGCACACTGGAGGGCGCTGAAGAAGCACAGGTCGACCTGCTCGTCTTGCGAATCGACACTCCCGGAGGCCTCGACAAGTCCATGCGGGACATGATCAAGGTCCTCCTCTCTTCAAATACCCCCGTCGCGACCTTCGTCGCTCCCAACGGCGCCCGGGCAGCCAGCGCCGGGACCTACATCATGTATGCGAGCCACATCGCGGCCATGGCCCCGGCGACCAACATCGGATCATCCACCCCGGTCAGTATCGGCGGAGGCAATCCGCTGCCGCTTCCCGGCCAACCCAAGGACGAGAAACCAGAGGAGGATCCCGCCGACGAAAGCGCGGGAACCTCCCCACCCGCTACCGCAATGGACCGCAAGGTCGTAAACGATGCCGTTGCATACATTCGGAGCATTGCCGAGTTGCGCGGACGAAACGTCGAATGGGCCGAGCAGACGGTCCGAGAAGCGTCCAATCTCCCGGCCCGGGAAGCGCTGGAACTCGGGGTCATCGACCTGGTGGCGGAAGATCTCGAAGGCCTGCTGGCGCAGATCGACGGCATGACGGTGGAGTTGGACAGCGGTTCGGTGACGATTGAGACAGCCAACAGCGAAATCCATCGAATCGAAACCGACTGGCGCTACGAGCTTCTCAGCACCATCACCGATCCGAGTGTCGCCTACATCCTCCTGATGATCGGCATCTATGGCCTCATCTTCGAGTTCTACAATCCCGGTACCGGAGTCGGCGGCGTGGTAGGCATCATCTGCCTCCTGGTCGGCGCGTACGCACTCCAGATGCTGCCCATCAACTATGCCGGACTGGCCCTCATCGTCGTCGGTATCGGCCTCATGGCGGCGGAGGCGTTCACACCGAGCTTCGGTGTGCTCGGCGTCGGCGGCGTAGCCGCATTCGTCATCGGATCGATCATCCTGATGGACACGGACCTTCCGGGCTACCAGGTATCCATGCCCATCATCGCGGCGGTCGCCACCGCAAGCGGTTTACTGGTCCTCGTGACCCTCGGGGCCGCCGTACGCGCGAGAACGGCTTCGGTCGTATCGGGCGCCGAGGCCATGATCGGGGCCGTAGGCGAGGTACTCGAGGATTTCGAGCGCGACGGTCGCGTGCGCGCAGCGGGAGAGGTCTGGCAAGTGCGAAGTCCCGAGCCCCTCGAGAAGGGCGCGCGTGTTACCGTCGCCGCGGTGGACGGCGTCACGCTCGAAGTCGTGCGGGCCGATCAGGACACGACCTAGTCAACAGGGGCAAAGCCACAAGAGGAGCAAGGCATGACGCAGATTTTCGTACTAGTCATCATCGGTATTCTGTTGGCGCTTCTCGCGAGCGCCTTTCGCGTGCTGCGCGAGTACGAGCGCGGCGTCGTCTTCATGCTCGGCCGCTTCTACCGGGTGAAAGGTCCCGGGCTGATCATCATCATTCCGGTGCTGCAGCAGATGGTGAGAGTCGACCTGCGCACGATCGTCATGGACATACCGAGCCAGGACCTCATCACGCGCGACAACGTCTCGGTCAAGGTCAACGCGGTGCTGTACTTCCGCGTCATCGACTCCCAGAACGCCATCATCAACGTCGAGGACTACATGGAGGCGACGGGGCAACTCGCCCAGACCACCCTGCGCTCCGTGCTCGGGCAACATGAACTCGACGAACTCTTGGCGGAGCGGGAGCGGCTCAACGCGGACGTCCAGGCCATCCTCGATCAACAGACGGACCAGTGGGGCATCAAGGTCGCGAACGTCGAGATCAAGCACGTCGACATCGACGAGAGCATGATCCGCGCGATCGCGAAGCAAGCCGAGGCGGAACGCGAACGGCGCGCCAAGATCATCCATGCCGACGGCGAGTTCGAAGCCGCCGAGAGGCTCGTGGCAGCGGCGCAACGCCTCGCCAGCCAGTCGAATTCCATGCAGTTGCGGTACCTGCAGACACTGACGGAGATCGCCGGCGAAAAGTCGTCCACGATCGTCTTTCCGCTGCCCATGAACATCATGGAGTCGATAAGGAACCTGCTCACGGACGATACGGAACCCGAACCCTCCTCGACGTAATCGTTCCCCGCGGAGCAAGTCGCTCATGGAGTGCCCCAACTGCGGCAACGAACGCGCCTTGGATTTCTGCGCCCACTGCGGGCAGAACGACCGGGACTATCTCCGCTCCCTGCCATCGCTGGTCCGGGACATCGTGCGCGAAGTATTCGAGGTGGATTCCCGAACGTTCCGCACGCTCAGGCTGCTGGTGCTTCAGCCGGGAGAACTGTCCGCGGAGTTCTCCCGCAATCGACGGGCCAACTACTCTTCGCCGATACGGCTCTACCTCTTCTTCAGCCTGCTGTTCTTCTTCGTCCTGTCGGTGACCTCGAAACCGGAGCCGACCGTTGAACAAGACCCCGTGGTCCGTTTCGATGAGGAGCGGGCCGAGTCGGTGGATTTCACTGCCCTGAGAGAGGCGCTTTCGCCCCAGCAGCTTGGCAAGGTCGACGAAATCCTCTCCCGTGATAGCAACCGGGGAACCAAGGCCTCCGCCTATGGGCTGGCCTTCTGGGCCGACCGTCGCCAGGACGCCCTCACCGAGATCGAGAGGTTCTACATCTCCCAAGGCATAGACTGGCTGCACGCGCCCCGGCTCGCGGCGGAAAGGCTGGAGAACAACCTGCCGATCACGATGTTCTTCATGCTGCCGGTATTCGCGCTCCTGCTCGCGCTCTTCTACAGGAAGAAACGGCGCTTCTACGTCGAACACTTCGTCTTCAGCGTCCATGTGCATGTCGCCGTGTTCGCCGTGTTTACCTTGCTGGCTCTCGTGCCCGAAGCCATGATCGGCGGCATCCTCGACTTGATCCTGCTCCTCGCCCTAGCCGTGTACAACGTCCTGGCGCTTTTCCGCTATTACGGTGATGGCGTATTTCTCACCGTCGTCAAGTGGGGGTTCCTGACGGCCGGCTACGCCATCCTGCTGATACCGGGCATCCTGCTTACGGTGTTCGTGACCCTGTCCGCGCTATAGGCGCGCTAGGAAGAGAGAGCCGCGCGGCTACTCGTGCATCAGGCGTTTGACAAGCGGTGTCGCCAGCATGACCGCTACCCCGATGGCGACTCCGGCGTAGCCGATGGGCTCAAAGACCGACACATATGTAGGTAGCGACGTCAGCGCGTCCACCTCGGCGCCAGGTGCCCGTTCCACCGCCGCCCAACCAGCGATCTCACCAGCGAGATAAGTTGCTGCCGCGCTCGACAGGAACCACACACCCATCATCAGCCCGAGCATCTTCGCCACCGACAGCCGCGTCACCATGGACAGTCCCACCGGGGAGAGACAGAGCTCTCCGGTCGTGTGGAGCAGGTACGCCAGCACCAGCCAGACCACGGCCACCTGTCCCGCGGAGTCGGCGTGGCCAGCGCCGTAGACCAATACCAGGAAACCCAATCCAGCCTGGACGACGCCCAGGCCGAACTTCATCGGTGTCGACGGCTCCCAGCCGCGCCGCGCCAGTTCCCGCCACGCAATCGAAAAGAGCGGCGCCAGTAGAATGATGAACGCCGGGTTCAGGAAACCCATCTGCGAGGCCTGCATCTCGAAACCCAACAGCCCCTTGTGGACGTTGCGCTCCGTGAAGAAGGTCATGCTGGTACCCGCCTGCTCGAACAGCGTCCAGAAGACGACCGAGACCATGGTCAGGAACAGCACGGCGAACATCCGGTCCCGCTCCACCGGGCTGCATCGCAGCACCGAGTACAAGATGACGCCGACGACAGCCGCTGCCGCAACGATTCCGAGCAGGCTGCCGACGATCTCGCGGTGCTGCAGGAGCCACCATGTCGCTGCAATCGCGGCGACAGCGCCGATATAGATCATGTTTTCGCGCGTGATGCCGGCAAGGCGTTCCCGCAGAACGGATGGCGCGGGGGGTTCTCCAGCTCCCTGGAACCAGCGTTGGCCGCCGATAAACGTTGCCAGCCCTGCCAGCATGCCAATGCCGGCGAGGCCGAAGCCGTAGCCCCACCCGTAGCTCTGCCCAAGCCATCCGCACAACAGCATCGCGGACAGGGCACCGAGATTGATCCCCATGTAGAAGATGGTGAATCCCTGGTCACGCCGGGCGTCGTCAACCGCATACAGCTGGCCGACGATGTTCGATATGGCCGGCTTCAGGAAACCCACGCCCACGATGATGAAGGCCAGCGCGAGATATAGCACCCAGACGGCGACGCCGTCCCTGACCACTACGCCGTCGACCAGGCTTGCCGGGGCGCCTTCGAACGCCATCAGGCCGTGCCCGCAGCAGAGCAGGATCGCTCCAGCCACCACCGCTTTCCGGAATCCCAGGTAACGGTCCGCGATGAACCCGCCGATGATGGGCATGAGGTACACCATCGAACCGTAGGTGGCGACGAGACCCGCCGCAAAGCGGTCGTCGAACAGGAAGTGCTGCGCCAGGTAGAGCACCAGCAGGGCGCGCATGCCGTAGTAGCTGAAGCGCTCCCACATCTCCGCGAAGAACAGCACGAAGAGCCCGCGCGGATGGCCGAGCAGTGTGACTTCCTCCTTTCGGGAAGGTGTTGCGGCGGTGGGCTGGATGGCGGGGTCCTTGCCGGCGCCTGCGTCCGTCACTGTGCCAGGGCTTCCTCGTCGGTCGCCATGTCGAGTGCAGCCGCGAACAATGCGCGAGAGTATGGATTTTTCGGCCGATCGAAGACCTCGTCTGCCGGACCCTGCTCCACGATCTCACCGTCGCGCATGACGATGAGCCAGTTGGCAAGCGCCCGCACGACCTTGAGATCATGGCTTACAAACAGGTACCCCAGGTTGTGCGCCTTCTGCAGATCGCGCAGCAGATCCACAATCTGTGCCTGCACCGACATGTCCAGCGCCGACGTGGGCTCGTCGAGCACCACGAACCGCGGCTTCAGAACCATCGCGCGGGCGATGGATATGCGTTGCCGCTGGCCACCCGAGAACTCGTGCGGATACCGCTCCAGGTGGTCGGGATCAAGGCCGACTTCCGCCATGACATCGCGGACCTGCACGCGGCGTTCCTCTTTCGTGACCTCCGGATGGTGGACGCGCAGGCCCTCGTCGATGATCTGTTCCGCGGTCATGCGCGGGGAAAGCGAGCCGTAGGGGTCCTGAAACACGATCTGCATGTTCTTTCGCAGCGCCACGAGGTCGCGCTTTTTTGTCGCGCCGATGTCCTGGCCATCGAACCGCAGTTGTCCCTCCGCCGCAAGAAGGCGAAGCATGGCGAGCCCCAGCGTAGTCTTGCCCGAACCGGATTCGCCCACGACTCCCACCGTCTGGCCCGCGCGGACGGTCACGGCCACGTTCTTGACGGCAGTGAAATACCGGCTGCCGCCGCCGAGCCAGCCCTTGCCCAGCGCATACTTGACCGTCAGGTCCTCCGCCGAGGCCACCACCGGCGCCATGGCATTGTCGCGCGCGGGATCGCCCTTGGGCTCCGCGGCCAGCAGGTGTTGCGTGTAGCGATGCGTCGGTTCGGTGAATACCCGTTCCGTGGGACCGGTCTCGACGATCTCCCCTTCGGTCATGACGCACACCCGGTCCGCCATGTTGCGAACGATGCCGAGATCGTGGGTGATCAAGAGCATCGCCATGCCGAGTTCGCGCTGCAGTTCCTTCAGAAGCCTCAGAATCTGGGCCTGGATAGTCACGTCGAGCGCCGTGGTCGGCTCGTCCGCGATGAGCAGCTTCGGTTCGTTGGCCAATGCCATCGCGATCATGACCCGCTGCCGCTGGCCGCCCGAAAGCTCGTGCGGATACGCACCCAGGCGGCCCTCCGCTTCCTGCAGCCCGACGCGCTGAAGGAGTTCAAGCGTCCGCTCGCGGGCGTCGCGCTTGTTCAGGCGCTTGTGCACCACCAGTGATTCGCCCACCTGCTTGGCGATGTTGTGCAGCGGATTCAGGGAAGTCATCGGCTCCTGGAAGATCATGCTCACCATCTGGCCCCGGACATCGAGCAATCGTGCCTTGTTCGCACCGATCATCTCTTCGCCGTTGACCAGCACGCTCCCCTTCGGGTGACTGGCCAGCGGATAGGGCAGCAACTGCAGGATCGACAAGGCCGTAACGGACTTGCCGGAACCCGACTCGCCCACAAGGGCGATCGTCTCACCGGACTCGATGTCGAAGGACACGCCACGCACGGCTTCCACGTCGCCGAAATTCACATGAAGATCACGGACCTCGACCAAGCTCACGCGAATCCTCCCGCACCCGTTGTTCAGTCCCCGGACCGCCGTTTCCGGACCGCCCGCGATACCGCATGTTCATCCACCCCTGCGGGGTGCCGCGGCGATCGTAATTGTACAGTGTCATGCCGCCCGGCTCGCCGTCCGCAAATACCCTGCTGTCTAGGGGTGCATGACAAATTTGTTGGATTCTAGGCGACACGGTGTTGTTGACGTTTCCAGAAGTCGTTGAAGCGGTTGCTGAGGACTGAGCAGCGTAGCGCCGCCATGGCGTTGACGCCATCGACGGACCAGTGCATGCCGGGCCGTTTGAAGCGGGTGCCGACGACATGCTTGCAGCCGGCCTCGACGACACCGGAGGTGACACACAGGCGCATGGCGCGGAACTGCGGGTAGCGCATGCGGTGACGGTTGCGGCGGAGGTAGTCGATGCAACGCCGCGCCGCGTCGTGGCTGGCGTGGCGGCGCAGGGCGCGCAACAGGGCGTCGAGGCGGCCGTCGTCGAGTTCGTCTTGGCGGCGGCCCGCGGAGGGGTGGACCTTCCCAAGGGTCCACTGCGCGTCTTTCTAACAGACAAGGGTGAACGGGATGTTCTGCGCATCACTCGGGGATGATCGTGGACATTCAGACGCGGCGGCGAAATGGCGCCGGAAGACGCGGCCGAATGGGAGGAATTGCTGGACCCGGACCAGTACGAAGAACTGCTGGAGTCGGATGGTTAGCGCCTTGACCTGCTCTGGCAGCCTGCGCTACAGGGACGGCGATAGCGGATTGCAACCGGGACAGCACACCAGAAAATCGGCATTCGTGGCTTAAGAAGACCAGTTTTCCGCTCTTTCAGTGCGTTGAGCCGCTCTTCCCGTCTCTCTAAAAACCTCCCCGGTCAACACGCCGGCGCGATCAGGTGGTCATTGTCTCCTTTCTTGATCGTGAAAGTTTCGGACTCCAGATCGCGGAGCGGATCGTCCCCCCGTATTTTTACCGTGATCGTGTGGGGCGTTTGCCCCCTGCAGCTGTCCTCGACGGCCCCGACCGTGAGCGTCACAAAATGCTCGTAGTGCTTCAGGACAGGCCCCTGCGGCACTTCAGTGCCCCACGAAGCGCCCTTGCTGCTGGGATAGCTGGAAGGGGTGATGGTCCACGCGGCGCTGTCGACGGTTCCAAGATCAACCTCAATGTATGGATCGATCAGAGGACGGGGATCTGAATTGGGCTTTGGATGATAGCAGCCGCGCCAGACAAATTCAGCAGGTCCGCCACCGCAGTTAGTACTCACCCAACTCTGAAATGCCGTCTCGTCCGCTAGAGCCGACGCTGGGGCCTCATAGAAATCGGATATGTGAATGTTGCGCGCCTGAAGCAGTATCCTGATTGAATGGCTCTGGCCTTCCTCGAGAGGCCCGCTCGCCATCATCTGAAGGCTGTCTGGATTGTCCGCGTGTTTGAGTATGTAATACGGCCCAGGCCAGTCGTCGTCCGCCATCGTCGGCATCAGCGGGGCGGTCAGCGCGGCAAGGCACGCCAATGTCGGGGCAAGTCCCCTGATACGATGTTTAAGTGTGCACATATGAAGGGATCCATTTACACAGCCAATAGTCTAAATACATTGTACCAGAACAATTTTCCGGGTTCAGAAACATATGGGGCTTTCGGGACGGGACGTAGCGGAGGAGTGATCGCCGCTTGCGGCTACGGCCGGAAGCTGTGCTTGCGGCCGTAGCCAACCAGGCAGCCGGGGTTCGTGGCGTGTCACCGGCACGGCCGCAGCGCCAGCGGAGGAGTCGCGCAGCGACTTGACACGGCGCGGAGCGCGGCGATGCGGCGCGGTGCCGCCGCGTTCCGGGGAGAAGCCGCACCCACCCGGTGGATGGGTGCGGCGAGTCGGGTAGCCTTGGATATGCCGAAAACAAGGAGGCCCGACCCATGCAGATCAAGCCCGCACCCGCGTCATGCTACCGCAAGCCGCGCATCGACGAGACCGATCATCCGGAGGCTCGGCGCCGCTTGGCGATCCTCGCCAAGGTGGACGCGTTCCGTGCCCGCGGCGTGTCGCTGGAGGTGGCGTTGCTTGCCGCGGAGGTGCCGCGCAGCCGGCGGCCGCGCAGGGTGCGGCGTCCGCGCTGGACGCGGGAAGCCGAGCAACGCGTGTGGGCGCTGCGGCGGCGCTACCCGTTCATGGGCAAGGGCCGCCTGCGCGTGCTGCTGGCACGCGAGGGCGTGCGGCTCAGCGAGTCCACCGTGGGCCGCATCGTGGCGAAGGGCATGCGCCGGGGCCGCATCCGGCCGTGCGCCTTCTGCCGCGGCCGGGTCACGGTCAAGCAGCGCCGCCGCTTCGACGGCCACGCGCAGCGTTGGCGCTACGGCCAGCGCGCCCGGCAACCGGGCGAACTGGTGCAGATCGATCATCTGTCCGCGTCCCGGGAGAGCAAGCAACTCAAGGAGTTCAAAGCGGTGTCTCCGGTCGGCAAGCAGCTCGTCGCGCGCGTCTACTCGAGGGCGACGGCCCACAACGCCAAACGCTTCCTGGACGCCGTGCGTGCCGATCTGCCACACGACCTGCTGTCGGTTCAGGTCGACGGCGGCAGCGAGTTCCGCGCGGCCTTCGAGCAGGCCTGCGAGGAGCTGCGGATCCCGCTCCACGTGCTGCCCGCCCCGCCGGCCGCAGTACAACGGCTGCGTCGAGCGCGCCAACGACACCACCCGGGTGGAGTTCTGGAACCTCTACGACGGCGAGTTCACCGTCGAGGCCGCCAATCGCGCCCTGGCCGACTATCAACACTTCCACAACCACGTCCGACCCCACCAGGCCCTCGACTGGTTGACCCCCAACGAGTACCTTCTCGGTAAGGACTGCCCCTCTCAGTCCCAGATGTCCTGAACCCGCACAAATCATTGTCATCATTGTCCGTGTGCGGGTAGCCTTGTCCAACGCGAAGTGAGGGTGAAGCGAAGGCCCGATTACAACGCGAAGTGAGGGTGAACGGGATGTTCTGCGCATCATTCGGGGATGATCGTAGACATTCAGACGCGGCGGCTACGGACAATCGGGCAGCTTCGCGCCTTCGTGGAAGGCAACGAGGCGGTGGACTTCCAACCAAGGGATCGGGCCGAGGCGTACGGCTTCGCGCGGTCGACGCTGGAGCGGTTCGGGTACCGGAAGCTCGGCAAGCGCGACAAGCGGGTGGCGTTGCACTTCTGGTCGCGGCGACGGGCATCTCGCGCCAGCAGATGGAGCGGCTGGTGCGGCAGTGGCGGGACACAGGCGCGATCCGGGACCGTCGCGGCGGCAATCGCGGCCGGCCGTTCGCGCGCAAGTACGCGGCGGCGGATATCCGGCTGCTGGCGGAGGTCGACGAGGCGTTCGGCCAGATCGGCGGCGCAGCGCGCTCTCGGCGAGCTGGTCGCGGCGCGCGACGCTCTGGTCGGACGCCAGCTGAAGAACCGTCTGGCGCAGATCGGCCGGCAGGCAGATCAAGGCGTTGGACGGCGAGATCGCGAAGGCGGCGGAGGCCGACGCGGAGCTTCCGCGGAGGAACGAGGTGCTGACGTCGATCCCCGGCATCGGCCCGGCGGTCGCGGCCGCCCTGCTCGCCGACATGCCGGAGTTCGGGCGCGTCGACGGCAAGGCCGCCGGGAGCCTGATCGGCGTCGCGCCCTGGACGCGCGAGTCCGGCCAGTGGAAGGGCCGTGCCTTCATCCGCGGCGACCGCGCCAGACCACGGCGGCTGCTCTACATGGCCGCCGGCCGCCGTCTCGGCGTCGCGCTGCAACCCGGACATGGCCCGCAAGTACGCCGATCTGCGCGAGCGCGGCAAGCCGCCGAAGGTCGCCCTGACGGCAGTCATGCGCAAGCTCGTGGTGCTGGCCAACGCCCTTCTGAAGCAGGACCGGACGTGGACCCCGGAACCCGTGCGCGCCTGAACGCCGGCTCGGCGCCCGGTCCCGCCGACCGCCGAGCCGCGAGAAGGACTCGCAGGGAAACGGTCGCTTGACAATATGGATACTCACTTCGCGTTGGACAAGGCTACTACTGGCCCTGCAGCCCGGCGATGGGGTCCATCCGCGCCGCCTGGTGCGCGGG
>JAPPGA010000067.1 GCA_028821515.1 Gammaproteobacteria bacterium | reverse complement strand
AGTTAACCGGACACTTCATCTGTTCTTGAAGCGGACACTTTATTTGTTCTCAACAGGTGTGGGCACTTCGAGGGCCTGAACGCATCCGCCGCGGTCTATGGCAGACTGCGGTCACCGCCGACGCCGACAGGGCCATGAGAATCGTCGTGTTCCAACATGCCAAGGTAGAGCATCCCGGGATGTTTCGGGACCTCTTTCGCGAGGACGGTTACCCCTGGGACGTCGTTGAACTTGACCGCGGCGACTCGATCCCTGATCTCGCGCCATACGAACTGATGCTCGTCATGGGCGGCCCCCAGGATGTCTGGCAGGAGTCCGAACACCTCTGGCTCGTCGACGAGAAGGCGGCGATCAGGCGGTTCGTCGTCGAAATGCAACGCCCGTTTCTGGGCATTTGCCTGGGACACCAGCTTCTCGCAGCCGCGCTGGGCGGTGACGTGGTGGTCGGAGGATTCCCTGAAGTCGGCGTCATGACGGTGGAACTCACCTCCGACGGAGAGGCGGACCCGTTGTTTCGCGGCATGGCTTCTCCGTTGACGGTGCTTCAATGGCACGGAGCGGAGGTCTCCCGGTTGCCCGGGCAGGCAACGGTGCTGGCGCGCTCGGAGCGCTGCGCGGTGCAGGCGTTTCGGTTCGGCACCCACGCTTACGGGCTGCAATACCATGTCGAGATCACCGGCGACACGGTGAATGATTGGGCCGCGATCCCGGTCTATGCGTCGGCGCTTCGTCGCGCCATGGGCGAGGATGCGCTTGCCGTGCTGCGGGGCGATGTCGCCGAACGACTTGAGACCTTCGGGGACGACTGCCGCAGCCTCTATGGAAACCTGAAGCGCGTGGCTTGCCGATGAACCTGATGCCCCTGCCTCGGGAACTGCGTTCCGGCAATGGACACACGCCCGTGGGAAGGCTCGAAACGAAAGGCGCGGACACGCCGAGGCTGGCGGCGGCGGTGGGGCGTTTCGAGCGCCGGCTTGCGTCGATAGCGGGAGGTTCGCCGGGTGGCGCATCGGCGCGGCATCGGGTACGGCTCGATATCGTCTCCGGTCCTGCCTCCGAGCATCCGGCGCTCGGAGACGACGAGCGTTATCGAATGGACATCTCCGCAGGGCGCATCCGCATCGAGGCTCCCGCAGAGTGGGGCGTGCTGCGCGCACTTGCGACTCTCGCCCAACTGGTCTGTCGCAATGGCCAGGCCCCTTGCTTTCCGCATTGCGAGATCGATGACGCGCCGAGGTTCGCCTGGCGCGGCCTGATGATCGACACGGTCCGGCATTTCATCTCCATCGGCACGTTGAAGCGGACGCTCGACGTGATGGAGTTCTACAAGCTCAACGTCCTGCACCTGCACCTGAGCGACGACCAGGGTTTTCGGTTCCTGGGAGACGCCTATCCTGAACTCGCCGACCCCCGTGATCGCTACTCTGGGGATGAACTGCGCGCCCTGGTCCGACATGCATCCGCTCGCGGCATCCGCGTAGTTCCGGAACTGGACGTGCCGGGACACACCTCGAGTTGGCTGGCGGCACATCCTGAATGGGGCCTCGGCGAACCGGTATCGGCGGTCAGCAGGCGTTTCGGCGTCCATGCATGCTGCCTGGACCCGGACAGCCGGGAAGCCATGCGTGCCGTGGCCACGCTCTTTGGCGAGCTTGCGCAGGTCTTTCCCGATTCGCACGCGCATTTCGGTGGCGATGAAGTCACGCTGCCCGTGGGTCGGGATGCGCGCGCGGTGCAAGCTGCAATCAACCTGCGGATGGCAGACATCCTGCACGGTCTCGGCAAGTCTCCGGTCGCCTGGGACGAAGTCATCCAGCCGGATCTGTCCCGGAGTGTCGTCATCCAGAGCTGGCGTGGCGGGGGTGCGCGCAACCGGGCGCTTCGCGGAGGCTTCGACACGGTACATTCGGCGCCGTACTACCTCGACCTCCTGTATCCGGCTGACCTGCACTATGCGTTCGACCCGGCCACCGATGCCGGCGCGGACCTGACCCGGGATCCACGGCTTGCGCATGTGCGCGCCGGCGTACTCGCACTCTCGCGATCCTGGGACCTCGAGTCCGGCGACGTGAGCGGCGTGGGCGGGGGGCGTGTACTGGGAGGAGAGGCATGCCTCTGGACCGAACTGGTGACCGATGAACTCCTCGACACCAGACTGTGGAGCCGAATGCCCGCGATTGCCGAACGTTTCTGGTCTCCGGCGGAAGTGCGCAACACAGGTGACATGTATCGCCGGTTGGAGGCTACGCACGAAACCCTTGGACGCCTGGGAGTTTTCGATCCAGCCAAAGGCTTGCGGGAACGGTTGATGCAATCCGGACTGTCGCGGGAGGACGCCGCTGGCTTGTTGCCGTTGCTGGAAATGCTCGAACCGGTCAAGTGGTACGCGCGCCTGCTGGGGGGTTCGAGGCCCGTCGCGACCGGCGCTGAGCGGCCCTACGATGCGGATACGCCCCTCGACCGCGTAATCGACTTCATTCCCCCGGAGAGTCTCGCGGCCCGTCGCGTGGCTGATCTTCACGATGCGGATCGATTGCGGAAAGTTACCGACGGATGGCGAAGTCAGCGCGAACAGGTGGTGCGGTGTTCGGGGCACGTTATCGTCGACGAGTTGGCGAGTGTTTCCGAAGCGCTCTTTGACTTGGCCGAACAACTCGACGCCCACCTTTGTGGGCGCGAAGCGCGGGTCCCGGATAGGGCCCTCGAACCTCATGGGGAGTACGTGCTGCCCGTGGCCCGGCATCTTGCTGAGCGGTTCTCGCGGAGGGTGGGGTGTACGTGATGCAGTGGTTGCGGCACCGCCACCCCAAGTGCCTCTTGGGCCTCCCGGCGAGCCTTCTCCCAGTATTGCTGGCGGCTTGCGCGACGTCTTCGCCGGTGCAGTTCCTGTCGGGCGCGGACATGGTCTACCCGCCCGCCGCGAAAGCCGAAGGAATCGAAGGCTATGTGGTCGTGCGCTACGACGTTACCACCGAAGGCATGGTGGCCAACGCCGAAGTCGTGGAGGCGGACCCCGAGGGTATTTTCGAGGAAGCCGCGCTCGCGTCCATCGTCCAGTGGCGTTTCCGTGCCGCGACGGTGGGCGGTAGACCCGTCGAAACGCTGGCACTCGTGAGCACCTTGCGATTCAGACTCTCGGAAGATGACCATGCGGAGTATTAACATCGCGGCAGTCCTGCTGCTGGCAGGCTGCGGGAGTGACAGCCTGACCCCGATCCTGGGTTGCGAGAGCGGCTTCGGCATTGAGGTCGACTGCCGGTTTCAGAACCCGGAGGACATGGTGCTGTCCCCGGACGGTCGCATTATTGTCAGCCAGTTCGGCGGCATGGAAGGCAGTCCGGGCAGCCTGGTGCTGTACGAGCCGCCGAGTGGGATGCTGACGGCGCTATTCCCTGACCCATCGGTCCGGATGGAGCCCGAATGGGGCGACCCGGCATGTGCCTTGCCCGACGCGTTTTCGCCGCACGGCATCGACCTCGAGACCCGTTTGGACGGCCGTCACCAGCTTGCGGTGGTCAACCACGGGGGTAGGGAGTCCGTGGAACTGTTCGAAGTCGACGGGGGTGGCGTATTGACCTGGCGCGGCTGTGTCGAAGCTCCCGAAGGCGCGCTTCTCAACGATGTCGTCGTGTTGCGGGACGGCGGATTCTGGGTGACGCGGATGTTCGACCGGGGCAGCGACACCTGGGCTTTCCTTCGCGCGCAGTTCGGATTCGACACGGGATGGGCCTACGCCTGGTCGCAGGCCACTGGTTTCAGCAAACTGCCCGGAAGCGACGCGGCGTTTCCGAACGGAATTGAGAAATCTGACGGCGAGCGGTTCGCATATCTCAACACGTTCACCGGCGCGCGCAAGATCGATGCCGCAACGGGCGACGTCGTGGCGGAGCGAAGCATGAAGCCCCTGGATAACAGCTACTGGTCGGAGGACGGGCGCCTGCTCGTTGCCTCGCACACGGGTTCGATCGGAGAGTTGCTGGCCTGCATGTCGGTGCCCGAAGGTGCCTGCGGCATGCCCTTCGAGATCGTGGCGCTGGATCCCGACGACCTGTCAGAACAGGTCATGATCGCGCACGAAGGCGCCCCGATGGGCGGCGCTACCGTTGCGTTGCAGCGTGACGGCATCTACTACCTGGGTACTTTCGCGGGCGACCGCATGGGGATCGTGGACCTGTCTCCGTAGCCGCGTTCTGATCGAGGAAACCGTTAGGAACTCTTGTCATTATGGGTTAACTTTGGGACCTGTGGATGCTTTTGACGACATCCGTCCCTATCGCGACGACGAGGTACCGGCGGTACTGAGCCGTCTGGTCGAGGACCCAAACGCACTTCGGGGAATTGCGGGTTTCGCCGCGCCGTGGTGCTACCGGTTGGCCCCGGGACTGACGTTGGCGGCGACCAAGATGGGCCTGACCCGGCAGGTGCGTGAACTTGACTCGGTGGACTCGCTGCAACTGGCGCTGACCGCATACTTCGAGAAGCTGATCCGCCGGACGACCTCGGGTTTCACCTGGGATGGGGTGGATGCCCTAGATCCGAGCCAGCCGCATCTGTTCGTTTCCAACCATCGCGATATCGCCCTTGATTCCGGCTTCATGAACTTTGCCCTGTGGCAGTCTGGCCGGAAGACCACACAGATCGGTGTCGGTGACAATCTCTTTACCAACGGCACGGCGATGGACCTGATGCGGCTGAACAAGAGTTTTTCGATCGCACGGGCGGAGACGGGCGCGAAGGCGCAGTTCGCCGCCCTGATGAAGACCTCCTGCTACATTCGGTCCGCCCTCGAGGCGGAGGAATCCGTCTGGATTGCCCAGCGTGAGGGACGCGCCAAGGATGGTGTCGATCAGTCCAATCCGGCGCTGTTCAAGATGTTCCTGCTGGCCTACCGGGAGGAATTCCGTTCGTTCGACGAGTGGCTTCACCGGGTTGCGCTCGTGCCCGTATCGATCTCCTATGAACTCGATCCCTGTGCCGGCACCAAGGCCAAGGAACTCTACTTCATGGATCGCGACGGAAAGTACGACAAGAACGAAGGAGAAGATATCCGCAGCATGGCCAAGGGCATCTTTGGCTTCAAGGGGAGGGTGCACGTGTCCTTCGGCGCGCGGGTAGAGGGCGCATTCGAGCAGGCGGAGGACCTTGCTGACCACATCGACCGGATGATCGTTGGGGGCCTGAAGACCTATCCGACGCAGGTGCTCGCCCTGGACGGCTGCGCAGAACTGGATCCCCGGGTAAGGAAGGCCTTCTACAAGACCCTCGACGGCTGCCCCAGGGAGCACCGCAAGTTCGTGTTGATGCAGTATGCGAACCAGTTGCGGCACAAGCGCGACCTCGCGCGGAAACCCGACCTGGCACGGAAGTCGCCGACGAGGGCAGACCGGGCCGAATTGCCGGAACTCGACGAGGTGCGAACGAGCGAAATGCAGGACTCGGCGAGTCTCCTGGATTCCTAACCATACAACCTGTCGCCCCGTCGGGCGCCATGTTGAAACCCGGCCCAAGGCCACCCATCACTCTATAGGCTGTTAGCGCAGCGGTGTTCTGGCCGCGGCCCAGATGCGCACGGTTCCGGCACCGGAATCTAGGAGCGTCGCCGCGACTTCAGCAGCGGTCGCGCCTGTCGTCATCACGTCGTCCACGACGGCAACGTCCTTACCCTTGAATTCGCGGCAGGCACGGTAGGCACCTGACTGGTTGCGCCGGCGGGCGGCGGCGTCGAGGGATTGCTGCGGCGCGGTGTGGCGGATGCGTTTCAGCCCCCGGTAGTCCACGGGTGCGCCCACCGTGCGGGCGATCTGGGCCGCGAGCAGGGCCGCCTGGTTGAAGCCGCGGATCACCCGCCGGCGATAGGTGAGCGGCACTGGCACGATGACGTCGGGCGGGTCGTCCTGGAGCAACATTTCGCTCATCAGTGATGCCAGGATACGTGCTTCGATCAGTCCATTGCCGCGTTTCAGCCCATGTATCAGCCGCGTGAGGGGTGGGACATAGAGGTATGGCACCACGGCTCGATCATACGGCGGTGGATCGAGCTCGCAGGCTGGACAATCGCCACCGCGTGCCGGCGTCTGGATCGCGCAGCGGGGACAGGCTCCGGCATTGGGTTTAAGGTCCGCCGCGCACCCGCGGCAGAGATCCATGGTCTCGTTGCTGTAGCCCTGGCATAGCACACAGATGCCAGGCAGAAGTCTCCACAACGCCACGACAATGCCCCTTGGTGGAGTAGCGGGTTATAGCGCGATCGGGGAAGCCGGGCTGCGCGAAATCCACCATTGAGCGCGTGCGTTATTGGCCTAGACTTCCGAGGTCATGAGACGGGCGTTCCTGAGTACGGTCCGACGCAGGGTAGTCACTGCGCTGATCGGAGTTGTCTTCATGGTCGTGTGTATCTACATCGCAATCCCTGTCGATGACTCTCTCCCGTCAGGGTCGGAAGGCGGCTACCTCGACATGCACGTGCATACGGCGGGCATCGGGGCCGGGGGCAGTGGCGCATTCGTCAATCGGGAGATGCGGGAGAACTTTCGCTTCTCGTTTTACCTGGGCGCATTCGGCGTCGACCTGGAAGAACTGGAGAGCCGGGGCGATGCCATCGTTATCGAGAGGATAAGCGCGCAGGTGGCCGCATCGCGCCGCGTCGAAAAGGCGGTGATTCTGGCGCTGGATGGTGTCGTCGATGCCGACGGAAAACTGGACCGGGAGGCGACCCAGGTCTACGTGCCCAACGACTTTGTCGCCAGGGAGACCCGCCGCCACGGCAACCTCTGCTTCGGTGCCAGCGTCAATCCCTATCGCCGCGATGCGCTGGCGCGGTTACGCGAGGTCAGGGCGCAGGGGGCGATGCTGGTCAAGTGGATACCAAATACCATGCGCATCGATCCGGCGGACCCGGCGATTGCGCCGTTCTACGAGGAACTCGTCGCGCTCGACCTGCCCCTGCTGAGTCACGCCGGCCAGGAGCGCTCATTCGCAAGCGCCAGGGACGAATTCGGAGACCCCGAGCGATTGGCGCTGCCGCTCTCCATCGGCGTCACGGTGATTGCCGCGCACATCGGGACAACGGGAACGAGCGAGGGAGAGGACAATTTCGAGCGGATTCTGCCGATGTTCGAACGCTACTCCAATCTGTACGCGGACATTTCCAGCCTGACGCAGGTCAATCGACTTGGCTTCCTCGGCAAGGCGCTTGCGGTCCCGGGCCTGGACGCCAGGCTCGTCTACGGTACGGATTGGCCCCTGCAGTTCTTCCCGTTGGTGTCGCCATACTTCCATCTTGATCGCGTCGGCGCGTCTGCTGCGAAGACCGTGGCAAGGATCGACAATCCCTGGGACCGGGACCTGGCCCTCAAGGAAGCGCTGGGCACGCCACGCAGCGTCTTTGCGAGAAGCGCCGTGTTGCTTGACGTCGATCGCTGCGTCGCTGGCGACCGAAGGAAAGGGGATGAATGACTACACCGCGAATGAGCAACGGGGCAGAGAAGTGCTGTCTGTCACGGATAGCGTATGGCTCATTACCGGTATCCCCGGCGCCGGCAAGACCTCGGTTTCGAAACACCTCGCCGCCAGGTTACCCAGAACGGCACATGTGGAGGTGGACCTGTTGAGGGAAATGGTCGTGTCCGGGTATCTGGCCCCGGGCGAGGAACCCAAGGCCACGTCCGATGCGCAGTTGGAGTTGGGCGCGCGCAACTCGGCGCTCATTGCGGACTCGTTCATGGCAGCCGGATTCACACCGCTCGTTGATGACGTCGTTCTCCGTTTGCAGTTGGCGCAATATCGCGAGGTACTTTCCCGGTGGCCGCTTCGCCTCGTCGTGCTGGCGCCCACCGTCGAAGTCGCGATGGAACGGGACCGGAATCGGGAAGAGAATCACGTCGCGGCCCGATTCGCGTACCTGCACGAAGAGTTTCGCAAGCAGATGCAGGGGCTGGGGCTCTGGCTCGACACCTCCGGATCAAGTATTGCGGATACGGTCGAGGCAATCGTTCGGAGGGCGGATGAAGCACTCCTGCGCTGAATGTTCCTCGAACTGAAGGTCGTCCTACGGAGCAAACTCCTCGCCGGCGAGCCGGGCGGCAAGCTTGTCGTAAATGCCGCCGAAGTTGCCGTTGGACATGATGACCACATGGCAGGGCGAACTGGCGGGTCTGGCCAGACGCTCCACGAGTCGCTCCATATCGTCTTCCACGCTCGCCTTGATGACGCTATCCCGCGTGAGTTCCTTGAGATCCCACTGAATGTTCTCCCCGCGGAACCAGATCACTTCGTCCGCAGGCGCACAGCAGTGCGAGAGTTCGCTACGCAGAGAGCCAAGGGACATGGTGTGGGTGCGGGGCTCGATGACCGCAACGATCCGTTCTTCCCCGACCTTGTCGCGCATGGCCTGGAGCGTCGCACGGATGGCGGTGGGATGGTGGGCGAAGTCGTCGTACATCTTTAGCTGGTCGCGTTCGGCGAATAGTTCGAGGCGCCGTTTCACCCCCTTGAAATGACACAGTGCTTCCATTGCGCAGTCTGCAGATACACCCGCGTGGCGGGCGGCGGCGATCGAGGCGAGGGCGTTGCGCACGTTGTGGTCGCCCAGCAGGCCCCAGCAAACGCGGCCGATCCGCTCGCGGTTCAGGGACACGTCGAAAGCGCTCCCGGCGCGTTCGATGTTGTCCGCCTGCCAGAGATCGCCCTGGTCGGCGGAACGCCGCCTGCGCACTCCCGGATTCACGTCGTAACGCGCGACGGGGGTCCAGCAACCCATGGCGAGAACCTGGTTTACCGCGCGGTCTCCCGTCGGGACGACGATCAGGCCTTCGCCGGGAACGGCGCGAACCAGGTGGTGGAACTGGGTCTGGATCGCCCGAAGGTTGTCGAAGATGTCGGCGTGATCGTATTCCAGGTTGTTGATGATCAGTGTGCGCGGCCGGTAATGGATGAATTTCGAGCGCCGATCGAAATAGGACGTGTCGTATTCGTCGGCTTCGACCACAAAGAACGGCTCCTCGCCCAGCCGGGCGGACGACTCGAAGTTTTGGGGCGCGCCTCCGATCATGTATCCGGGCGCGAGTCCGGCGTAGTCCAGTATCCAGGAGACCATGCTGGCCGTCGTCGTCTTGCCGTGCGTACCTGCCACGGCTATTACCCAGCGGCCGGGAAGCACGACGTCCCCCAGCCACTGTGCACCCGACATGTAGGGGATGTTGCGGTTCAGGATGTGCTCGATCCCGGGATGCCCGCGGCCCAGTTGCGCGTTGCCGATGATGGCGAGATCCGGAGTCGGATCGAGTTGCGAGGGGTCGAACCCCTCGAACAACGTGATGTCGGCCTGGGCGAGCTGGTCGCTCATGGGAGGATAGAGGACCCTGTCCGACCCGGAGACTTCGTAGCCGGCCTCCTTCGCGATGCGCGCCAGGCCGCCCATGAGCGTGCCCCCAACGCCCAGAAAGTAGAGACGTTTCGTCATTTGCTCCGGAGCACTAGGTGAATGGCCCGACGGCGATGAGACCGACGACATAGGAAACGATGCCGATACCGAACGCTATCAGGATCCCGATCACGAGCGTCGTGTTGAACGCGCGGTGATAGATGAATCCCCAGACCACGATCCCCCAGACCTGCAGGACGGTGGAGGCGATGAAGGCCGGCAGACCGATCAGGTTGCTGACTTGGCTCGCGGCGACGATGACGATGCTGATCAGCAGGTCGGTGCCGATCAACGCGGTCAGTGTCGGCAGGAACCGGTTGTCGAGTCCGCGGAAAGACAGTACCGACCGGGTGACGACGGCCATCGTCGCGATGCCGACAAGGCCGAAGCCCAGTGCTTGCAGAGCGGTAAAACCTTCGGCTTCCGGGTTCTGAAGTTGCAGTATGTGATGGTAGAGAAGCGCCACCGCCATGTCGGCGATGAGCAGGACCAGGATAAACCAGACCCGCGCAGGCACCGATTCCGGACCGACGCGCAGGATGCAGATGTTCCAGAACAGCGTGACGAGGGCAGCCATGCGAGAAATTGTCGCACAAATGGCCCACAATCCATGCGGGGTACCCAGGGAACACGTCTGAAACGGGGACGGACTCATGTCGAACACGCGAGGTGCGCCGGGCGGCGGCTCGGGAAGGAATGCGTTCTACGCGCAGTCCGGCGGGGTTACCGCCGTCATCAACGCGACCGCGTGCGGGGTCATCGAGACCGCCAGGCGGCACACGGACCGGATCGGCAAGGTATTCGCGGGCCGCAACGGCATTCTGGGCGCGCTTTCAGAGGAACTCATCGATACGAGCAGGGAATCGCCCGCGGCCATTGCCGCGCTGCGCGAAACGCCGGGGGGTGCGTTCGGTTCGTGCCGTTACAAGCTCGCACCGCCAGAGCGGGACGAACGCGAGTATGCGCGCCTCATGGATGTCTTCCGCGCCCATGACATCGGCTACTTCTTCTACAACGGCGGCGGCGACTCCCAGGATACGGCGCACAAGGTTGCCGAATTGGGTGCACGGGAGGGCTATCCCATCCAGTGTATCGGCATTCCCAAGACCGTAGACAACGACCTGCCTCTGACGGATACGTGTCCCGGATTCGGGTCGGTGGCCAAGTACGTCGCCGTATCGATAGGCGAGGCGGCCCTCGATGTGGCGTCCATGTGCGAGACGTCGACCCGGGTGTTCATCCTCGAGGTGATGGGCCGTCACGCGGGCTGGATTGCGGCTGCGGCGGGGCTCGCGCAACGCAAGCGCGGCGATGCGCCGCACCTGATCCTGTTCCCGGAAGTGCCGTTCGACCAGGAGGATTTCTTGGGCAGGGTCAGTGAGACCGTCGACCGCAACGGCTATTGCGTGATCGCGGCGTCCGAGGGGACGCGCTACGCCGATAGCCGGTTCCTGGCGGAGGCGGGCACGCGCGACGCGTTCGGACACACACAGCTCGGGGGCGTCGCTCCGGTGCTTGCCGAGATAGTGAACTCTTCCCTGGGTCTCAAGTACCACTGGGCGGTGGCGGACTATCTGCAACGCTCTGCGCGCCACATCGCGTCAGGCGTGGATGTCGAGCAGGCGTACGCGGTGGGACAGGCGGCGGTGGAATTCGCGCTGGCAGGGAAGAATGCGGTCATGACCTCCATCGTCAGGACGCGCGACAAACCCTATGAATGGCATGTAGGCGATGCCCCGCTCGGGCGGGTGGCGAACGTGGAGCGCAGCATGCCGAAGGCGTATATCCGGAAGGACGGCTACGGCATTACCGCGGCAGCGCGCCGCTACCTGGAGCCGCTCATTGCCGGCGAGGCCTATCCTAGCTACGAGAAGGGATTGCCGAGATACGTCCCGCTCCGAAACGAACTGGCGCGGAAGAAGCTCCAGCCCTGGTCCGCGTGATCGGGCACGACCAGGCGGGAAAGCTCGCGTAAAAGAAAAAAGGAGACGGATATCAAACTAGGCGTGGCATTCCCCCAGACAGAGATCGGTACCAATCCGGAGGATATCGCCCGTTTCGGGACCGCCGCCGAGGAGATCGGTTACGACCATGTCGTCGTCTTTGATCATGTGCTCGGCGCCAACCCGGCGAGCCGCCCCGACTGGCACGGGGCCTACACCTCGGAGAGCCAGTTCTACGAGCCGTTCGTGTTGTTCGGCTACCTGGCGGGCCTGACGCGGACGCTGGAGTTCGTGACCGCGGTCCTCATCCTGCCGCAGCGGCAGACCGCGCTGGTCGCAAAGCAGGCTGCCTGTGTCGATGTGCTGTCGAGAGGCCGGCTGCGACTAGGCATCGGCACCGGCTGGAACGACGTCGAGTACGAAGCGCTCGGCGAGAACTTTCGCAATCGCGGGGTGCGCAGCGAAGAGCAGATCGAGGTGATGCGCAGGCTCTGGGCGCAGGACACGATCAAGTACGAGGGCAGGTGGCACAGGATTCCCGATGCCGGCCTCAACCCGTTGCCGCCGGGGCGTTCCATCCCGGTCTGGCTCGGCGGCATGGCACCGCAGGTGCTGGATCGCGTGGCGCGGCTGGCGGACGGCTGGTTCCCCTTCTACAACGACGATCTCGAATCCCAGATTCAGGCCGTTCGCGCCGCCGCCCGGGAAGCCGGCCGGAATCCGGACGACATCGGCGTGGAGTGCATTCAACCCATGGGTGACTGCGGCGGCGCCGAACTGGATCGGCTCAAGTCGCTGCGGGACATGGGGGTCACGCACACTTCCGTCATCACCATGAGCCATGGACTCGCCGGACCGTCGGATCACATCGACGCGATCAGACGGTATTGGGACTCGGTGGCGTCGAAGCTTTAGTTTAGCTACGGGGTCGGTTCGAGGTCTTGCCACCACTGTTCGGGTAGAGGCTCCGCGACGGGCCAGACCCGGTCCAGCGTATCCCCCGCGAACACCTCCCCGTTCTTCACCACGTAGGCGATGTCGTCCGAATGGCGTATGTCCGCCAGGGGGTCTGCGTCGAGGACCACGAGGTCCGCGAGCTTGCCTGGCGCGATGGTGCCTGCATCCTCGGCGATCCCGATCATCTCGGCGCCGTGTAGGGTGGCGGCGCGGAGCGCCTCGTAAGGCGTCAGCCCGCCGCTTGCAAGCGCCCAGAGTTCCCAGTGGTAGCCGAGCCCCTGCAGTTGGCCATGAGAACCGACGCCGACGCGGCCGCCTGCGCGAATGATCTTGGCGGCCTGGGCCGCGACCCTTTGAAAAACGTGCTCGGAGTCGGCGAACCAGGCTCGCCGAAGGGTGCGTGCGGCGAGCAGTTGCGGGGGAGTGAATCGCTTGAGCTTCGTGTCGTTCGCTGGCGACTCCCTGGTGAAGAAGTAGTTTTCCGCCGCGGGGCCGCCGTACGCCACGAGCAGCGTCGGAGTGTAAGCAATACCTGAGCGCGCCACCAACTGGACGACATCGGGATGCAGGTCGACGATGGGGAAGTTGTGCTCGTTTCCGCTGAAGCCGTCGATGATGTGAGTCATGTTGAGCTTCATGTCGAGCGCGCCTTCCGTGGTCGGCATCAATCCCAGCCTTTCCGAGGCCTGCACGATCCACTGGCGTTGTTCGCGGTTACCGGCGATGTAGGACTTGAGGTTGCGCACCCGGTAATGGTCCTTGTAGCGCGAAAGCACCCGTCGCGCATGCTCGTAGGACTTGAATCGGTTGTCGTTGAATATTCCCGGGCCGGTTGTCAGCAGGCGCGGCCCGACCATGCGGCCCGCATCGACCATGTCCTGGTAGGCGAGGATGTCCACGGTGCTTGGCTGGACGTCGATCAAGGTCGTCACGCCGTATGCCAGGTTGGCCATCAGCGCCCAGTTGTTCATGTCGAAAACGCGCTGCAGCAGGGGGATGTGGGCGTGGGTGTCGACGTAGCCCGGGACGACGAAACGGCCGGACAGGTCGATGACGGAGGCATCTTCCGGGATCTCGGTCCCGGCTGCGGTCCCGACGTGGGTGATGCGTCCCGCTTGCATCACGATCACTGCGTCTTCGATGGGGTCCGTTTCAGGTTCCATCGAAATGACGGTGGCGCCGGTCAGTGCCAATGCGCCCTCGGGCTCGTGGCGGGGCAGGTAGATCTCGGTGGTCGTGCCCGCCGCCGCCGGATGTTCCTCGGCCATTTCGGGCGGATCGTCTTTTTCCGAGTCCTTCCCGCCATCCTTTTCCGACCCCTTCCTGTTGCTGTCCGTGTCGAATTCGACCGAAGCGAGCGCGCGCCGGTAGATCCGGTTGCCCACGGTCCAGTAGATCGTCTTTCCGTCGGCACTCCAGGCAGCTTCGTCGGCACCGACATCGGTAAGCCGCGCCATGGGAATGGACGGTGCGTCGATACTGGTCTCGACGTCGGTCAGGTCGAGGCTGAGCAGCCTGGCGACATGGAGCTGGTTGGCGTGCGTTATCAGCACGGCCCGGCCGTCCGGCGAAATCTGGATGTCCCGTGCGGGCACGTCACCTTCCGCATAGTAGATGCCGGGCCCTTCGACGCCGAGGTGGGTACGCTGGTCGGTCCCGTCAAAGCGCATCGAAGTCAGTGCGGACCAGCTACCCGAGCGGTACACGTAGATCCGATCGCCATCGGGCCCGAAGTGCGGCGCCCGGTATCCGCGTGCGGGCGTCACGACCCGCGCCTTGCCGCCTCCCGCTGGCAACCAGACCAGTTCCGTTCCCTCAGGTTCGCCAAAGTCCCAGATCCGGTACAGGCGGTCATAGCTCGCCGCGCGCAGGGCGACGACTCGTTCGCCATCGGGCGACCATGCGGGGTCGCTGTAGAACGCCGCGCGTTGCGTCAGCCGCTGGGGCGTGCCGCGCCCGTTCGCCCGCACGCGCCAGATGTGACCGCCTCTTGGCGCCCAGGTGACATAGGCGAGCCAGCGCCCGTCCGGGGAGAACGCGGGATGAAATGCCGGGACATTTTCGCCTGTGATCCCGGTTTCGCTGCCGGCAGCTTCGTCGCGAACGAAGACACGGGCCAAGGCAGAGAAAGCGAGCCGGTCGCCTGATGGCGAGGGTGCCAGCCCTCGTACAAGATGGGCCTTCACGGGACCGAGCCCCAGGCGGTAGGGCGAATACAGGCGCGGTCCGATCGACTGCTCCACATCGAGCGTGAATGGAATGGCAGAGATGTCTCCTGTAGCCGTATCGACGCGCCGAATCCCGCCTTCGTGGGTGTATACGACAGCCGAGCCATCCGGCAGGAAGGCGTAGCCCGGAAACAGGTCGCGGGTGAATCGCGACTCCTGGTCGTCGCGCTGTGCCGGGTATGCGAGCCAGCGGTCTTCCCCGGTCTCGAGATCGCGCAACCTTAGCCCGCTCTCCCCCCGGTAACGGGTGACATAGGCCAGCAGCGATCCGTCGGGCGACAGCGCCGGACGCATGCCGCTTCCCTGGGCACCGGTCAGGTAGTCCTCGTGGCCATCGCGCAGGTCACGTCGCACGATCTGCCACAGCGGCAGCCGCACATCGTAGGCGAAACCGCCTTCCTTGCGTGCGTAGTAGAGGTGGCGGCCTTCGGGAGAATAGACGGCGCCGAGCGCGTTCGCGCGGTCGTCCGAGGGGGTGTCGGAGTCGCCCTTGGCTTTCGTGATCTGAACGCCGCGTCCCCCGTCGACGTGATATGCCCACAGTTCGAAGGTCCTCAAGCCCCATCGGGTGCGCGATGCGACCACGTGCGTGCCGTCGGGTGACCAGGAAGGGGATGCGAACTCGATGGTTCCCTTGTCCGAGGACAGCTTGCGGGGTTCGCCGCCATCAGCGTTCGCGATCCACACGTTCTCGCTGCCGCTGCGGTCGCTCACGAAAACGATTCGCTCGCCGTCGGGCGAGAACCTGGGTTGGGAGTCAAACGCCATGCCGCTGGTGATACGCCGGGCGGTGCCGCCTTCGATGGGCAGGACGTACAGATCCCCGACGGCTTCCATGACGATGGTCGAACCGTCGGGCGAAACGTCCAGGGACAGCCAGGTGACCGCGTCGGTCTGGAATGCGATTTCACGAGATCCCTTGAGCGGAAGCTCCGCTGCCATCAACAACAGCGTTGCCGCCATCGAGAGTCCCAGGGTGGCCGCCTGCAACTTGCGGGTGATTGTCATTGTGGTTTGTCCTGTTGGCCGAGGACGGTCATGGCCGCCCCGTCAGTCGTTCTGGTCAAGGCGCCGCTCGGCCATCTCGGCGGCGCGAAAGATCGCCCGGCCCTTGTTCATGCTCTCCTTCCACTCGAGGTGGGGCAACGCGTCCGCGACGATGCCTCCGCCAGCCTCGATGTAGAGGGTGCCGTCCTTGACCACCGCGGTGCGGATGGCGATGGCGGTGTCCATGTTGCCGTTCCAGGACAGGTAGCCGACGGCGCCACCGTAGATGCCGCGCTTGACGGGCTCCAGTTCGTCGATGATCTCCATGGCCCTGATCTTCGGCGCGCCGGACAGGGTGCCGACAGGCAGTGCCGCGCGCAGCACATCCATGGCGGTCTTGCCGGCCCTGAGCCTGCCTTCGACATTCGAGGAGATGTGCATGACGTGGGAGTACCGCTCGATGACGAACTGCTCCGTGACCTTCACTGACCCTGTTTCGGCAACGCGTCCGACATCGTTGCGTCCGAGATCGATCAGCATCAGGTGTTCCGAGATCTCCTTGGGGTCGCTCAGCAACTCGGCCTCGAGGGCGAGGTCCTCTTCACGCGTATGGCCGCGCCGGCGCGTGCCGGCGAGGGGGCGGTTGACGATGGTCCCGTCCTCGACGCGGGCGAGGATTTCCGGCGACGAACTGACGATCTGGAAGTCTCCCAGGTGCATGAAGTACATGTAGGGCGACGGGTTCAGGCTGCGCAGGGCGCGGTACAGGTTGATCGGCGCCGCATTGAACGGGATCGACATGCGTTGCGCGAGGACCACCTGCATGACGTCCCCGGCGAGGATGTATTCGCGAATGCGTTCCACGGCCCGCATGAAGTTTTCCCTGCCGAACTCCGATACGAAATCGTCCTCCACCGGAGGCTGGAAGGTGGTGGTTTCCGGGATGGGCGGCACCGGCGCGGCCAGGTTGGACGCCAGCGCCCCGAGTCGGGCCATTGCCTTGGCGTATGCCTCGGGAATGGCGGGGTCCACCAGGGTAATGAGCTGCATGCGGCTCCTCAGGTTGTCGAACACGATCACGTCGTTCGACACCATGAGGAGGATGTCCGGTGTCTGCATCGGGTCGGGAGGCGTCGAGTGGGCGAGCCTCGTCTCGGTGTAGCGCACCGTGTCGTAGCCGAAATAGCCGACCAGGCCGCCGATGAATCGCGGCAGCTCGGCGGACGCTGACTCCCCCCTGGGGACACGGAACCGGCCCTGGTACGCCTCGATGAATGCGAGCGGGTCGTCGGTCTGCGCGGATTCAATCGTCTTGCCGCCGGTCTCGACGGTGACCGTATCGCCGGCGACCCGAATCACGGTGTCGCACGGCAGGCCGATGATCGAGTAGCGGCCCCACCGCTCTCCCCCCTGTGCAGACTCGAGCAGGTAGCTGTAGGGACCGTCGGCCAGCTTGAGATAGGTCGAGAGCGGGGTCTCGAGATCGGCGGCGACTTCCCGAACCACGGGGATGCGGTTGTACCCGGATGCGGCGAGCCTGTCGAAGTCGTCCTGGTTCATGGCGCTAGACGAGGCAGGTCAGCGATTCGATCAGGCGGTCGGCGCCGAGATTCTCCGGCGGAATGCCCCCGCTGTAGCCGTACGGGACGCAGACCACGTCGCAGCCGGCCGCCCTGGCGCACTGAACGTCGGTAATCGAATCGCCGACGAACAGTGTCTGTGCCGGGTGTACGCCGAGGGACGCGCATGCGTGAAGCGCAGGGTCGGCGGCGGGCTTGAACACGCCTACCGTGTCGCTGCACACCACGACCTCGAAGCTACCGGCAAGGTCCAGCGCGTCGAGCAATGGGGCAGTCAATCTCGTCACCTTGTTGGTCACGACGCCGAGGCTGGCGCGCTGGCCAAGCGAAGCCAGCGCTTCCCGAACGCCGGGATAGGGTGTGCTCTCGTCGGCGATGTGCGCGGCGTAGTAATCGAGAAAACGGTCGAACATGGACTCCGCGACATCTGGGGATGGCTCTTCGCTTCCCTGGTGTGCCAGCGCCTGCTCGATCATCTTCGCGACGCCGTGGCCGACCCACCGGCGAGTCAGTGCCTCGTCTACCTCGGAATAGCCGTGTTCTGCCAGGCAGACGTTCAGTCCTCCCATGAGATCCGGCGCGGTATCGACCAGCGTGCCGTCCAGGTCAAAAAGATAGGCGTCGTACGTATCCATTGGCGCCCCGACAGGCAGCTTGGTGCGGGTCAGGCGAGGGCCGACCGAAACGACTCTATGGTCTTCGCGTAGTCGTCGGTACCGAATATCGCGGTGCCGGCGACGAACATGTCGGCACCAGCCCGGGCGGCCGAGCCGACATTGTCGACATTGATGCCGCCGTCTATTTCGAGGCGCGCCTCGCTCCCCACATCGTCAAGCCGGCGGCGAACTGCGCGCACCGTATCGAGGCTCTCGGGCATGAAAGACTGGCCGCCGAAACCGGGAACTACGGACATCACCAATACCAGGTCGAGATCTTCCAGGACGGGCTGGAGTTCCGACACCGGTACCCCGGGACTGAGCGCCAGGCCAGCCTTGGCGCCGCTCCCGTGAATGCGCTTGATCGAGTCGGGGACGCTCGCGGTCGCGTCTGGATGGAAGGTGATGTAGTCCGCGCCCGCGTCGATGAAGTCGCCGATGATGCGGTCCACGGGCCGGACCATGAGATGCACGTCCACGGGTGCCGTGACGCCGTATTCCCGTAGTGCGCGCAACACCGAAGCCCCGATACTCAGATTCGGTACGTAGTGATTGTCCATGACATCGAAATGCACCGTGTCGGCACCGGCGTCGAGTACGTTGGCAACCTCTTCACCGAGGCGGGCGAAATCCGCCGCGAGAATGGACGGGGAAATCCAGTGTGCCTTCGGCGCAGGAGCCGGCCCGGTCATTTCGATCCAGGCATCATGAACCCACACACGCGTTCGTCCGGAACCGGCTTCGAGCACTCCGACATGTCGTTGAAGTCGATGTTCGTGAATCCGCGGATTGGGGGTCTTTCGAATTGCGGTCTTGCGAGGCCAGTTGCCGACAGGAAGGCGAAGTCCTCGGTGTATTCGATCCCCGCGGTCGCCACCGGATTGCCATCGATGAACCGCGGCGCGTACCGGAACCCCTTGACCATTGCCAGCGCCGCATCGTTCAAGGTCGGCTGGGTGGATTCCGCAACCTCCGGGTCCACCACGAATCCCTGTTCATCGATGGTGAAGGAAACCGTCACCTTGCCCTTCAGACGCTTCGTCATCGCGTCCAGGGGGACGACCGGCTCCCGCCTGTAGACGGGTTCCACTTCGGGAGACCAGTCCTGCTGTGCTCCCAGGAGCAGCAAGTGTTCGGTGGATTCATCCCTTTGTCCGAGTTCCTCGAGGGCTTCGACGATCTGCATCCTCACGGTTCGCTCAAAGCCCCCCATGCGCTCCCGTTCGGGGCTGGTGAAGGCGGTCAGCGCACGGTTCAGGTAGTCGAGGGCCTGTTCGTGGTGACTCCTGCCGGTCGCCCACCTCGCCTTGTGATAGGAGACTAGCCCTAAGCGGAAGTCGTTAGGCTCGAGCCGCTCGGAGTAGATCTCGTACGTTCGATCAACGTAGGGCTCGACGAATGCGCCGCCACCCATCCGCAGCAGGATCGACATGATCTCGAAGTTCTTTTCCGCCTCGACCAGGTTGTCATCGTAGCCCCTGCTCAGGCGGGCCGCGCGTCTGAAATACTCGAGCGTGTCTTCCGGTGCCTTCGCGGCGCGTGCGAGCTGCATCATGATGGGTACCAGTTCCACGGCTCCCTCGCCGTAGCGAGCCCGAAAGACCTCCTGTGTCCCGTCCAGCGCCCTGCGGGCCTTCCGGTAGTGTCCGACATCGTTCAGCAACGCGGCGTAGTTGATGGCCAGCTTGGCGGCGTTCACGCTGTCCCTGCCGAACAGTTTCGATCCCGCGCGGTGGGCCTCCTTCGCCGCCTCCAGCGCCTGTTTCGTGTCGTTGGCGTCAAGGTGTTGCTCGTACGCCCGGTAGGCCGCATTGAAGTCGGCCCGATCGTCAGCCCATGCGCCCGATGCCCATACAGCGACGGCAAGCACGAAAACAGTGATTCGGTGATCGGTGCGATTCGCAAACATTGTCCCGTCCCCCGCTTGAGTGTTCCCTGCGATCATATCGCTCCGAATTTCGCGCATCCAGCCGATATGGAGCCCCTTCGGGCTTGTGCTCACCGGTCAGCGGGCGGGCGTACCAGCATCTCTTCATCTTCGCGCATGATCATCCGCAGGTAGTCAGGATCATTGCTGGCTGCGTAAGTGCTTCCCGGGATCTGCCCCTTGTAGTCCTGCCCCGGCAGGATATACGGTCGACAATGCAGGCCGTGCAAGCTGATGCGCAGGCCAGGCGTTTCCTTTTGAAAAGATCCATGCCAGGTACAGCCCTGAAAGATGACGAGCGATCCGGCAGGGGCCTCGACGGGTACGGCCCGGTTCATCGCCTCCCTCTCGGGAGGAAATCGTTGTTCCAGGTGACTCCCGGGTACGTAGGACAGTGCACCGTCTTCGCGGGTGTAATCGGTCAGCAGCCAGTTCATGTTGGCCACATGCGGGGCCCGGCAGTTCCAGGGAGTTGGCATGGGACTCTGGTCTGCATGCATCCCGGTGGTCATCACCTTCTCCCAGTCGTCGGGCGTCTGCCACTTGATCCAGGCACTGCTATGGGAGAGCCGATGGGTTACGCCAAGCAAGTGAGACATCAGCGCCTTCTTCACTGGATGTGTCAGCACCTGTTCAAACGCCGGGACCTGATTTACCAGGTGAGTGATCAAGACGTGACCGATCTCTGACGGGCGGCCCGCCAAAGGTCGGTCCACACCCTGGTCCAGATCGAAACGGGCACCGGTTCGTTGTTCCGCCACCGCCAACACCGTATCTCGCAGATGCGTGAAGAACGCATCTGTTAGTCCGAGGACCGATTGCGGAACCACCGTCAATCCATGCTCGTCCAGTTCATGGGCGTAGGTCTCAAGCCCGAGTCGGGTGAGTTCGCGAGGGTCTGCTTCAACGGGGAGCTCGGCCATGCGGTGTCCTGTGTCGTTTGGTCGGAGTTTACCCCCGCCCAGCGCATCCAACGGCGGACGCTGCCCTATTTCGATGGCGGCTTTCCGCTCCCCTGGAGCAATTCGTAGGTGGCGCCTTCGCCGAAGTCGCCGAACGCTTCCTCCTCGCCGCCGGGCCAGCGCACGACCACGTCGCGGGCTTCGGCTTCGGACCCAAGACCAAAATGTATCCGCGGATCGCTGGAGGCGAGGTAGCTCGCTGACGGCTGCACGTCGCGCTGCAATCGGGCTGTATTGACCGTCGCCGAAACAGTGGCTCCATGGGCATCGCGGCCGCTGGCTATGAGCACTCTGAAACGCACCCAGTTGCCGCGCGTTGCCCGGTTCACCAGCAGATACGCCGGGGCGTCTCGATTCACCACGACCAGGTCGAGCCCACCATCCTCGTCGACGTCACCGACGGCGAGCGCGCGGCTGGTATGGATGAGTGGCGGCGAGACCCCGCCCTGCGGTTTGATCTCCTCGAACTGGATGTTGCCTTCGTCGATTTCACTGCGATAGAGCACATTGGGTTCGGCATAGCCATCGCCGTCTTCGACGGGCTCGGTCAGTCCCACATTGCCGTTCGCCTCGTAGAGATCCAGCGAGCCATCGTTGTCGAAGTCGGCCAGCGTTACGCCGAAGCGGGTATACCGCATGCTTGGCGTGCCAAGACCGGCGAGCCGAGTCGCGTCGGCAAAGTACGTGCCCTCGTTCCTGAAGAAGGAATCGCTCTGGCCGTGGAGATTCACCACCAGCAAGTCGCTGTCACCGTCATTGTCGACGTCTGCCGAGGCAACGCCCATGCCGGCCTTCTCGATCCCGTCCGAGTCCATGGCGCAGCTCCACAGCAGGCAGGATTCCTCGAAGCGGAGGTTGCCGAGGTTCAGCCACAACTGGTTGACCATGGCGTCGTTGGCGACGAAAACATCCGTCAGTCCGTCGTCGTTGAAGTCGGCGCCGACGACTCCGAGACCGTTGCCGAAAGCGACATTGATCCCGGCGTCATGGGTGATGTCCGTGAAGGTCCCGTCGCCGTTGTTGCGATACAGGCGGTCCATCGCCGGTACGTCGTAGGCGGTAGGACCACAGTAGGTGGCGACGAAGGCCTTCCCGTAGCAATCCTGCTCGATCTCGGGCGCCCAGTTGATGTAGTTGACGACAAAGAGATCGAGGTCGGCATCCGCGTCGAGATCGAGGAAGGTCGCCGCCGTGCTCCAGCCCGGATCGCCGACACCTGCCTGCGCCGTCACGTCCATGAACTGCCCCGTGCCATCGTTCTGGAGCAGGACGTTGGCGCCCAGGTTGGTCACGTAGAGGTCGATGTCGCCGTCGTTGTCGTAGTCGCCCGCCGCGACGCCCATGCCGTAGCCGCGATCGCCTGCGCCCGCGGCATCTTCCACCTTGTCGAAATAGCCGCCGCCGCGGTTGATATAGAGATGGTTCTGGGACTCCTCCGCGGGCAGGGTCCTGTCGACGCGGCCGCTCTGCACCAGGTACAGGTCCAGGTCGCCGTCGCCGTCGACGTCCGCCAGCGCTGCACCGCCTCCTATCATCTCCGGCATCATCGGCCGTCCATCGAAGCCGGAGTGGTGCGTGAAATCGATGCCCCGTCCGGCGGCCTCCTCGCTGAACCACCTGGGCTCCGGCGGGGCGCAGCCGACGATGAGCAGGAACACGCCCTGGCAGGCAAGGATCAGGCGCTTCATCCTTCGACGGCTTCAAGTTCGCGCAGGCGCTGTTCCGTCAGGCGAAGTTCTTCCGCGCCGGCGCCATGTTCCCGAGCGTTTCGTTGTGCCTGCCGTGCCTCGTCGATGCGTCCCGCTTCAGCGAGACTGCGCGCCAGGAGCGCGTGGCCAAGCGCGAAACCAGGTTCAAGTTGGACGGCGCGCTCGAACTTCTCGGCCGCCAGGGTCCAGTTGCCAAGCTCGAACTCGGCAAGACCCAGGTAGAACAGGGTCGTGCGTTTTTCGGGTTCCAGGCCCAGCGCCGACTCGAAAGCGGCTTTTGCGTCGGCATGGCGCCCCATGCCGAACAGCAATCTGCCGCGTTGTTCGTGCGCATAGCCCCTGGCGGGATTCAGTTCCAGGGCCCGGTCGACGTGGTCAAGCGCGAGATCAAGGTCGCGTTGCTGGCGATAGAGATTCGCGATGGTCAGGTGGAAGGGGGCAAAGTCGGCGTTCAGCGCCAGGCCGCGCTGCACGGTCGCCAGGGCGCGTTCGGGGTCGCCGTCCCGGTCGTATGCGATGCTGCAAGAGTTCATCAGGTTGCACGCCAGGAAGAAGTCCTCGTCGCGTCCGCAGTGCGTCTCCGGGTGATGTCCCTGCAGCCTTTCCAGGATTGTGAGTGCCTCCCTGATCCGACCGGCGGACGACAGGCTCTGTGCCAGTTGATAGCTGGCATGCCCTCGCACATGTGCGGATCGTTTATCCCGGCGCGGATCTTCCCAACTGACGGGCCCCGCGTTTCTGCCCCGAATCATGGCCGTGCGCGCCTCCTCCGTTCGGCCCTGTCCGCGCAACGCTTCGCCGAGCGTCCGATGTACCTGCGGATTGTCGGATAGCCGGGCCAGGGGTTCGAGCAATTCAACTGCTTCGGCGTAGTCGCCCTGAGTGGCCATGACTCTCGCGCGGCCGAAAGTCGCTGCGTCCCGGACACCGAGATCAAACGCACGCTCAAACGCGATCATCGCCTCAGCGGTACGGTCGAGCTCAAGCAGCCAGGTTCCTTGCCACAACCATGCGGGGGCATAGTCGGCGTCAATGGCGAGCGCCCGCGCGAGCGTCTCGAGGGCCTTCGCATGCTCGTCGTTCGTTGCCAGGAGATGCGCGCTGAAGTAGGGCCAGCGGAAGTCGCCGGGATCGAGCGTTTCGGCCTGTGCGTAAGTGGCGAGCGCTTCGGTCTGGAATCCATTGACGTCGTAGGCCATCCCCAGGCGTCCTCTCATCAGGGCCGATCCTGGGGTGGTGCGGACCGCCTGGATCATCGCTTCCAGGTGATCGGCAAGATCCCGGTCGGGAGAATCGGTGCCCGCCACGATGGGTGCATCGGCAGCCGGCGATTCCGACCCGGAGCAGGCACCGAGGACGATGGCGATACAGGAAATTACGGCAATGTTACGCATGCGATCAGGGTGGTGCCCCACGGCCCTGCCGGATCATACGGGAAAAATTGGGCGCACCGCGGGTGCGGGTTTCCGCGTATCGAAGCTCTCCGCGTGCGAGCGGGAATGGATGGGGTAATCCAGTGCTCGCACAACTTGAACTTCGTCTTCAATTGCACGAAATTGGGTCCCGAAACGTGTGATTCCCATTTGTGCCTGGCGCAGACAAGTCCGGTGCGTATCTGAAGAGACATCTAATGCTGAGAACCAAATGGTTTGTACAACTATTGGTGGCTTTCGCTGCAATCGCGACAACGTCGACCAGCCATGCGAAACAGCCCAACGTTCTGTGGATCTATATCGACGATCAGTCGCCCTGGTACAGCAGCTACGGGGATGAGCGGGTAGAGACCCCCAACATAGACGCGCTTGCAAGCGCGGGTGTGTTGTTCGAGCGGGCCTACACGCCGACCCCGGTGTGTGCCCCAGCTCGCTCTGCGATCATTACTGGCGCCTACAGCATCAGAACCGGCACACACGACATGCGTTCCGGTCGGGTCCCCAGCCACCAGATTCATCTGCCCGAAGGTGTGACGACGCTTCCGCAGTTGTTCCGCAAAGCGGGATACGAAACCTACAACGGCACCAAGGACGACTATAACTTTTCCTACAGCCAGTCCGACCTCTATTCGATTCCGCGAGACCTCCCGTCGGGGAACGTTTACGGTGATCTGGACTACGGTGGCGGGAGCTACAAGGGCCCGCAGGGTAGCGGCCACTGGCAGGACGTTCCGAGGGGCAAGCCCTTTTTCGGCCAGATGCGGGTTTCGGGTGGCAAGTCCGTCGGCAGCATCAATGAGGTCCTGGCCGGGTATGGCCTCGAACCAGTTACCCCGGATGAGGTTCGCGTGCCACTGCAGTACCCCGACATTCCGCTGGTGCGCCAACATATCGCCGACCACTACAACAGCATACAGAGAACCGATCACGAGGTCGGGGAGACCATCGCCAGACTGAAAGCCGACGGCCTCTGGGAAAACACCGTCGTGTTCCTGTTCAGCGATCACGGTTCGGACCTGCCGCGCAGCAAGGAGTTCTGCTATACCGAGGGTCTGCATGTTCCGCTCATTGTTGTGGCGCCGGGCATGCAGGACGCCGTCAGGCCAGGAACGCGGCGAAGTGATATCGTTGACCTGCTGGACGTGGCGGCGAGTTCCCTTGCGCTCGCTGGGGTGCCCGTACCGGAGTACATGGACTCAAGGAACATGTTCGATGAGGACTACTCGCGGGAGTACGTCTTCTCCTCGGCAGATCGCATGTCCAACGTGATCGACCGCGTGCGGTCGGTCATCGGTCCGCGCTATCACTACCTTCGCAATTTCATGACCGATCGGCCACTGATCAATTGGGGACACCGTGAAATGGTGTCCCTCGAAAGACAGACCGCCACGAGCTTCCTGGCGATTCGAACACTCTTTGAGGAGGGCAAGCTGACCCCGGCGCAGGCTGCGGCATACGGGCCCCGTGTCGCGGAAGAACTCTATGACCTCGAGAGCGATCCGGACGAAACGGTGAATCTCGCAGGGGATCCGGCGCACCAGGAGAAGCTCATGGAAATGCGTGCCGCGCTCGAAGGCTGGATCGAGGACACCGATGACAAGGGTCAATACCCGCGATCAAGGGCGGCCCTGGAGGAAGTCATGGGTCGACTTCCAAGGTCATGGCTGAAGAGCCCGGAATTCGCAGAGCTGGTGCAATGAATAGTGCAAGTGCCCCACAGCCGGCGCCTTCGGCTTCGTCTGTGGCCCGGCCCCGCTCGTCGACCATGGAACAGTCGCCTCCGGTCGCTGGCGCTCCCGGTACGCGATTGTTCCATGGAAGTTGACGAAGAGGTTGCCCGGTATTTCCCGGCGGCCCAAATAAGTGAGATACCTGACGATCTCTCGAAGCCTCGTCACTTTCTCGGAAAAATTGGTGCGGAGCAGCGGCGAGAGCGGCAAAAGCAGTGCGCCGTCATGACGGAAATCTGGAATGCTGCGGATTCAGACGCCGGTCGGCGCGCCGCACTTGATGCGTACGCGAAGCGTGCCGATGCTTACCCGCGTGCCGTAAGCCTTTTGGAAATGTTCTTGAGTCGGCCGCTCAATCGACTGCCGCTCACCGAAATCGAATATGCGATGGATCGGCTTGGTCTCGCTGATGAGGACAACGACGTTCTGTCCCGTGCCGAGAAGGAATCCCTCGACCGCGATGGTTACGTAGATCTTGGTCCGCTTCTCGATGCGGATCAGCTGCAGAAGATGCGTGATCGCTACGATGCGGCAATAGAAGAAGAAGGCGCCAGCGCGGCAGACAAGAAGGGGATTGGCAGGGTCGTGGATACGGTGGTCAAGCCCATGAACCGCGACGGCCTCCTGGACCCGATCTTCATGCACCCAAGGTTGCTCGCTGCGGTGCGGCATGTGCTTGGCGTACACCTCAAGTACATCGGTTCAAATTACCACTGCGCAATGCCAGGTTACGGCCACCAGGGCATCCATGCGGATTTCGTATGGGGTGTGAAGGGAGAACCCCAGGTCGTCAATGCCGTGTGGCTGATCGATGAGTTCACGGAAGAAAACGGCGCCACGCGCATCGTGCCAGGCACGCATCGTTCGGGCATTCAGCCAAGCGCCGACCTCGTGAACGGTGAGCCGCGCGACCTCAACGCGCCCGTTGAAGGTGAGGTCAAGGTAATCGGTTGTGCCGGATCCTGTTTCGTTTACAACGCGCACCTGTGGCATAGCGGCACGCAAAACCGCACCAACAGGTTACGACGCTCACAACACGCGTTCTTCGGGCGATCGACTCGCCCATCGTCGACCGATGTGCCGGCAGTCATCGACAGAGAGGTGTACGAACGCCTTGGTAGGGTGGAGCGAGCGATTCTCGATATCGCGTGATCTTTGGCCTCGCGGCAATCACGCCGGATCGAGATACACGGCGTATAGCCGGACGTCCTCCGGGCGGACGCCGCCGAAATCCACCCGCACCCGGATCGGGCCGGTCACACCTTCGATGACGTCATGGCCCTGCCAGGTAATCGGCTGGGCCAGGCCGGATCCGGCGGGGCCTTGGCTGGCGCCTCGATCGTAGCCCGGGACCGGCCGAAACGCCTGGTCCTGGATCTCGACGGTGATGGAGCTGTGCGCGTTGATGCCTTCCACGTTCACGGCCAGTCGTGCCGCGTTACCCTCGAGGTCGATGGGAGCGGAGACGAAGTGCGGGTCCGATCCGCCCGCGTAAACCCAGATGCCGCCCGCGTATGGGGAGAAATAGCCCAACCTGTCGCGCGGCCAACTGGTAACGCGCACTCCGTCGCTCGCCTCCTCCGGCCACGGCGCGTACCAGAACAGGGTCTCGTCGCCCACGTTCTCGAAACCCTGGCCTTGGATGAGGGCAGGGAAGTTGAGCGCGAGCGACTCCCTGCGCTTTAACCCCCAGCTGTCTTCGGCGGCTGAAACGATGGGAAAGTCTGGAATCGGCTCTCGATAGTGAAGGGCGTCGTTGCTGACAGCTAAGCCTAAGTCCATCGTCACCATGCGCCGGTCGTTGGACGGGTGACCATTCCACTTCCCAAAGAAGCCGATGATGACGTTGCCGCGGTTCCACAGCGCCGCGCCCAGGTGGACCTGCTCGCCGGTGTTCTTGCCCGCCACCAATGGCTGGGGAGAGACGTTGCTGCGCCGCAGGCCGGAGCAGGTTGCATCGGCCCAGTGTTCAAAGTCGTAGGAGGCGCAGGTGACCAGTTGGCGCACACCCACGGCGTGCTTGCCTCCTTGGCCGGCCAGGTAGTAGCAACCGTCCACCCTGGTGGCGCCCGCCATTTCGAGCTTGCCTCCCACCGGATTGTTTGGCGACTCCCGCCAGGTCAGCCCGTCGGCGCTATACGCGGCACAGAGCCGCCCCGAGTGCTTGCGCGGTTCAAAGGCCATCTTGAAGCGCTTGTCCGGATCCGGTTCATCGGGCTCGTGGAAGATCACGCACGCCTGTACGTGCATGTCCTCTCCCATGTCCACCAGGTTGTTGCGCCTGCTGCCGTGCCACTCGACCAGCCCGAGGTCGGGCTTCTCCCAGGTACGGCCGTCCCTGCTCCTGGCCAGGCAGACGCGCTGGTGCCAGTGCTCGTCCGGCCCTTGACCGGGGTACCACATCCACAGCTCGCCATCGATCTCGAGGACGGTGCCGTAGTACGCGATCCACAAGCTGTCGTGGGCGCCCGCCTCACCCAGCGGCACCACTGGCTTGTTGCCGTGGCCGGCCTGCTTGCCCATGAGGTTCAGCTTCACCCCGTATTGAAACGGGATGCTGTGGTCGTCGAACGGAAAGAGAACGATGGAGTCGAGGCTGGCGGTGGATCCGCCGTTGTTGATGCGCATGAGCTAGCAGCCTGTCGGACTTGCCGCCTTTGGCGGCAAGATCGACGGGATGATAGGTGGGCTTGGGCGGGGGTGAAAGATATTGCCCGTCAGGGCGATAGATTTCATGGCGCTAGTCCGTATCCGTCTCATTGAGGCCCGCATTCACCTTGGCATTCTTTTGCTCGTCGAGCCACCAGAGGTTGGGGAAGCCGGACCAGCGCATGTATTCAGCCCCGATTGGCGGATGCCCGAACCGGTCCCAGTAACAGACGTGTCGTCCAACCGGATGTCCATCGGGTATGAGGTAGAAATTCCAGAGCAATACCCGGTCCAGGGCCCGCCCTGCCGTGTTCATCTCTTGCTCAGTGGTAGCCCAGGCGATTCTCTCGACGAGAAAGTCCACGGCGGGATTCTTGATCCCGGCGTAGTTCAGACTGTTCGGCGGGTCCGCATGCTGCGAGGTGAACTGACTGCGCATCCGGGAGGGGTAGGGGACGGCAAATGTATAGAACTTGCGAATGGTTGCGTCGAAGTCGTAGTTCCTCAGGCGATTGACCATCAGGTTGTTCTCCACCTTTCGCAGTGCGGTGTGGATGCCGAGGCGTTTGAGATTGTCCACGTAGGGCGTCAGCATGCGTTCGAAATCGGTACGCGAGACGACGAAGTCAAAAGTAAGTGGTTCGCCTGTATTCGCATTGACACGCACAAAATCCTCGACGACCCAACCGGCTTCACGCAGTAGCGCGTCAGCCTGCAACAGCGTGTCTCGATTGCGACCGAAAGGCTCGTTTTCCGGTAACGGCACAGGTTGCGTGAATACCCGTTCCGGCAACTGGTCCCGAAACGGTTCCAGCAGCGCCAGTTCGTCCCCCGACGGCAATCCCCTGGCCCGCAATCCCGAGCGCACGAAATACGAGTTGTTGCGCTTCAATCCGTTGTGCCAGAAGACGCGGTTGGCCCACTCGAAGTTGTAGGCCAAAGCGAGGGCTTCCCGTACCCGGATGTCCTCGAATGGCGGTCTTCGCATATTCAGCACGACACCAAAGTGCATGCCATAGGCCCCGCCCATGGTGTATGTCTCGGCCTTGAACAGACCCTTGCGGCGGCCGACAAAGTCATAGGCGGTGTGAAAGCTCTTTTCGTTCTGCTCGCGGTAATAGTCGAATACGCCGGCCCTTAGCGCCTGCAGCATGACGCTCTCATCGAAGAAATACGTGAGCCGGATACGGTCGAAGTTATACATGCCCCTGGTTAAGCCTAAGTCTTTGGCCCAGTAGTCCTTTACCCGTTCGAATACGAGCTTGTGTCCCGGGTCCACTTCCGCGATCCGGTAGGGACCATTGCCGAGCGGTGGTTCCATCGTCGTTGCGTCGAACTGGCGATGCTCGTAGTAGTGCTTGGCCTGTGGCGTGAACAATGCGGTCTGAATGACCAACTGGCCGGTCTTTTCGGCGGACTCGGTGAAGTGGAACTTGAAAGACCATGGCCCGGTCTGCTCCAGCCGCTCGATGTCCCGATACGCGCTTCGCCAACTGAAGGACGCTTCATTCTTGTATGCATCGAAGGTCCAGAGGATGTCGTCTACGGTGACCGGAACACCGTCATGCCAGTACGCGTCCTGGCGCAGGCGGTATTCGACCCAGCTGTAGTCGTCAGCGATCTCGATGGTCTCCGCGAGCCGACCGTAGTAGGTCGCCAGTTCGTCCTCCGATTCCGTCATCAGGCGCTCATGGGTGATCGTGAAGATCCGCGGGTCGATGTATTGGGCCAGTATTCCCTTGTCGACAAAGGGATTCAGATTATTGAATGTGCCAATGGCGGCTACCCTGGCCGTCCCTCCCTTCGGCGCGTCCGGGTTGACATAATCGTAATGGTCCATGTCCTTCGGGTACTTGGGTTCTCCAAAGTAGGCGAAGCCGTGACTGGGCTCGCCGGCGAGAGTTGACCCGCCGGCGAAGATGGTCAGCACAAAGAGGATGCGTAGGAGCGGTAGTGGTGAAATGATGCTCGGGTCCTGCCTGACGAGCGACGAATCAGTCGCCGAACTGATCCCAACTGACAATCTCTTCCGCCGGCCGCCTGGTAACCGGGCCGAAACGGCCCATGGGGTAGCCAACCGGAATCACGCAGGCAAGCTCCATGTTGGCGGGGACGTTGAGGGCCTCGTAGGCAGCCGCCTGATCCCCGAACAACGGCAGGTTGGTTGGGCATGCGCCCAACTGCAGGGCGCGAGCTGCCAGCAGCAGGTTCTGCACCTTGGGCCAGATGGAGCCTCCGGCAGCGTATCCGTCATGAAAGCTGTCGCCATGCTGTTCCAGCACAAGGCCGCCAACGATGATGGCCGGTACGGACTGGAGGTTGTCGTATTGCCATTTGAATGCGGAGGGCGGTGCATCGGGAGCGAACGTTACGTAGCGGTCGATTGCAGCGCGGTTCAGGTCGGCAACCTTCTGCTTGATGTCGGCGCGGGTGATGACGAGCCACCGGTCGTTCTGTTTGTTGCTGGCGCTGGGTCCCTGGTGGGCCGCATCGACCAGCTTTAGTAGAAGCTCTCGTGGTACCGGGTCCGGCTTCAGGCGGCGCATTGCCCGGCAGTGATACATGGCGTCGAACAGGCCCATGTCGGTCATAATCTCTCTCCTCACGCAGGTAGAAGTGCTATCGCATGGAACAACCGCGCGCTCGAAGCATCCTGTTGCTGTTCGCGCTGTCGATACACCCTTTGGCGCACGTCGTTGCCGATACGCAGTCGCTCGAGTTCCGCCACGGCGTGTCGCAGATACCCAACTACGAACTGAAATATCCCGCCGACTTCCCGCACTTCAACCATCTCAACGTGGACGCCCCGAAGGGCGGAACGCTGGTGCTGCCCTGGCTCAAACCCTTGGATACCGTGTCGCCAATGTACCAGCCGGCGGGATTCTACCGGTCCTACGATCACCTGATCGAGCGCGCAGGTGACGAACTCTCGGGCTATTACGGCAGTCTCGCCGAATCGATCGCCCTCAGCGCCGACCGCCGGCGAATCGTTTTCCGGCTGCGCCCGCAGGCACGATGGCACGACGGCAGACCGATTACCGCAACGGATGTCAAGTTTTCGGTGGAAACCTTTCGTGCCGACGTCATGGCCCACGGGTGGGCAGGGGCGCTGGCATGGGTTACTGACGTCAACATCCTGAATCCACTCACCGTCGAGATTCGTGCCGACTCGGACGTTGCCAAACAACTCTTCATCCTCGGCTACATGCCCATCGTGCCTGCGCATTTCTGGCTCGGCCGGGATGTGCGTGAACCGATAACGACACCGCCGCCACAGAGCGGCCCCTACCGGCTGACAGGCGTGTCTCAGGGCCGCTACGTCACGTACGAGCGGGTACCGGATTACTGGGGCAGGGATCTTCCGGTGAATCGTGGAAAATTCAACTTCGATACCATTCGCTACGAACGTTACCTGGACGCGACGGTCGCCCGCGAAGCCCTGCGCGCGGGGCTGCTTGACGTGTGGACCGAGACCGACTCGCGGCACTGGCTTAAATCCTACGACGTTCCCGCCCGCGACCACGGCTGGCTCGTGCTGGGCACACGGGCGTCCGGCAATCGGAGCGGTGCCCGGTATATCCTGGCGCTGAATACTCGGCGCCAACCGTTCGACGATATTCGCGTACGCGAGGCGCTGGCCCATGCATTGGACTTCGAGTGGCAAATCCGGGCGTTGCACGGGGGCCAATTGACCCGGGCCAACAGCTTCTTTGCCGATTCCCTGTTCGCTTCCTCGGGATTGCCGGACGAATCGGAAACAGCGTTTCTCGAACCACATCGCGCGCAGTTGCCCGCCGAGGTATTCACCCACCCCTTTTCCTTCCCCATTACAGATGGCATGGGCGTCGACCGTGACGGTTTGTCGAGGGCCAGGGCACTCCTTGAGAAAGCCGGTTATCGGGTCGTGGACGGCGTGATGGTCAACGATGTGGGAGAACCCTTCGTGATCGAGTTTTTGTCCTTTTTACGGTCGGACCAGCGCATTCTCCTGCCCTACCTGCGTTCGCTGTCGATACTGGGCATCCAGGCGGACATCCGCATGATCGACCAGACCGGCTACTACAATCGCCGCCGCAACGCTGACTACGACGCTACCCTGGTGGGTGGCGGTTTCGAGGTGCCGCCCTCGTGGGAGTTACGACCCTATTTTCATTCCTCATCGACCCTTTACCTCAACGCGTCCGGCCTCAATGACCCGGCGATCGATGCCCTGGTCGAGGCGGCGCTCAGTGCCACGCACCTCAATGGGTTCGTGAGCGCCTGCCGGGCGCTCGATCGTGTTCTGCTATGGAATTACTACCAGGTCCCGCTGGATGCCCTCGGGGACACCCGCATCGTTTACTGGGACAAATTCGGCCGGCCCGACCTACCAGAGGAAATGTATGTAGCGCCGTTTCCGGATGGCTGGTGGTTCGACGAGGAGAAGGCAGCGCGAATCAGTTTCTGATTTCAGAAGACTTGTACGTCAATATTCGCCTTGGCCAGCGCTTCCCGCTCCTCGTCCGTCCAGGGGCGGGGCGCAGGTACTTCGCGCTTCCTTGTCGGCCCGGAGCACACGATGATGTACGCCCGGCGAGGATTGTCCGTCGTGTTCGGGGCAGTATGGTGCAAGGTTCGAGAGTGGTGAAAGGTCGCGCCCCCCGGTGCAAGCGGACAGGCAATGGCCTTCGACGGATCGACGTCATCGGTCATCAATCCGTGAATCAGCGGGTCGTTGTCGATGTGGCGATGCCAACGGAGCTCCTCTTTGTGCGAGCCCGGAATGAACTGCATGCAGCCGCTTTCCACAGTTGCTTCGTCCAAAGGCATCCAGACGCTGAGGCTGTTTAGGTAAACATTCGGATTCCAGTAAGCTTCATCCTGATGCCAGGGCGTTTCGGCGCCGTATTTTGCTGGCTTGAAGATCATGTGCCCGCCGGCGCTGACCTTTTCGTCTGCCCCGAGCAGCTGGGTACCGAGCTTAAGTGCGTTTTGGAAATGTTGGCTCATCCGGAGTTCTGGGATCTTTAAGTCCGGGCCAAGTACTTGCGGCAGCATCTCACGTCCAGAGTGCCCCCGTGGAGCGGCCAGGTCGTAATACATACCCTTTTCCTCGCCCGCCCGTTGCTCGAAGAGTTGATCGTAGATCTCCTTGAGCCACTCGATCTCCTCGTCAGTGGTGATGCGTTCAATGCTCAGAAACCCGTTGTCGCGGTAAAAGCCGATCTGTTCCTCTGTGAGATCAATTGGAAAGCTGGTTTTTGGTCTCATCGGTATTCCTCCGATCCCCTCCCCACAAAAAAAGCGAGCGCACCCTTTTGAGGTGCGCTCTTGGAAGCTTCGGACCGCTTTAGCTACAGGTTCGGTCTCCAGCGAACTTCCAGACCTACCGTACGCGGTTCAGTCAGGGTGCCCGACGCCGGTGCCCCAGCGATGGTGGATAGATGCAGGTACTCGATCACACCAATTTCATCGAATACGTTTTGCGCGAAGAGCGTCGCGGTGATGGTTTCGTCTCGCGACGTCCAGATGCCGCGAAGATCGAATCGCCCGTATGCCGGAAGCGTCGAGACATCGAAGTTGCTGAGATCCGATGCCCGATCGTCAACCCAGCTGTAGGTCCCCAGCACCTGCAGGTGTCCGCCAATCAGACCAGTTAGCGGCGTCTCGTAGCTGGCCGTCAGCGCGAACTTGTGGTTCGGCTGCATCGGCAGCTGGTTGCCGGTCATGTCCGTGGGAAGAACGTACTCACTGGTGGTTGGCTGGCCGGTCATGAAATCAATATGGTTCCATGTGCCCGTTTGCGGATTGGGATGTCCCCGAACGACCTCGAGATGTGGGCCAATCTCGGAGTCAAGATAGGCATAGAAGCCGCTCAGACGCCAGTTGTCGTTCACATAGTAGATGAAGTCGACTTCGCCACCCCAGATCCTGGTATCCCTGATGTTGTTCGTGAACTCGATGATGGGTGATGCGGAAAACTGGCTGAACAGCCCGTCTGTGACTCGATCTCTCGAGTCCTGGGGTTCGATCGAGCCAGTAATCTGGTAGTTGTCGAAATCGTTGAAGAAAACGCCGGTAGTCAACCGAAGCCGTCCATCCATGAACATCCCTTTCATGCCGAGCTCATAGTTGATCAACGTCTCTTCCTTGACGAACGTCGGAACCGCATCGGACTTGGGGTTGAAACTGCCTGCCCGGTATCCGGTCGAGATTCGCCCGTAGATCAGGCGATCATCATTTGGGGTGTATTCCAGGGAAACGTGGCCAATGGTCTTGTCCCAGACTCGCGGATTGGGGTCTGAATCGTCGAAAAGGATTTCGAGCGGTACGCCCCCAACAAAACCGAAACCGAATTTGGCCCAGCCACCGTTGAAATCCTGGGTCTTTAGATCTTCCGTATAGCGAAGACCGCCGGAGACGAGCCACTGATCGTTGACCTGGTAGTCACCGTTGATGAAAAAAGCGTCGGTCGCCGAGCTGCCTCTCGACTCGAAACTCAGCCATTGGTTGTGGTCGTCACCTTCCGGACATCGCCAGTAGTTTCCGGGTGTGCCCATTGCCTCCGCTTCTTCCGGCGTCGAGGCTGCTCCGAAGATACCAACAAGAAAGGCAAGCGCATTCGCACAAGTACCGAAAGGGGTGGCTGCCGCAGCGTCTTCAGCAGACACATTTGACCAGGCATTGGTGTAGACCAGGGAAGCGACGACCCATTCCATGGCATTCTCGTATGTATAGGCGCCGAGGATATAGTTGAACTTGCCGTCCAGGTTCGACACCAGGTGCAGTTCGTGAGAAGTCTCTGTGTAGCCGTACAGGACCTGATTCGCCTCGTCCTTCAAGGGTACCGGTGCGTCGGAGGCGATGAGTGGATCAGCAGCACTTGCAACCCGGTTGGTCATGTCGCGGTCTTTCTGAACCTGGGAAAGGTTGTCGGTGTCGCCAAAGTTGTAGCGCAGCGTGTAGTTGTCACTGATGTCGAAACTGAAAGCGATGGACTGCCGTTCGGCGGTACTGCCGCCAACGGCAGACCGGTTTACGTTCACTTCGTTCCTGATCTCACCACACTCCCAGCCAGGCGTTCTCGGTGGACAGCCTGCAGGTACGGACGGAACCGGTCCGGCCCACATGTAATGCGCGTTCGGGTTCCCGAGAAAATCCGTCGGGCTGGATGTGTCGAAGTTCGTCAGGAGCACCTGCGTTCGGGGAACGCCGTCGTCATCCAGCTTGGTGTAGCGCAGATTCAGATCCATCCTGTCGGTTCTGAAACGCAGCTGTGGCGCGACGAACCTCTGATCCGGAGCATCGTAGTCCTCGCCGAAGCCGATGTTCTTTTGTGCGCCATCACCCTCGTAGTAGCTACCGTTGAGCCGGAAGAGGATGTTCTCGGTGATCGGGCCACCGAAGGCAACGCCGTAGCGCTGCGTGAACTGATCGGTGTACTCCGAATGAAACAGAAGATCCCACTCCTCGGTGGGTCTTGTGGAGTAGTAACTGATCGATCCGGCAATCGAGTTCCTGCCATTGAGTGTGCCCTGCGGACCCCGTGCGACTTCAACCCGCTCCAGGTCAAACATGTTGGGCGCATCGCCGTAGACACCGAGCGTGTAAACACCGTCCACATAGGTGGCAACCGCCAGGTCCGGGTGGGTTTCGCCGGCGAGTCTCGTGCCGATACCGCGTATCGTCGTACCCTGACCGGTAAGCTGGCCCTCATCCTGAAACTGGAGGCCAGGAACCAGTTGCTCCAGGTCATCCTGATTGGTCATGCCAAGCTCTTCAATCATCTGGCCGCTGAAAGCCGTCATGGTGACCGGTACGTCAAGCAGGTTCTCTTCACGTTTCTCGGCGGTCACAATGACTTCTTCGATATAGGTCTTGGCTTCTTCTTCGGCGTCATCGGCCGAGTGGGCTGGCAATCCCGTCAGTGCCAGTGCCAATCCGAAGGAGGCAACAATCGGAAGGGATGTTTTCATCGTGTTCTCCTCAAAGATCACTCGTCATTTCTCTCACCACCGTTCTAGCGAAGCCGGTGCACACGGTCAACGGAGTTGGGGGGAGGGGTCGGGGCTTTGTCATGGTTGTTCCCCATTTTTCGCGTGTCGTAACCCACGCAGCGGCGTCGAAAAGAGGTTCGTGGTGCCGCCTCCCCCTCCTCACATCTCGATACCGCAAAGCCTGACGAAATCCGCCTTTTGCTGATCTGTCATCTCGGCAAAAATGGGTACCCGCAGCGCGGTGACCGGCAGGTGGGCATATTCCGGGGAATCGGTCTGCAATGTCGCGGCGATGTTGTGCAGACCATTCCCTTCTTCTGCGCCTTCTCCCAGGGCAGCACCGACTTCTGCGGGCCAGGGACCCACGGGATCCAGCATGACGCTGGGCTTCCCTTCCTTGTTGATGTCCAGGCCGAACGGGTTCTCGCGGCCTACGTATTCTCCAATTGCCGCAAACAGGGCCTGTTGGTCAACACCGCGTTGCCGCATGCCCTCTCTGCCGTATAGCGCGGCGGATTGATTGCAGATAGCGGCCCAGGGCACCTTGGCGTGAAAGCCGGGAATCGTTCGTGCTTCCTCGAGAATGCCGTCTCCACCGGTGACTTTTCCTTCTTTCACCATGAGGTAGTAGCCCGAGTGCGTGCGGCCTCCCTCCATCAGTCGTGCGGGTGGGTGGGTGTAGTGCTCGGAAAAGGCCCAGGTGATTGACGCGGGCAAATTGGCGGCTTCAAGCATCCTGATGGCCGCCTCGACGCAGGCTTCCCCCCAGGCTTTTGAGCCAAACTCGCCGACGGGCTTGATGGTTGACATGTCTATGACAGGCATTGTCGATCTCCGATAAGTTGGTGCTTTTGGGGGCACCTATTGTGCCCGCATGGAAAAAGAGCGCACCCTTTTGAGGTGCGCTCTTTGAAAAGTTCTGGACTCCCCTTAAGGAAGTCCGTCGACACTCCGTTACATCTGGTAGTTGAACGTCAGGCCGATCCGCCGTTCGTCTGAGACGGTTCCGTGCACCGGTGCGGTGACGCCGTTGCCATCCCGAGGCGAATAGCTCAGGACCTGGACCACGTCAAGCACGTTGGTGACCCAACCCGTAACGGTATATCGGCCGTTCGGCGATACCCAGTTCGCGCGCATATCCCACCTGAGATAGGCGGGGATCTCGTATATCTCGAAGTTGGCTTCGTCGGGATGCATCGTGTCGCGCCAGCTCATTATTCCCACCACGTCGAGCGTGCCGTAGCGCGCCGGTATCGGCACGTCGTACGTCAATGCGGAGGAAAGCTTGTTCTGCGGCTGCAAGCGCAGGGAGTTGCCTTCGAAATCGACGGGGGCTATGTCATTGTATGTCTGTCCGTCAATCGTAATGTCAACCCGGGGCGATGTAGTGCCGGCCGGGGTGCAGCAGTAGTTGGTCTCGAAGGGACCGAAGCTCGAATACATGTATTCGTAGAATCCCCGCAGGGTCAATCTGTCATTGATCTGCCATGCGCCCTGCGCCTCTATGCCGCCGATCACCGTGCCGTCGATGGCTGTGGTGTCTCCGATCCAGATAGATCTACCCGGATTGTTGACGGCAAGCTCGGCGCTGGTTCTAAGGCGCCGTACCTGCATCCAGAAGGAACTGAAGTCCTGGTAGTAGGCACTGATCTCCAACTGCACGTCGTTGTCGAAGAAGAGCCCCTTCAGGCCAGCTTCGTAGTTCATCATCTCTTCCGCGGGCATGGCTTCCCCAAGCATATTGCCGAAGCCCGCGAAGCCGCCGGCACGATAACCCTTGGAAATACGGCCATACCACATCAGGTTGTCCGTGGGCGTGTATTCCGTGCCGACGTTCCAGGTCAGGATCTTCCAGGTCTTCACCTTGGAATCGGCGAGGGTCCGGTCATCCGGTATGGCGAAGCCTTGGGCGTCGGTCTCGATGCCGACATACCCGCAGCAGGCGGTATCGTAGTGCTTGCTTCTGAGTATGGCGTTCACGACGTTGATTACCGTCCCGTCGGGAAGGGTACGTTGGCTTGCGCTGCTGAAGTCGTTCTGCACGTGCTCCTTGTGGTCGTCGTTGTAGCGGAGGCCGCCGAATACCTTCCACTGGTCGTTCAGCATGTATTCCACGTTGGTGTAGAGCGCCTGCTGGTCGTAGGTCACGTTGCCATAGAAGGCCGCGCGCACGCCGCTGCCGCTTATATGGGTCCCGCCGTTGGTGACGTCGCTCCAGTAGGCGGAGTAGTCGCTGCCATAGCAACCGAGGATATAACCCGTCGCCAATTTGTTGCTCGGGTTGCTCGGATCACGTATGTCGCCACTCCACCGTCCGTTCTCCCATGGGAATCTCACCTCCTCCAGTCTCGCTTCGCAAATGGCCGACGTATCCGTGTAGAAGGTGGCGTTGTTGAGGCTGTTGCTGCCGGTGTCCACCCCGTTGAAGATGTCGCGGTATACGTAAGGCTGGTCACCAGAGAGGTAGGTATAGCCGAACGTATAGTTGAGCGGCCCTTCGTTGTTGGAGATGAGCGCAATCTCGTGACTGACTTGATCGGAGGTGCGCAGGTAGTTGGAAATCCCGTCTGAGTACACGCCGTTGCCGGCTTCATCCAATGCGCAGCGGGGATGCCTCTGACCTTCCTGGAGTTCTCCCGAAATGACCCGTGGATGAATGGCCAGGCAACGTCCGCCGCCCATTCGGTTGGTCTGATCCAGGTCGTTGGTCGTGTCCGTTCGCGTATCGCGATCACCGAAGTGGTAGACGATCTCGTGGGTGTCGTTGAGGGCATAGCGCGCCTCGAGCGTGGTCGCCTCCTGGGAGTTGTTCTCGCTCAAGGGGGCGTTGAGTTCGGTCTTGAGTAGCAGGTGCTCGCCGGCGCAGACCACGGGATGGCCGGGGTCGCGAGAGCCGTCGTTGTTGAAACCCGGACAGTTCGCGATCGCCACGTTCTGGCCCAGCCCGTAGAACGGATTGAGGTAGTACACGATATTCCCGGCCGAGTCCCTGATGCACTCGCCGTAGGTGGGCGAATCGGGGTGCCGGTCTATTTCGCATCGGGGCCTGCCATCGTTCAGCAGGTAGTACTGTTCCTCGGTATTGCGCGCGCCGATGATGAGCGAGAGGTTGTGCACGCCGGTATCGGTCAGCTTTCTGTAGCGTCCGGTGATGTCCCAGCGATCATTCTTGAAGCGAAGCTGCGGCGAATACTGCAGCCGATCAGGCACGCCGGCGTCCGGTCCCGCGCCGACGTTCTCGATCAGGCCGTCGCCGGTGAGTCGGCTCGCGGCCATCCGATAGGAGAAATTGCTGTTACCGATGGGGCCGCCGAACGCGACGTTGGATTCGTACGAGTTTTGGTCGGTCACCTCGCCGGTGACCTTCAGGTCCCACTCGTCGGTCGGTTTCTTGGTGACGAAACTGACGGACCCGGTGAGGGCCGTCTGGCCGCCCGTGGTGCCTTGCGGGCCCCGGGCCACCTCGATCCGTTCGACGTCGAACATGCCGCCATCGAGGCCGTAGGAGACAGGACTGTAGACGCCGTCGACGTAGACGGCGACCGACGAGTCCTGGAAGAAGTTGATGCGGCGGTCGTTCGCGACTCCGCGCATGACGAGATGTCCATCCTCGTTCTTGCCCGCGTGGCTGCGGGTGCCGACCTGCAGGCCCGGTACGAGGACCTCGAGGTCGTTGGTGTTCTGGATGCCCAGTTGCTCGATCATACTGGCGTTGAAGCCGGTGACCGTCATGGCGCGCTCGAGCGAACTCTGCTCGCCGCGCTCGCCAGTCACGATGATCTCTTCGATGTACCTGGTGTCGTCCTGCGCTGCGTCTGCCTCGGCAGCATCGCCTTCGTCGGCCGCATGGGCGGGCAGTCCGAACAGTATGAGCGCCACTCCAAGTGACGCAATTTGCGAGAATCTCTTCATGTTTCCCTCCGGGAAATTCCCGCAGCAACAATATTGCGGCGGGTTCCGAAGGCACTGTTTGTAGCGGATGTGGTGCTGGCGGTCAATATGATTTGGGCCGAATTCGGGATTGGTCAGTCCACGACTTTCCCCCAATTTTTCGCTGGGCTGTCCTGGGGCGAGGTTCCTCGTCAGTCCGTCAGCCTTCGAACTGCCTTCAACTGGGTGGGAGAGCCGATATCAAACCAGGTGCCGTGGAACTCCTCCCCCGTCAGGCGCCCTTCGTCGGCGGCGTCGAAATAGAGGGCGTGGGCGATGTTGAACGGTCCTTCGGGCGCGGCGTCGAACAGCGCGGGGTTGATGACCGCCATGCCGGTGAACACCAGGTCGTCGCGATCATTTCCGTTGCGCCGAACCCGTCCGTCGACTAGGGCGAAGTCGGCGGTTTCGCGATGGGCGGGTTTCGGTGTCAGCACGAGGTGGCCGGCTACCGGGGCAAGGTCGGTCAGCCGGTGGAACGGATAGTTGGTCCAGATGTCGCCGTTCAGCAGGAGGAACGGCGCGGGGCCGAGCAGCGGCAGGGCGGCCACGACGCCGCCGCCGGTGTCCAGCAGCGTTTCTTCCCGGCTGTAACGGACGTTGACGCCCAGGTCGCGCCCGTTGCCGACGCGTTTCTCGATCTGCGCGCCGAGGTGGTGCAGGTTGACGACGATTTCGGTGATGCCGGCGCGGTGAAGCCAGCGGAGCTGGTGCACGATCAATGCTTCCCCCGCGATGGAGAGCATCGGCTTGGGGATGCGGTCGGTGAGAGGGCGCAGGCGTTCCCCGCGGCCGGCGGCAAGGATCATTGCCTTCATGGACGCCCCGCTTCGCGAATCGCGGCGGGCAGAACGACGTTTCCGACCCAGCGCTCCAACTCCATGAGTTCCGGGTAGCCGCCTGCCACGTCGGCGACGCGTTCGAGAGTGGGAGCTATGTCACGCAGGTGGCTGTCCCGGCCGTCGCGCAACTTGAGACGGGCGAAGATCCCGGCCGCCTTCAGGTGCCGCTGGACGCCCGTCAGGTCGAAGGCGCGGCGAAAGTCACGCGCCGTCAGGCCGCAATTCGCCATTTGCAGATACTGCGTCAGCCACTCTGCGACCGTGGCCTCGGAAAACACGTGGTAGCAGTCGCGCAAAAGCGAGACGAGATCGTAGGTTACGGGTCCGACGAGCGCGTCCTGGAAGTCGACGATGCCGAGACTCCCGTCGTCGCAGAGCAGCAGGTTGCGGCTGTGGTAATCGCGGTGCACGGTGACCATGGGTTGTGCCTGCGTCGCCTCGATCAGCGTCTCCCATGCATCGTCGATGAAGGACGGTGTCTCGAGTCCAAGAAATCTCTGCACGAGCCATTCGGTGAAGATCCCAAGTTCGTCGCGAAAGCGCGAGGTCTCATAGGGGGGAATGATGTCGGACGCTACCGACTGGATGCGCAGGAGGGCGTCTAGTGCGAGGCCCAGGCATTGCTCTTCCCTACCATCGGCATAAGCCTGGTCGAACCGGCAGTCTCCGAAGTCGGAGACGAGCAGGAACCCGCGCGGGTCGAACGCGCATACTTCCGGGACCGGCACCCCGTTCGCCCGAAACAGCCCCGAAAGGGCGCGGAACTGCGCATTGTTCTCCGTCTCCGGCGGCGCGTCCATGGCGATGCGGGAACCATCGCTGGCCGTCGCGCGATAGAACTGGCGCGTGCTCGCTTCCTGCGCGAGCGGCTCGAACGAGGCCAATGCGCCGAGCTGTTCCGCGCACCAGTCCTCCAGTTGCCGAACACGGTCATTCATGAAATGACGCCGCTCGTCCATGTACTTGCGCCGCCGGAGTCTAACGCGCCGCGACCATGACGTTCAGCCGGGAGTCATTTCCGCACCTATGACGCGCGCCTCTCATTTGTCATGCTTCGGGAGTGAAGTGCCTTGCCGTTCCCGTACTCGCCGTCGCGTTGGCCTCGCCGTGCGCCGGCGCCGTCTCGGCTGTCGACGCGCATTGGGTACCGCGCGGGGAACTGGATTCTGCTCACCTGTCCGTCATGCCCGCGCATTGCAGCGGCATGTACCTGGAACGTGACTTCCCCCTGCCGCTCGATGCGCGCGCGGATTCTTATCCGGCCCGGTTGCGCGGCGACCGGCTTGAATACACCCGCGACGGGAGCGTTGCGTTCACCGGCGCGGTTTCCTTCGAACAGGGCAATCGCAGGATTGCCGGCGAGCGCGCGCTGGTTCGCGAGGTCGGCGCAACGCGCGAAGTCTCTTTTCCGAAAGGCCTGCTCTTCACCGAGCCGGGCCTGGCGCTGGCGGGTTCCTCGGCGACGTTCGGCATGTCAGGTGAGCGTGTGCGCGTGGAAGATGTCGATTTTGTCCTGTTTGGGCCCGAATTCCGCGGCGTTGCCGCCGCCGTGGATCGCCGGGACGACCGGTTGACCGTTGAAGGTACCCGGCTGACGAGATGTGAGCCGGGCGACGATGCCTGGCGCGTCGAGTCCGCGCGTATCGAGGTGCGCAAGGACGCGGCGTTCGCGCGCGCCCGGAACGTGGTCGTCAAACTCAGGGGTGTTCCTGTTTTTTACTCTCCCTGGCTCCGAATTCCCGTCTCGGACGATCGGCAGTCGGGATTCCTGTTCCCCAGCCCGGACTATTCCTTCGACGAAGGCCTCGATCTCGCCACGCCTTTCTACCTGAACCTTGCGCCGAACTACGACGCGACGTTGACGCCGCGCCTTGTATCCGCGCGTGGTTCCGGCCTGACGACGGAGTTCCGCCACCTGAACGCTTTCGCCGAGACGGGAGTGGTCGGCGCGGTCCTGGCCGAAGACCGGCAATACAGGACCGACACCGGCATTTCTTCGAGTCGCTGGCTATCCCGCGTGAGCCACCGCGGCGCCTTCGGCGGTTTCACCACGTTTGTCGACTACGCGGCGGTAAGCGACCGCGACTATTTCCGGGACCTGGGGACGGACCAGGACCTGGTCGGCCAGGGCCACCTGCGAAGGTTCGCCGAGATTCGTTACACGGACGGTGGTCTTTCCGCGGGTCTCTCGGCACAGGCATTCCAGATGCTCGAGCTGCGCCCCGAACCGCATCGGCGCGTGCCGGCGCTGGACCTCACCTATAGCGGCCGTGTGCTGGGTGCACTTGGTTGGACCGTGGGAGCGTTCTGGACAGCCTTCGATCCACCCGGAGATTCGTCCGGCGGGGCGCCGCGGGTGTCGGGTGAGCGCGCGCATGTCGAATCACGCCTGCAACTGCCCTTTCTGCGCTCCTGGGGCTCTCTCAGATTGGGTGCCGGCTATCGCTACACCAGCTACGCACTGGAAGACGCCCGCGCCGGGACGGATACGACGCCGGAACGGGCCATCGCTTTCGCGGATCTGGACGGCAGCCTCAATTTCGACCGCGATGTAGGCGATGGAGATGTCTGGACCCTTGAGCCGCGAGGCTACTACCTTTACCAGGGCTACGAGGCGCAGCATGCGCTCCCGTTGTTCGATACGTCCTTCACGACCTTCTCCTATCCGCGCCTGTTCCGGCGCGACCGGTTCTCCGGGCTCGACCGGATCGGCGACGCCAACCAGTTGACCATAGGCGTGACCAGCCGCCTGTTGGACGGGCGCACCGGCCGGGAAAGGCTGCGGGCAAGCGTCGGGAGAATCCTGTTCTTCGAGGATCAGCGCGTCGCACTTCGCGGCCCTGCCACCCTCGATCCCGAGCGGTCCGCCTCCGCGTTTGCCGCCGAGGCCGCCGCACGTATCGGGCGACTTACCGTAAGGGGCGGCGGCGTCTGGGATCCGGAACACGGCGATGGAGAGGAGTTTGTTTTCTCGTTGCGCTATCGGAGCGGCAATGACCGGATCTTGAACCTGGCCCGGCGTGCGCGGCGCGACTCCGACATGGACCAGGGTGAAGTCTCGGCGATCTGGCCCTTGAGCGACCGGTGGAGCGCCATCGGCAAGTGGAACTACGACGTGGAGAACGCACGCAGCAACGAGATCATCGCCGGGTTCGGATACGCCAGTTGTTGCTGGCAGGCGCGGTTGTTGTATCGTCGTCTCATCGAGCCCGCGCCGGGCGGGACGCCTGGGGAAGTGGAAAGCGACGAGGGCGTCGCGGTGCAGTTCGTGCTTCGCGGTCTGGCGGGAGTCGGCGGACGGGTGGAGTCGCTGCTGTCCCGCGGGATCCCGGGATACCGCGAGGAATCCCTGTCGGGACCGCTGGCGACCCTGCGGTGATGGTGAGATGTTGCGCTTTTGTGGGCCGGGCGCGCATATTTCGTCGATCGGTTGGTTGGGTGATAAGGATGCGAATGAACGTTGAACGATTCTTGGCCTGGTCGCTGTTGGTCGCGACAGCCTCGCTGCACGCAGTCGAGAAGCTTGAGGGGATCGTGGCGATCGTCGACGACGACGTCGTGCTGGCTTCCGAGCTGGCAGAGCGCTACAACGCGGTGTATCAGCGCATCCAGGAGAGCGAGGCCGCCGCGAAGCCGTCGCCGGAGGCGATCATGAGCCAGCTCATGGAGCGCCTGGTCAGCGAGCGAATTCAACTGCAGTTGGCGAACCAGCGCGGCGTCGACATCGACGACGAGACGTTGACGCAACGGATAAACGCCTTCGCCGCCGAGAGCCGGATGACCCTGGATGAGTTCAGGGAAGCGCTGGAAAAGGACGGGATCAGCTATCGCAAGTTCCGGGAGGACATACGGCGCGAGCTGCAGTTGCAGCGCCTGCAGCAGTTGATGGTGGGCCGCCGGGTTTCGATTTCCGAACAGGATCTCGAGGACCTCATGGCATCGCCGTCGTTTCGCGAGTTGACGTCCGACGAATACCGCGTGGGGCACATTCTCCTTGCGGTCGAAGGCGGCGCGTCCGAAAGCACCGTTGCCCGCGCCGCCACCGCCGCGGAGGACATCGTGGCGCGGCTCAGGAAGGGCGCGGACTTCGCGCAGATGGCCGTCGAGCATTCGGCGGCAGCTACCGCGCTGGAGGGCGGCGACCTGGGTTGGCGGCGCGCTGCCGAACTTCCGAGCCTGTTCGGCGAAAAGGTGCTCGAACTGGTGCCTGGAGAGACGGCGGACCCGATTCGCAACAGCCTGGGATTCCACGTCATACAACTTCTGGAGAAACGCGGCGTGAGTCAGCAGCGCCAGACACAGATGCACGTGCGCCACATACTGGTGCAGCCGTCCGCGATTCGGTCCCCCGAAGAAACGCAGGCTCTCGCCGAATCGCTGCTCAATAGAATAGTGGCGGGCGAGGACTTCGCCGAACTGGCAAGGGAACACTCCGAGGATGCGGGAAGCGCGATGGCCGGTGGTGACCTGGGTTGGAGCGACGGGTCCGAATTCGTGCCGGAGTTCCGCGGAGCGATAGCCAGGCTGGACGTCGGCGAGTACAGCAGACCGTTCCAGAGCCAGTTCGGCTGGCACGTCGCGCAGGTGCTGGACCGCCGTAACCAGGACGTATCGGACGAGGCTCGCCGGAACGTGGCCATGCAGGTCCTCTACGAGCGCCGCTTTGCGGAAAAGCTGCAGGAGTGGCTGCAGGAGATCCGCGACGAGGCCTTTGTCGAGTTGCGCACCGGCGGCTGAATGTGGCGGACCAGGGTTGCTGCCGGCGGCGTTTGGCTCGGCTTCCATTCGGCGCGGGCATCCCGGCAGGCAGCCTTGCCGCGCGCACGTAAACGGTTCGGCCAGCACTTTCTCGCCGACGCATCGGTGGTGGAAGCCATCGCTGCGGTGCTCTCGGTCGACGCCAGTGACCATGTGATAGAGATCGGCCCGGGCCGCGGCGCGCTCACGGCACCGCTCGCTGCCGCGTGCGACAACCTGACGGTGATCGAGGTGGACCGTGACCTGGCGAGGGCATTGCGGCGCCGCTTTCCCCGCGTGGACGTGATCGAGGCGGACGTCCTCGAGACCGATTTCGCTGCAATCACGGACGGCGGCGTCCGCGTTGTCGGGAATCTGCCCTACAACATCGCCGCGCCGATCATGATGCGCCTGTTCGACGCCTGCGCGGGCGGGCTGGCGGTGCGCGATGCACATTTCATGCTACAGGCTGAGATGGCGGGCCGCCTCGCTGCGCGCCCCGGCACGCGTGCGCGGGGGCGCCTCTCGGTCATAGCCCGGTACCACTGCAAGATCGAGCCGATGCTTGAGGTTGAGGCTGCCGCGTTCTCGCCGCGGCCGAAGGTCACTTCGACGTTCGTCCGCCTGACACCGCGCCCGCCGCCCGTGGTCGCCCTCGATGTTGAGGCGCTGCACACGGTGGTTCGGACGGCGTTCGGGCAGCGCCGCAAACGGTTGGGCAATGCCTTACAATCGCTCGACCTGGACCTGACCGCCCTGGGCGTCGACCCGGGTTCGCGGGCGGAAGAGATAGGAGTTTCCGGTTTCGTTGCAATGTCGAATCAACTTCACCTGCGGCACGGTTGACCGGCGCACTGCTGTCCGCGCACGGGTGAAACCGGCAGAACTCCAGCATTCGCGATCGACCCGGTGTCGGGGGAACGCGACGACATCACGCTTGCTCGTCGGGACCGGCTTGGCAGAGCGATGAACGAACACGAGTTCAAGGTAACGGTCGAGCCGGTCTACCTCCCGGCAGAATCGGACCCGGCCGCGAATCGCTACGTGTTCGCGTACACCATCGTGATCGAGAATACCGGCCAACGGCCGGCCCAACTGATGCGGCGCCGCTGGCTCATCACGAACGGAAACGGGGAGAAGCAGGAGGTTCACGGCCCCGGTGTCGTGGGCAGGCAGCCACGCCTGGTTCCGGGCGAACGCTTTCGCTACACGAGCGCGGCGGTCCTCGAGACAGCAGTCGGCGCGATGCAGGGCCACTACGAATTCCGCGCCGACGACGGCGTCGAATTCCGCGTTCCGATCCCCGTGTTCTCCCTCGCGGTACCCAACGTCGTGCATTGAGGACACCGTAGTGTCGACCTATGTCATCGGTGACCTGCAGGGCTGCTTCACCCAGCTCGAGGCCCTTCTGTCAAAGGTCGGCTACCGCAGGGCGGCGGATCGGCTCTGGTTCACCGGCGATCTGATCAACCGTGGGCCCGAGTCGCTGGAAGCGGTCCGATTCGTCAAGTCTCTCGGAGAATCCGCCGTGACGGTGCTCGGCAACCATGACCTGCATTTTCTCGCCATCGTGTTCGGCGGCCACCGGCCGATGGCCTCGGATACGTTCGATGGACTGATGGGCGCACCGGACCGCCTCGAGATCGCGCACTGGCTGCGCGGCCTTCCGCTCATGCACCGGGAGCGCGGCTTTGTCATGGTGCACGCCGGCCTGCCGCACATCTGGACGCTTCGCGAGTCCGAAGACCGCGCGCATGAGGTGGAGTCGGTCATGCGCGACGACGGGGCGTACGAGAACTTCTTTCGGCAGATGTACGGGAACACTCCCGCAGCCTGGTCCGATGCACTGGTCGGAATGGACCGCCATCGTGTCATTACCAACTACTTCACCCGGATGCGTCTCGTGACACCCGCTGGCGAGATGGACTTCTCCCACAAGGGGTCCCTTGAGGGCGCGCCAGCGGGATTCCGTCCCTGGTTCGAATTCCCTTCCCTCGTTCGTGAGCCGATCCTGTTCGGGCATTGGGCAGCGCTCGACGGCGAGACCGGCAACCGGGACATGATCGGCCTCGACACCGGGTGCGTCTGGGGCCGTCAACTGACGGCCTATTGCCTGGAGGATCGGAGCATCACCCAGGTGGGGTGTGCCGAACTGGCGGCGTAGGCGGGCAGTTACTCCGACAGGGTGAAGTCCGCGGAGATCGAGCGGGCGTCGCTTGCGGCCGCGGGTTTCGTGACCCGAACGCGGACGTGCGCAAGTGAGAATGTTTCCGCGATTCGGTGCGCGGTGGTCATCGCCGCCGTCTCGATCAACTGGAAACGGCCTTCCCGCAGGTGTTCCCGAACGAGCTGCACCACCGACGAGTAGTTGACCACGGCGTCGATGCGGTCTTCGGAAGGCGGATCGACGGCGAACTCCACATCCACCAGCAGCGTTTGCGGAATGCGTCGTTCGCGTTCGTGAACGCCGATGATCGCCGGCGCTTCGAGTTGGTGAATCGCGATGTTCATGTCGGCGCAAGTTCGGCGATCGGCCAGCGGGGCCGGGTGGCGATTGCCAGCGGTTCGACCGCGCCGGCGGCGAGCCGCTCGTGGCCGGTGAAAGCGATCATGGCGCCGTTGTCGGTGCAGAGTTCCGGCGGCGCGTAGTACACGGCGGGAACCGAGGCGGCCATCTTCTTGCGCAGATCCGTGTTGGCCGCAACACCGCCCGCCACTACCAGTTCGTCGATGCCGGTGGCCTTGAGCGCGCGCCGGCACTTGATGACGAGCGTGTCGACCACCGCGTCCTGGAAGGCCAGCGCAACATCCGCTGCGTCCTGCCCGGTCAGGGGCTGGAGGTCGCGAACGGTATTGGCCGTGAAGGTCTTGAGCCCGCTGAAGCTGAAGTCGAGTCCCGGCCGGTCCGTCATCGGTCTGGGGAAGCGGAACCGGCCGGGACGGCCGGCAGTGGCCAGCGCGGCGATCTCCGGGCCGCCCGGATAGCCGCGTCCCATCATCTTGGCCGCCTTGTCGAAGGCTTCGCCCGCCGCATCGTCGAGGGACTCGCCCAGGAGTGTGTATCGGCCTATTGCATCAACGCGAACGAGTTGCGTATGGCCCCCGGAGACCAGCAGCGCCACGAACGGCAGGGACGGCGTTTCTGCGGCGAGCAAGGGCGCGAGCAGGTGGGCCTCCATGTGATGCACGCCGATGGCGGGAATCCCCCTCGACCATGCCAGCGCGCGACCGATGCCGGCGCCTACCATGAGGGCGCCGATCAGTCCCGGACCGGCCGTGTAGGCAACGCCATCGAGGTCGGCGACGCGCTTCCCGGCGTCATCCAGCGCTTGCCGGATCAGGGGCAGCGTCTTGCGGATGTGGTCCCTCGATGCGATCTCCGGCACGACGCCGCCGTATTCGGCGTGGGTCGCCGCCTGACTGTAGAGCGCGTTCGCGAGCAGACCCTCGCTGGAGTCGTAGAGGGCAATTCCGGTTTCGTCGCAGGATGTTTCTATACCGAGAACGAGCACTTGACCAAGCCTGGAACGGGTGCGCGGCGGGGCCAACGAGACGCGGCGCCAGCGGCGGTGGATTTCGCTTGAGCCATTGTACTCTCGTACACAACGCCGGAGAGTGGCGGCGCTTGCCGGTGAGGTGCGGCCCAGGTTGTTAGCAGATGGTTTGTCCGGTCCCGTGACACATGATCTGTCCGGTTGCGTAGCACATGAGTTGTCCGGTTTCGTCGATCCGAGAAGGAGTCACGGCGAAGGGGCGGAGCGGTTACCTGGGACCATGAGAAGTGGGTCGTTGCCGTGCCCATCCCCCGTTGCTACGCTGGCTCGCCCGCCGGGAGCCCGAGGGGGACCCCTCGCAAGAGAAGGCCCTTGAACCGACTATGTCCGCGCATCCCTACCGCTACTCTATGGTGCTGGACAACGTGCCGGCGCATCCCTACCAGGTGGAGAACCTGCTGCGTACGCTCGAGACGCTGGGTGCCGTTCCGCGGGAGGCCGTCGTGGTCCAGTGCACGGATCGCGTCTCGGAATCGGTGAAATCCGGGGTCGCGGAGAACGGTTACACGGTCGTGGTCATCGAGCCCTACCTGGACCGGAAGTACTGCAACAAGATCGTGCAGCTCGACCACTTCGCGTCCCGGGAGGAGGATGGCTGCAAGGGGCTCTTCCTGTTCGATTCGGATACCGTGGTCATCGCACCCCTCGACGTGCCGGACCCGGGCCGTGTCTGGGGCAAGATCGTCGACTTTCGCAATCCTCCGCTGTCGACCCTCGAGAAGCTCTTTTCCGCCGCCGGCGTGGCCCTTCCACCCATCGTGCGTTGCGACTGGGACGTGGGAGACACTATCGACTCGAACTTCAACGGCGGCATGCTCTACATTCCGATGCAGGCCGTGGCGAAGCTGCGCGCCGCATGGCGCCGGTGGGCGGAGTTCCTCTTCCTTCATGCCGAGCTGTTTCCGAGACCGTCGGAACACGACCATGTCGACCAGATATCCTTCGCCATGGCGCTGGCATCGGAAGAACTCAGCTACGGTCATCTGCCGGCCAACTGGAACTACCCGTGCCACGAGGAGCGGCCTGTGCCGCTGTCGTTTGAGCCGGACGAGGACATACGGGTGCTCCACTACCACCAGTGCCTGGACGCCTTCGGCATGATCGCACCGGTCGTGTCGGGCGACGCCGCCTGCGAAGCGGCAGTAGATCGGGCAAACGCGGTCATCCTCGAACCTGGCAGCTCGATTTTCTTTGACTACTACAAGCGGGGTTTGGCGACGCGGGCGGTCGCAGACATCAAGCCTTTTCCGATGTCTTTTCGCAGGGCACTTCTGGCGGGCAAGCGGCGACGGTTGATCCTGCACGGGGGCACGCCGAAGACCGGCACCTCCGCGTTGCAATGGTGCCTCGATGCGAACCGAAGCGTCCTGGCGGAGCGAGGTTTCTGGTATCCGCCGCCGTCGAACCGCCGAGAGCCAAAGCACCAGGAACTGATCGGGGCCCTGATGGCCGCAGACAAGTCGCGGTTCGATGGATTCGTCGAATCGTCCTTGAGCGAAATGCCTTCCGACACGCATACCGTCATCCTGAGCACGGAGGGCATCTTCAACCACTGGTGGGACTTCTCGCCGGCGGCGAAGGGCATGCTGCGCGGCCTGGCGGATGAGTTCGACTTCGAGCTTTGCGTCTGGTTTCGCGAGCCGGAGTCCTTCGCGGCGGCGCTGTATGCACAGTATCTCCGCAATCCGGGCACGGACGACTCACCGGACGTGTACGGCCGGGACATCGACTTCAGCGAGGCCATGCGCGATGCATGGTTCCGCCGCCATCTCGACTACCTGGGGTTCTGCTACGAAGCCCAGGGCCTGTTCGGACCAGAACGCGTGAGAGCTTTCCCGTTCGGCGGAGACACCATTCGCATGTTCATGGAGAACTATGCGACAGGCGCATTGTCGAGAGCAGACCTGCCGCGCAACGAGTCGATGCGGGAAGCTGGGATCCGGATCATGCGGATCGCGAACCGGTTTCCGCTCTCACCGGCAGAACATGATCGCGTCGAGGATCTGGTGTTCGAGATCGACGGCATGATCGGCGACCGCGCGGGCCACTACGAGTTGAACCGGGCGGACCTGGAAGCAGTGCGCACATGCGCTGCAAGGGGATGGGAAACTCTGCAAAGTGCGGTGCCTGGGTTGCGTAGATCGTGAGACCGGCGGCTATTCCGCCTGGTTGTGTTCGTGGCGACGGGGGGTGCATGACAAATTTGTTGGATTCTAGGCGACACGGTGTTGTTG
>JAPPGA010000073.1 GCA_028821515.1 Gammaproteobacteria bacterium | reverse complement strand
GCGCCAGAACGCCAAGTCGGCCGAGGTTCTTGAATTTGATCATTGTCACGATCTCCATTGTTTTCGTATCCGTTCCCGTTCCCTCGGCGATCATGCCATCATGCGGCACCAACACCTACGAAGAACGAGCGCATTGTAGCGCGTATAACAAGCAGCGCAAAGGTTTTTTGTCTGAAATTTCAACGCTTGCGCGACATCGGACAGAACCCTTGCGCCACACGAGGCGGCTCCTGCCGGCCAACGACCGAACACGAGGAACGTTACACCCGCCCGAAAAGTCGTGCAAGCGCGGATCGGGCGCGGTCACAGGGGACGCAAGGCGAAGAGAAAACGCTCCAGATTCAGTGTTCGATCCCTGATGAAGTCGGCGGTAATGCTTTCGGAAGTTGCCAGCCGACGATGCGGTCCGCCCGCACCGACTTCCTTTATTCCATCATCTCGGCGTGCAGTTCCAACTGGTCCCGTATGCGCTGCGTCAGTTCCCAACCCTCCTGGTAGTCGGCCACCACGTACGGGATGACCATGACCATGAGCTCGGTGCGATCTTCCTGGTAGCTGTCGGAGCGGAACAGGCGCCCCAGCAGCGGCACCCGGGCGATGCCGGGCACGCCGGTGTCGCCGCCGCTCCGGGAGCCGGAGATGAGTCCGCCCATGAGCAGCGCGCCGCCGTCCTGTAGCGTCAGGCTGGTGGAGAACTGACGGTTCAATATCGTCGGATTGCCGTCAAGGCTCGTTGCCACCGTCGGGCGCGCCTCGCTCAAGGACTGCGAGATCTCCAGGTCCACGCGACCGCTGGCCTGCACGATGGGCTTGATTTCGAGTTGCACGCCTGTCTTGCGGTAGGAGACCTGCTGCAGGAAGTTGGTCGCGCCGCCCTCCGTCTGCGTGCCGCTGTCCGCAACCTGGGAGATCAGCGGAATCTCGTTGCCCACGTCGATCGTCGCCGTCTGACCGCTCTTGACGAGCACGCGAGGCCGCGAGCGGATCACCACGCGGCTGTCCTCGTAGAAGATGCTGAGCATGGCGCGCGTCTGGTCGCCGCGGTCAAACGTGGCGCTGAACCCGCTGGCCTTCACGCCCAACTTGCCGCGCGTGCCGCCGCTGATACCGTATCGGTCCAGCGCCGCCTTGAATAGAAAGTCGAAGCCGGAGTTCTCGATGTCGGACAAGGTTACTTCGGCCATGATCACTTCGATCAGCACCGAGGGGATGGGTTTGTCCAGCACCTCGATAACCGAGAGGAGATCCGCCCACTCCCGACCGGACCCGCGGAACAACAGGACGTTGCGGTTCTCGTCCACGACGAGGCCGCCAAACGACGTGACGCCAGTATCCGGGCGGGCGGCGCCCCCGATTCCGCCTGCACCGGTCGCGGTACCCGTGCCGGTCGTCGCACCCGCGGCGGATTGTCGGCCGCGGCCACGGAGCATGACATTGAGCGTTGCGGTGAGCGCAGCAGCCTGGGTGTTTCGCACCTCATAGGTGAACCACGCGTCCTCAATGGTGTCCTGACGGGCGGCGTCGAGCACCGCGGCCCATTCCTCCACGTGCGCCAGGGTCGAGCGGTCGGCGGAGAAGGCGACGACCTTGTTCAGATGTTCAATCGGCAGCAGCACGACGCTGGCGCCAACGACGTAGCCCTCGGCGTTCAGGACGCGGGTCATCTCCTCGACCAGCAAGGGGGCGTCGATGAACGCGGGTTCCAGGATCTTCGCATGGCGGCTGCGTATCAAGGGCTGGTCGAGGGTCTTGACGATCGCGAGCGCCTGTTCGATCAGTGCGCGCCGGCCCATCAGCAGCAGGCCGCCGCGGCCACGGTCGTTCTCCACCGCCAAATCCCGACCGTCGAACGCGTCCTCGATGACGTCTTCGATGGCGCGACCATCGGTCACGTGCAGGGGCACGAAATGGAACATCGTGCGGTGCGAGTCCGGCACCTGCGGCAAGGCGCGCCCGCCGCTGGTCACCAGGGGAACGGCGCCACCGGTAGCGTCCTGGCTGCGGGCGAAGGTCACGACGCTGTCTTCTTCGCGCAGCGTGATGCCATACTGGCTGAGCACATTGCGCGCCACATGGAACAACTGTTTTGGCGTCACCGGTTCGGTCAAGCGCAGCGTCACCGGTTCTGCGCCATCGCCCAGGCCCGGAGCGATGACGAACGACATGCCGAGCTGCTCGCCGAACACCTCATTAATGAAGGTGACGAGCGGCAGGTCGTGGAAGCTGACCTCGATGGGCGGGCCGGCAAGTTGGTTGCCCAGGCGATCCGCGATGCCCTCGGCGAGCGCCTCCTGCAGCACCACACCGGGCGCCCGGGACGTACGGAGCCCCTCGGGCGGTGCTTCCGTTTCTGGCAAAGCGGCGTCTGCCAGCGCTTCCCGGGCGGGCCGCAGCGGCTCCGGGAACGGATCGACCTTGAGTTGCGCGCACCCGGCGAGCTGGGCGCAGGCGGCGACCAGCAACAGCGATGGCATCAGTACTGCGGCTGATCGGCAACGTCGCCCCGGGCTTCGACGCCTGTCGAGTGTTGGGCGGTCATTGCGGTCGCGGTCGTTGCAGTCGTCGCTCATTGGGCATCCTCGACAGTTTCCGTTCGCGTCGGCGGGCGCGGAAACAGTTCCAGCACCTCCACCTCGCCGCCGTCCGCGGGCCGCAAGGTGATGCTGTTGCCTCCAACCTCGGCCAGGACGCGGCCATCCGGCAACGCGTCGCCCGGTTCCAGGCGGGCGACAGCACCCGCGGCCGTGGTCAACAGTACGGTATCGGCGTCGGCTTCCACCACCAAGCCCACGTAGCCTAGTGCTTTCAGCGCGGGGTTCAAGCCCGATCCTCTCTGGCCCTCTTCTCTCGCAATGCGCTCGTTGACTTCGCGCAGCGAAGTGCCCCACCGCTTGCCGTCGAGAAACGCCGCGAGGTCTTCAGGCGGCGGGGTTGCAGGGGCGTCGCCAAGCTGCAGGCCGGCGTTGGAATCCGCATCGGACGGGTGCGGGATCGGCAGCAGCCAGGCGAACGCTGCGAGGGCGAGCACGACCGCTGCGACGAGCCAAATCTCGCGGCGTCGGGCGCTAGGCCACGTCGTTGGAAGTGAGGTCATTGCACGTTCATCTTGATCTTGCGCGCCGGGCCCGGCCGCACGAGTTCGGTCGGTCATCCCGCGTTTTCCGGGTCTCTCGGGAAGCCGTCTGGGAGACTGTCAAGCAACCGCTTCGAGCCGGCATAAAACCGGGTATTCCTGCTGTGACCATTCGTCAATGCGATTGGATGCATGAACAGTACAATTATTGGACGACACCCCCGAAACACGCGGCTTCAAATGCGATCTTGCATATGGCTTGATTCGCCTTCGTACGCCCTTCGGGATCAGTGTGAAAAGTTTATCACGCCCATAGGCCGCCGCTCGGAACGAAGCAAATCCATCGGGTGCTCCATTCCCCTGGACTGGTCCATCCTGATCCAAGTCGACAGCAGCATGACTGTTTGACCGGGGTAAGAACAAGCGCGCATGGCTCGATCCATTGTCGTCATTGCCGCAATATGTCGCGCATCTTTGTCAACGCATCTTCCGAAAAGCCTGTTCGGACCAGGGCGGGATCCAGGGATAGCGCGCGATCAAGACTCCGGAGCGCCTCGACGGGTCTATCCAGGTGATACAGCGTCGTTCCCATATTGACATGGAGTTGCGCGCTGTTCTCGCCGATCTCGATCAAGGTTTCATAGAGACGAAGCGCCTCTTCGTAGCGCTGCTGCCGGAAACGCAATCCGGCGAAGGAATCGAGCGCTACGACATTCCGCGAGTCGATCTCCAACGCGCGTGCAAAATGTTCCTCCGCCGTCTCCATTCGACCCAGTGCCACGAACGCCCGTCCCATTGCAACGTGACGACCTGCGGTCGCAGGAGACTCCGGCTCACGTGAAACTGATCGCGCTAGCGATTCGACCGCCTCCTCGTAGCGCTTCAATCGAAACAACGCGTACCCCATCCCGGCATGGGCGGGGGCATATTCGGGATCAATCTCCAGCACGCCGCGATACCTTTCGATGGCTTCCTCGTACCGCTGCTGCTCATGCAGCGCGTCGGCGAGGAGCTGAAACGTACCGATGGCAGCCCTTGTCGGCCGCAGAGACACAGCCCGCGCCAGCGACTCCGCCGCCTGTTCGTATCGACGCAAATCAAACAGCGTCCTGCCCATTCCGACATGCGCCGCCGCGTTCTCCGGATCAGCATCGAGCGTTTTGTGGTACCACTCGATCGCTTCCGCGAAGCGCCCCTGGCACCGCCACACGCTGGCCATATTATGGCGTGCGGACTTGTCACCGGGGTTAAGTTTCAGTGCGCGCCCGAAACTCTTTGCGGCCTCGTCGCAGCGACCCAGGACCAGGAGCGATGCGCCGTGAGCGACATGGGCCCTGACATAGTTAGGGTGTTGTTTTACAGCGATGCGGCTGGCGGCAAGCGCCTCCGCTGTCCGTCCAGCCTCATTCAGCGCGTTGGCCAAGTTGACGTGAATGGCACGTGGCTGCGGATTGAGCGCAACAATGTGCGTGAACAACGAGATATCGTCTCGATATACGCCGGCCTGTTCCCAGGTCAGTTTTCCGAAAATTGCGAGAACGGCGAGGAAAGCGCCTGTTGCGCCGACCTTGAAAAGATTCGGCAGCTTGCTCGCACCGTGGACGGCGACACCGATGACAACCGAAATGACGCCGATGCCGGCCAGGAACGCGTAGCGGTCGGCGACAAAGGAGTACGCCATGTAGTTGTAGTCCACGAAACCCAGCACCGGCGACAACGTCACGGCGAAGAACACGGCGCCGGCGAGCGGCCCCCTGCCCAACCGATGGCGGCCGTACCAGAGCGCCGCTGCGACGGCGACGGCGGCGATCAGGTAGCTCCAGGCGAGCGGATCCCCGGCATCGATGTTCCACAACGGATAGACGACCGCGAGATCGGTGGGCAAGGCCAGCTTGCCGGCGTAGAACCACAGGGCCCGCGCGGCGATCAGCGCCTGCTCGGTAAACCCGTAGCCGAAGTCGAGTAGCTGCCCGGATGCGTAGTAGGACAGGCCGGCGACGGCGATGAACAACGCGACCAGGAAAAAAGGCGCGATTCGCAACACATCCATCCACGTCAGGCGACCCCGCTTCCACCAGATGCAGATAGCGAACGCGACTGGGAGGGTGACCGCCACCGACTTGGACAGCATGGCCGCCGCGAATAGTCCCAGCGCCGCCAGGTAGAGTCCGGGGCGCGGCGGGATCAAGTCGAGCGGCCAGCGCCACGACGGAGATCGCGAAGGCAAGTCTTTCCCCGGCACCGGGGGGTCGTGGGGGTCGGGCCAGCCACCGCCAGCGCCTTCCATGGAACGGATCCAGCAAAGCGCTGCGGCCATGTAGAACAGGCCAGAGAGCAGATCCTTGCGTCCCATGACCCAGGCCACCGATTCGACATGCATCGGATGGACCGCGAATACCGCGACCACGGCCCAGGCACCCGGCACGGCGAGGCGTCGCAGCAGGGCCCACAGAAACAGGACGTTGACCATGTACAGAAGCACATTGACCACGTGATAGCCGAACGGAGCGAGACCCCAGAGCTTGTGCTCCAGCCAGAACGTCGTGTACGTGATCGGCCAGTAGTGCCTTTCTCCCTCGATGTCTGCCGGCGAGAACCAGATGTTCCACAGACCGGACCAGGCGTGAACTGTAGGCTCCTCGACGAAGATCATGTCGTCCCAGACAAATCCGCCCAGCAGCGCGGGGTAATAGCCGACGGCGACCATGGCGCAGAGCGCGACGCCCAACAAGGCGGGTTGGCGTTCCCACGCGGCCAAGCGTTCCCACGTCGATGAGGCCGATTGCGATTCGGTGGCCTCAACGGCACTTACCGGCTGCGAAGCGGAGCCCATCCCTGCCGGCCGCTGTCGGCGCGCGCGCCTGGATTTCCTGCTGGGTGGCATGTCGAAGATTCTACAGGTCGAACCGTGCGGACTTCAGTGGCCCAAGCCGTCCTGATTCGCACGTTCAATCGCCGCGTCCAGGTAGTAACATGCGCCGCCTTTCGCCCGACACCCGATGCATCCCATGAATCGCTGGCCAGCGCTGGTGGAGTTCCGCTCGCTCGGCATGCTCGCCGTGCCCATCATCATCACGCAGCTCGCGCAGATGGGCATGGGGGTCGCCGACGCCATCATGGCGGGGCGCGTGAGCGCGACGGACCTCGCGGGGATCGCCCTCGGCGGCAACCTGTACTGGCCGCTGATGCTGCTCATGTCCGGGATCGTGATGGCGGTGACGCCCTCCGTGTCGCAACTGCACGGCGCCGGGCGTGCCGCCGATGCCGGCGCGGTGGTGCGCCAGGCGCTGTGGATCGCCGTCTGCGGCGGCGCGTCGCTCGCGGTGGCGCTGCAGAACGTGGAACCCGCGTACCGGCTGCTGGGCGTGGACGAGCGCGCCATCCCGGTGGCCGCCGGATACCTCGCCGCGGCGAGCCTCGGCCTGCCGGCGATGCTAGCCTACGTCGCCCTGCGCTGTCTCTGCGAGGGCATGTCCTGGACGCGGCCGGCCATGTTCATCGGCCTCACGATGCTGGCCGTCAAGATCGCGCTCAACTGGCTCTTCATCCACGGCCAGCCGGCGCTCGGCATCCCCGCCATGGGCGGCGTCGGCTGCGGCTGGTCGACGGCGGTCGTGATGGCCTGTTCGCTGGCGGTCATGGTCGTCATCGTGTCGTTCTCCCGTATGCGGGAGTCGGGTGTGTTCGCGGCGTTTTCCTGGCCGAACCCGGCGGAGATCGGACGGCTGCTGCGGCTGGGGCTTCCGATCGGCCTGGCGCTGTTCGTCGAGGTGGCGTTCTTCTCCGGGGCGACGCTCCTGATCGGGCGCCTCGGCGTCGAAATCGTCGCCGCGCACCAGGTCGCGTTCAACATCGTGGGCGTCACGTTCATGGTGCCGCTGGCGCTCGGCATGGCGGCGACCATCCGCGTCGGGTTCAACGTGGGGGCGAACGACTTCGCCGGCGCCAGCCGGTCGGCCTGGGTGGCGGCCTTCACCTCGATCGCCTGGGGCATCGTCTTCGCCGCTGCACTCCTGACCTGGCGGCACGACCTTGTCGCCCTCTACACGACTGAATCGGATGTGGTCCAGCTCGCAGCCGGGCTGCTCCTGCTGGGCGCCCTGTTCCAGGTCGTCGACGGACCCCAGGCGACCGTGATGGGCACCCTGCGCGGCTACAAGGACACCCGCGCGCCGATGGTGATCGCGCTGGTCGCCTACTGGCTCGTCGGACTGCCGGTGGGGGCGACGCTGTGCTTCGGGCTGCTCGGCGTACCGGGCATCGGCGTCTACGGCATGTGGTGGGGACTCGTGGCCGGGCTCGCGGTGGTCGCGGGCGCGCTGTTCGCGCGGCTTGCGCGCATCTCCCGGGACCCGGTGCGGGTGGCGCAGCTCAGGTTGAGGTGAGGGTTGGCGTTACCGGCCCGCGGTCCCTGCAACGCGCCCCGCCATTTGTCCTGCGGGCACGGTCCCCGGAGGTCAGGCAGTGCGTTCGAGGCGCGTAGAGCCCGACAGGACGGACCAATTGTCACGAAATCTCGACCAGTCGCGGCCACTGCATTGAACGGCAGCTTCACTGAAGCTCACGTGAAGGGAGATACCGTCGCCGCTCCTGCTCCCGACATCGTAGAGCACGTGTTCCTCGTGAAGGTCGCGGCGCGGGATGGGGAGGAAATCGGACCAGTCCTGATCGTGAAATACGACAAGGACGAAGAAGAGCTCTGGCGTACGCGGCGTGGCCACTTGTTGCGCCGACAGCCGAAACTGTCCCGCGTAGGACTTCCGCAGTTCCTTGGCGCGACAGGTCTTGACCTGGACGCGCAAGACGCGGCCCAGGTCCTGGGCGACTAGGAGATCGTCGCCGACATCGATTTCAGGCGCGGCGACCTGCCACTCACGAACCAGGAGTTGCGATATGACCGCGTGTTCTCCCGCCTTGCCGGTAAAGAGGTTGCGGCGAGGCACTACGCGGCGGGGTCAAAGAGGGCAAGGTTCCTGGTGGGGTCCCGGAACTCGACCTGGCCGATCTGGTTTAGCTCTTCGCGTTCCACACCTGTAAGAATCTCGGCAATCGTCCAGCGCAGTTCGTCCCGGCCAAGAATCTGAACGCAGTCCTGCTTCGTGTCGCAGCCGATGAACACGCTCCTGGGCAGGGAGCCCTCATCGGTTCTTCTGGCGTTCAGTCGTTGCCGGCTGCGAGGCTCCAATTCAAACGTGCATCCATCCACCTGGGTGCCGACATAGATGGTCATCTTGCTCATGGCGGATCGGGATTCCTCACGCACGGGACGAACTGGTCGAGCGCAGATTATAGGCGAAGGCGTCGAGGGCATGACCGCACGATAGGCCATCCTCACCGCAGGTGCTATCGGACATCGACCCCTTGGACGACATCCAATCGCCGCTCTTCGTGTAGGACGGAATCGACACGGTCGCTCGCGTGAGAAACGGCCGCTTCCCGGGCGTGGCGCGCCCCTACGTGGATTGAGGCGTCAGCCCCACGAAGTACGCGGACACGAGAATGGTGACGCGGGACCGGTTCTGGCTGATGTCGAGCCGGTCGACAACGAGCTTTTTCGGGTGGGTCGCGAAAGTGTGGAGCAACTGCAGTTCGGCGCCGATGAGATGGCGCGCCGAGAGACGCGCCTGCACGCGCCAGACATCGGGCGCGCCGGCGACGGGTTGCGTCACGCCGGGCTGCACGCTCGTATCCCTGAGTCCGGCGTCGCCCGCGAGCGCGTTGAGCGCGGACAGCAGGCCGGCGCGGGCGAGGCCCTCGTTCTCGGCTTCCCACAGGCTGCCGGTAAGCTCCTCGGCTGCGCTTCGCTCGGCCTCGAGCAGCGCCGGCCAGTCCGCGTCGGCGCCGGCGTTCTGCGCGCGCTCGAGGCGGGCGAGGTCGCCGGCGTAGTCGGCGCGGGCCGCCTCCAGGTCGTCGGCGCGGACGAGTATCCAATAGAAGACGACCAGCGCCAGGACGGCCCATACGCCGAGGCGCAACCTGATGTTCGCGGTGAACTCCCGGCGCAGGGGGGCCAGGGCGCCCGCGATGCGTGCGGCGGGAGTCATGGGCGCACCATGAGCGAGATCCGGACCTCGTTTTCGCTGCGGCCCTGTTCCACCTCGACCTGCTCGAACGCCGGCACGCCCTGGAGCGCGCGGACGTAGGCGATGGGGTCCAGGCTCTCGTCGCGGAGCAGGACCCTGAGTTCGCCCTGCTGGTAGGACCACTGGCGGAAGCGCGCCTCCGGGCTCGGGACGGCGCTGTCGACCAGGCCCATCAGGTAGGCCTGAGACGGCTCGTTCAGGATCTCCGCCAGGGCGAGATTGCGCTCCCGCAGCGCCATCGTCTCGTTGCGGGCGGAGAGCATCGGGCCGAGGTCCTGCTGCAGGCCGGCGAAGGCCTCCTCGGCGGATTGCTGGAGATGGCGGGTCTTCCAGTAGCGCGCCTCGTGCCAGGTCGCGGTCAGGACGAGGGCGAGCAGCACGGCGGCGACGACGGTGCGCTCGTTGTCTTCGAGCCACTCCCTTGGCGTCGGTGCGCTTGACCAGGGCTCCCGGTGGCTGGCGGGCTCCTGTCCTTCGGGCTCGGCCTGGAGCGGCACCCCGGCTGTGCCCCATTGGGCCAGGACGCCCTCGATGCGTGCGGGGTCCGGACGCTCGCGGAACCAGTAGGAGTGTTCCAGCACGCGTTCGTCCCAATGCTGCAGCTCGAAACCGTCGTGGCATGCCTGCAGGACCACGCCGTCGGACATGCGCGGCAGGAAGACCGTTTCCGGGCGGACCTGGGGCGGGGTTCTGGAGGATGCGGCGGAGGGGGCCTCCGGGTCTGCATCGGCGGCCGGCTGGCTGTCGGAAGCAGCGGGGCGTACAGCATCCGCGTCCCAGAACCAGACCATCGCCCTGCCGCTTTCCCAGACGCAGTGATGGCCGGTGTTCGCGAACGGGCTCCACAGGGGCAGCTTGAGGTCGAGGGCCGCGCGCCGCCTGTTGCGGGGCACGTTTCCGAAGTCTTCCGCGCGGTACATGCACAGGCCCCGGCCGACGATCCAGTGGGGATGGAACGACGTGAAGGGCAGGCGCTCCGTGCCCTGCCGCGTCTGCATGACGTTGGGCTTATTGGAGAAGCGGCGTCGCAGCCTGGAGAACGCCGGCATCGCTCGACTCGTTGTCAATCGCGGGCTCCGTGTAGCGGTAGTCGATGCGCCAGGGGGCGTCGCCGTAAGGGGTCAGCACCATGCCGGCAAGGGATCGCAAACCGCCGGCATTATGCCAGATGGAAATCCTCACCAGGCTGGACGGCAGCCACTCCAGGGCGGTGGGATCGACGTCGACGTGGGTGCCGGTCAGCATGTGGATCTGGTTCAGGCGCGACACGGAGCGTTGGGCGCGCTCGGTGACGATGCTGTCGACCGCCTCCGGCGCCAGTTCGAGAACGGCGGCCAGGATCTCCGGGCGCATGGTGTTGAAGTTGTGGCCGTAGGTCTGGCGCATGGTGAGCAGCGGCAGGAGGCGGCGCCATTGGTCGGGCGTGATGAGGTCACCGACGCCGAGGACGCGGCGTAACTCCGGTGCCGAGACCATGGACCAGTTCGATGGATTGGGAAGCTCGAGGCGGGGATCGGGCCCGGCCGCTGGGGCGGCCTGATCGTAGTCGAAGCGCTCCGCCCCGTTCAGGGAGAGGTCGTTGTCCGCGTCGACGTAGTCCTGAACCCGGGGGATGATCAGGTCGATGTGTGCGGGCGCGATGCCCACCTGCGAAAGGACCGCGGCAAAGCTGCGGTTGAGCGGGAAGTTTACCGACACGAGGCCGTTCTCGTCCTGGATGGAAAAACGCGTGCCGCCAAGTCCCGCATACGTTTCCCCAGTGGCGGCGATCACGCCCATGCTCCGGTCCGGGCCCCTGTTCCCTTCGGGATCGGAAAAGGACTGCTCCGGCTCCAGCATCAGGCCGCGGTGATTCATCCGGCCTGTCGAGAGCAGGTAGCCGACCGTGGCCTCCGTGCTACGGCGCGCGAGCTCCCGCTCCAGCGCCGCCTGGGCCGCCGCAGCGCGCTCCATGTCGGCAGACGCGACGCCATCGATGTACGCCGCAAGGACAGCCATAGCCGCCAGCGTCCAAAGCGTCGCGATCAGCACGAACCCCCCGCTCGACCGCGCCCCACGATGGCTGTCCCTTTCGGAGTGGGTGTCCCTTTCGAGATGGCTGTCCCTTTCGTGGGTGTCCCTTTGGGGATGGCTGTCCCATTTGGGGTGGGTGTCCCTTTCGAGGTGGGTGTCCCATTCGGGGTGGGTGTCCCATTCGGGGTGGGTGTCCCATTCGGGGTGGGGGGGGGTGGTTGGTGGGGGGCGGTTCATCCGAAGTCTCTCGGATTGCCGACGGGTTCCTGGTACAGGCCGAAGGTCGCGATCCAGACGGTCTGGCCAGCGGATGTGACGAGACGGACCTTGCGCGGGATCCATTCGCGCGTGTCGGCGATGGGCCAGCTCTGCCGCCAGGCGCCGTCCAGGCCCGCGTACTCGAACGCCAGCGGTTCGTACGATTCGAGGACCGCCCAGTGAACGTTGCCCAGCGGCGAGGCGCCGGCGACGCAGGCCATGCCGCCCAGGCCCTGGAGTACGTCTGAAGGGTGGGTGTCCCATTCTGCGGCTTGGGTGTCCCATTCTGCGGCTCCGGGCGTTCGGTTTGCGTCTCCCGTGCCCGGCGGGCATGGAGACGACTGTTCGGAGTAGACGACGGCGACGCTATCCGCACTCTCGACGATGGACCAGCGGGTGGCTACGGGGATGCCCGAACGGGCGCGCAGCGGCTGCAAGGTGACACCCTGGAAGGACGCGGCACCGCCAGCGAAATTCCTCTCCGGCGACAGGTAGGGCACCATCCCGTGGACGGTGGACGCGAACCAGCGCTGTTGCAGCGCCTCGGACGATGCGTCGCGACCGATGCGCTTGACGTTGTCGTACTGGCCGAGGAAGAAGCCGGCGCCCTGGATCATGAGCGTCCCCACGAGCGTCGCCAGCACGAACACCACCAGCACCTCGAGCAGCGTCAGGCCGCTCGACGTCCAGCGCGGTGGCAGTCGCCGCACACGGGCGGCCCGCATCGCTCCCATCGCTCCGTTACTCAAGGAGCCCGGACTCGCGCACCTGCCGGTAACCCACGAGGCGCATGCGGTACGTGCTGTCCAATCGACCATTCCGGCTGAGTTCGATATCGACGTCGTAGAGCCCGACCTCGAAGTTCCCGATAAAGCCCGCCGCGGATTGCGACTGGCGAACGGGTTCGGCCAGGCTGGAAGACCACGCGACGCCAAAGTCCCCGGATTCGTACTGGCCGGTCGGCTGCTCGCGAATGTTGATCGACGACAGGTGCTCGACGGCGGCGAGCACGACCGGCTCGCGCCGCGACACGTCGGCGGCCTTGCCGAGCCCGACCAGATTGCTGTTGAAAAGCCCGTAAAGGGCCATGCCCCCGGCGGCAAAGATCGCGAGAGCGACGGTGGCCTCGAGCAGGGTGAAGCCAGCAACACGCAGGAAGCGTTTGCCATGGCGGCGGGTGCGTCTTCGGCCAGGCACGTGCGTGAAGCCTGGCCGGCGAAATGGAACCGCCTTCCGCATCGCTTTGCCCATCCCCTTCCCCACTCTCACGTCACGCGTCCACGCCGATTCCGCAGTACGGCGGCAAAAGCTCGACCCGCACGGTTTCCTCGCCTTCGCGGGACAGCGTCAGCGCCCCGCCCAGGCAGACGCCGTTCGCGAGCACTACCAGCGGTTGGTCGAACTGCAGGCGCCAGCCGTCCGGAACATCCACCAGGTAGGTCTCGTATTCGGCAAAGTGCGCGGCCTCGGCGGGACCCGCCGCCGGCGCAGACGGCGCGTTGCCGAACACGACGTAGGCGCGGCCGTCGAGCACGGCTTGCCGGCCGAGGGCGGCGACCTGGTCCAGGACGTAGTCGCGCTCGGTCGCTCGCGTGGCAGCGGCATAGAGACGCTCGAGGTTGGGCATGGCGATCGCGGTCGCGAGGCCCAGAAGGGCCAGCACGATCAGCAGTTCGAGCAGGGTGAAGCCGAGCCGCGACTTACGGACTTTCTTCCGGGTGGTATCCGATGTCCGCATTGTCGCCCTCCCCGCCCCTGGCGCCATCCGCGCCGAAGGAATAGAGGAAGAAGCCCTGGAGATTGTCCACCGGCGCCTCGTATTGGTAGGGGTTCCGCCACGGGTCGTCCGGCAACTCGTCCTGCAGGTACGGGCCGCGCCAGTACTCGGCGACCTCGTCCGGCGCCGTCATGAGAGCGGTCAGGCCCTGGGCGGTGGTCGGATAGGTCCCGACATCGATCCTGTAGGTCTGCAGAGCACTGCGCAGCATCTTTACCTGCGTATCGGCGATGTCGCCCTTGGAACTCTCGAGCCGATTCATCAGCTCGGGGCCCACCAGCGCCGCCAGCAGGCCCAGGATGACCAGCACAATCATCAGTTCCATGAGGGAGAAGCCCGTCGCCCGGCGCTTTGCGCGTCCCTTTGCGCGGTTCCTAAAGCACAATTCTATTGACACTCGTTATCGCCAAAATCATGCCGATCATGATGGTCCCGAGGAACCCGCCGATCAGCAGCACGGCCGCCGGCTCGATGAACGTGAGGAGGCGCCGCATGCGCCGCGCGCTGTTCTCCTCGTACAGCTTCGCCAGCGCCCGCATCATCTCCGCCAGCCGTCCAGACTGTTCGCCGACGCGGATCAGATTGTAGCCGGTCGGTGTCAGGGCGTCCTGTTTCTCCAGTGCCGCCGACAGCGCCACGCCGCTTCTCACGTCGTCGGCGGCCCGGTCCAGCATCTCCTTGCGGCGGCTGATCCGCACGCCCCGGGACGCGAGACCCAGGGCGTCCATGAGTTCGACGCGGCTTGCCAGCATCGCACCCATGACCGAGGCCCACTTGGCGGTGTCGACCTCCGAGAACCAGCCGCGCACGAGGGGCAGGCGCGCGACGGCATCGGTCAACCTGCGGCGGACTGCCTCGCGCCGCATCAGCGCCGCGACGACGGCCGCCACCGCGACGATGGTGCCCGCCAGCAACCACGCGTTGGCATTGAACCAGGCGCCCGCGCCGAGCACGGCGGATGCCAGGAGCGGCAGGTCCGAGCCTGATTCGAGGAGGTTCGTGAACTGCGGGACGACGAACGTGAAGACTACGATCACCGCGGCGACGCCGGCGACGATCAGCACCGCCGGGTACGCGAGCGCGCCGCGGATGTCCGATGCAACCTTGAGGTCGTATTCCATCTGCTGCACCGCGCCGCGCAGTGCTTCCGCGAGGCGGCCGCGGAGTTCGCCGGCCTCCACGAGCTGGAAGACGTATTCCGGGAGCGGCAACGCGCTCTCGCGCAACACTTCGAGATAGCTCTGACCGCGCATCAGGTCCCGCGCCATGCCGTCGAAGGCCGCCGAGAGGCGGGGATGGTGCGTGCCGCGCGCCTGGGCCGTCACCGCTTCTCCCAGGGCGACGCCGGATTCGAGCAGGGTGGCGAGTTCATTGAAGGCGACGGCCACGTCCTGGGCCTTGAGGCCGCGGCGCCAGCCGCCGAGCGCCGGGGCGCGATGCTCGTCCACGGCGACGACGGTACGGCCGTCGCTTGAGAGCTGGCGCACGGCTTCCGCCTGCGAGGCGGCTTCCAGCCGGCCCTGGCTCGCCTGCCCGTTGCTGTCGACGATCTCGTAGTCGTATTCCGGCATCGTTCGGCGGCCAGGAGCCTTCTAGCCGGCCTCGGCGTCTATCACCATGGCCCGCATCAGCTCTTCTACCGTCGTCTCACCGCGTGACGCCTTGATGAGGCCGTCCTCGACCAGGGTGCGGCAGTGCGTACCGAGTTCCTGCGCCGCGCGTTTCAGCTCGTTCACGTGCGCGCCCGAGACGATCAGGTCCTGCATGGTTTCCGTCATCGGCACGAGTTCGTAGATGCCCGTGCGGCCGCGGTATCCCGTGTGGCGGCAGTGGTCGCAGCCTTCGACCTTGACCCAGTTGTTGCCGAGCATGGTTGCCGGGAGCGCGTCGAGGTAGCCCTCCACCAGTGCCGGTCGCGGGATCTGCACCGAGCAGTTGGGGCAGGCCTTGCGCACGAGGCGCTGGGCCTGCACGCCGCGGACGGGGGCCGCCACGAGGAACGGCTCCACGCCCATGTCGATCAGGCGCGTGAAGCTCGAAATGGCGTCGTTGGTGTGTACCGTGGACAGCACCACGTGGCCGGTCAGCGCCGCGCGGATGGCGATCTCCGCGGTCTCAAGATCGCGGATCTCGCCGATCATGATGACGTCGGGATCCTGGCGCAGGATGGCGCGCAGCGCGCGGGCGAAGGTGAAGCCAATCTCCGAGTGGACCTGCATCTGGGTGATGTTCGGCATCTGGTATTCGACCGGGTCTTCCACGGTGATGATCTTCTTGACGCCGTCGTCGATCTCCTCGAGGGCGGCGGCGAGCGTGGTGGACTTGCCGGAACCCGTCGGGCCGGTGACGAGGATGATGCCGTTGGTGCTGATGAGCCAGCTCCGGAACATGTCGAGGTGGTCCGGTTCCATGCCGAGGTTGTTGAAGACGAGTTCGTCGCGCTCCTTGGCGAGCATGCGCAGGACGATGGACTCGCCGAAGGCGCACGGCACCGTGGAGACGCGGATGTCCATCTCGCGGCCGGAAATGCGCTCGGTGATGCGGCCGTCCTGGGGCAGCCGGCGCTCCGCGATGTCGAGGCCGGCGACGAGCTTGATGCGCGAGGCGACGGCGGGGAAGCGGTCCATGGACTGCGTCAGCCGGGTGTGCAGCACGCCGTCGAGGCGCATGCGCACGGTGAACGACTCTTCGGTGGGCTCGACGTGGATGTCGGAAGCGCCGAGATCCACGGCCTGGGACAGCAGGTTGTTGACCAGTTCGATCACCGGGGCCTGCTCGGCGAGGTCGCGAAGTTGCTGCGCCTCGTCGCCGGCGAACAGGTTCTCCATCGCGCGCTCGCGGCGGATGTTGTCGAGGGCGCGGTCGAGGTGGTGGTTCGCCGTCAGGCAGAAGCGGACGCGTTGCGCGTCGGCCGCGGGGTAGAAGTACTCCAGGGCCTCCGCGATCCGGTGGTCCGGAATGTCGCGCGCGAGGCAGTAGATCTGCTCGTCCTGCCGCCACATGAGGACGGCGTTGTCGAGGAACCACTCGAGCTTGATCGGCGAGGTGGACATGAAGCGGTACATGTCCATCGCGTCGGGCAGGTCGTCGGCGTCGGCGAGATAGAGCAGGCCGATCTGTTCCGCCAGGGTGCGCAGCAACGCATCCTCCGAAATGGCGCCCGTGCGGACCAGCAGCGCGCCGAGCCGCCCGCCCACGGTGCGCTGGATCTGGAGCGCCCGGTCGATGTCGGCCTGCTGCACGAAGTTCCGCTCGACCAGCATTTCGCCGAGGCGCTTCGGCGGGCCCCGCTCCGGCTCCACCTGCTCTAGCTCTGACGCGGCCAAAGGCGTGTTCGACCTCTCTTTCGCATGCACGCGAATCGCGTTGCCGGCAACGGTACCAGACTCCCGTGCAAAAAACGCCCCTGCAATCCCCCCACCCGGGGCCCCGTTTCTACCGGAACGAGATGGGTGGCGCCCCAAGCCTTCCCCAGCCGACCACGAAGGCATCCCCCGAAATGGGACACCCATATCGAAGGGGACACCCATGTCGAAAGGGACACCCATGTCGAAAGGGACACCCACCCATGTCGAAGGGGACACCCATATCACACCCAAGGGGACAGCCACACTGAATCGGCACGCACCTCCGAGTGGGACACCCACCTCCGAATCACGCCCGATGGGACACCCATCGCGAGACGAGCGCTCAGCCAGGAAGCACTCCCTTGAAAATGATGAGTTGAGGCCGGAGGCGCCGGCGAGCGAGGAAGAACCTCCCAGTCAGCCGTCGTTGGCCCGGCGAGCCCGAAGCGCCGTCGATGAAATGTCGCTGCGGAACTCCGCCTCGCCAAAGCCGTCGCAGAGTTCACGCAGCCTTTCTGGCAGATCGAGGTCGTCCAGTTCGACGAAGTTCTCGCCTGCATCGGCGCCGGTCATGCCGCCAAGGAGGCGGCCGAACACGAGGAAACGACATCCGGCCGCGGCGAGTTCTTCAACCGCCGCGTCAACATCGCCATCTTCGTAATACCGGGGGTCCGCGACCCGCATGATCGTGTCCACGCCGACGACGAACGTCACGCCGCCGAAGACGCGCGCCTTCTCGATGAACGTCGAGGCATTGGTAAGCCAAACCTCCTCGGAGGTGTTGAACTGTTTACGGCGGGCACGCATGTCGTGAAAGTTCAGTGGCGGCTTGTCGACGTTCCTGACGGAAAGCTCGTACGCGACGGGTTCGCCCAGCCGTGAGGCCGCAGCGGCCGCCATCCGCCGGTGGCCCTCGTGCACCGGATTGAAGGCCCCCGATAGGATGGCCTTGGGCAGGCCGGTGTGGGTGGGGATAGCGGAACAACTGCCGGACAGGAGTGCCTGCATGTCCGAATCGCCCTCGGCGACACGAGTCCTGAGAGTGTCCGCTTCCAGCATTTTCGCAACGGGAGGGTCGATGCCGAGCGCCTGCGCCAGGGTTGCGAGGGCGATGTCAGCCAGGAAACGCTCCTCCTCCTCCCGGCTGCGTGCGCCCTTGGCCAGGTGCAGCGAAGTGGTGTGGGTTCGAACCGAGGTCTGCACGGCGCACCAGGCCCGGTGTTCGCCGCGCTTCGGACGCGTGGAGCGCAAGCTTGCCGTGATCGCAAGGCCGAAGGTCCGCGCGTCCGGGTCAAGCGCTTTCGCGCGCAGGAACGCGCACATTGCGAGGTCCCGGGAAGTTCCAGCGCTGCAGGCCTGCTCTGGCGGCTCGCCCAGGAGCGACGTCAGCGCGGCCTGTGCGTAGGGGATGCGGGCTTCGAGCAACGTGGCCGACGCGCCGGGCACCTGCAGGAGGTCCGACAGGATGAGGGAGCCGCCGCCCGTAACGAAAATGACGCCTTTGTGCGGCCGGTCATGGAGGCATTCGATGACGGCTGCCCGGGTTACCGTCCCGCCCTCAGGCAAGGCTGCCCTCTTGCGAGGCGTCGTGCCTCGCGCTGGCTCCGGATGAGGGCTCCTTCAGGAATCCTCTGACAATAGTCAGGAATTCAGCCAGTTGGTCGTGGTGGACCCAGTGGCCGGCATCTTCGATCACGGCCAGGCGCATGCTGGACAGGTACTTCGCGCGCTCGTCGTTGGCGGGACTCGGGACCCAGGACTCGGAACCGTAGACCAGCAGGGTCGGACAGGTGATGCGCTCGTAGAGGTGGTGGATCTGTTCCGCGGTCAGTCCCACCGGCGCCGTTGCCCGAACGTAGTTGTCGAACTTCCAGCTAAAGGTGCCGTCCTCGTTCTGGTTGCTGCCATGGATCGTGAGATGCCGCGCCTGGGACTCCGACAGGTGCGGGTTCTCCTCCTGCATGCGCTGGAACGCCTCTTCCAGCGTCGGATAACGGCGTGGCAACCGGCCAGCGATCCGGCGCGTGCCCCGCACCCAGTCGTCCAGCAGGCGACCCGTCGCCGCGCTGTCGCCACTCGCGGCGCCTTCTGCGGTCCTGGCGGCCGACGACGACAGACCCATCCCCTCGATGGCGACAAGTTTCTTGACTGTTTTCGGATACAGCCCGGTGTAAAGCAGGGACACGGACGCGCCGAGCGAGTGGCTGATGATCGTCGCCGGCGTCATCTTTTTCTGATGTAAGAGCTGGGCGATGTCGTAGACGTAGTCGACGGTGTTGTAGCTGCCACCAATCATCCACTGCGAATCGCCGTGGCCGCGCAGGTCAGGGGCGATGACGTGGTAGTCACGGCTCAGGTCCCGGGCGACCCAGTCCCAGTTCCGGCAATGGTCGCGACCGCCGTGCACCATCAGCATCGGCGGCGCCTCCTCGTTCCCCCAGTCGACGTAGTGCAGGCGAAGGCGCTGCGAGAAGTAAACGTGCGATGTCGGGCCGCTCTCGATCATCCGACGATTATACCGGGCGCATGGCCTGGACCGGTGGGTGGCCTGGACCGATGGGTGTCCACTTCCTTCGCCATGTGGCTGTCCACTTCCTTCGCCATGTGGCTGTCCCATTGCGTTCTATCGCCATCTTGTCTGCACATGGCTGTCCCATCGCGTTCTGTGGCTGTCCCATCGCGTTCTGTGGCTGTCCCATTGCGTTCTTGGCTGTCCCATTGCGTTCTGCACATGGCTGTCCCAGCCGGTATCCTGTCCCAGCAGGTATCCTGTGAACCTGTCCCACAAGATCAGTACGCACACCGAAAAATGAGCCAGCCATTGATGACGCCAAATGCCGAGACGGCAGAACGGTCCAATCTGGCGAGGTTCATGCGACTGCAGGGGTTCGATGACTACGATGCGCTGCACGCGTGGTCCATAGAGCACCGCGGGGCGTTCTGGCGGGCACTCTGGGAGTTCTGCGACGTCGTCTCGACGACGGAGGCTTCGCAAGCGCTCCAAAACGGCGACGATTTCCTGGACTCCCGCTGGTTCCAGGGCGCCAAACTCAACTTCGCAGAAAACCTGCTGCGGCGGCGTGACGACCGCACTGCTGTCGTCGGCTTGCTGGAGAACGGCGAACGTCAGACGCTCACGTACGCGGAGCTCCACCGCTGGGTGGCCCGGGTCGCCACCGAGTTCCGAGAGCGTGGTGTTGTGCCCGGCGACCGGATCGCCGGATGGCTGCCCAACATACCGGAAACCGTTGTCTGCACGCTTGCTGGGGCGTCGATCGGAGCGGTCTGGACATCGTGCTCCCCGGACTTCGGCGTTGAGGGCGCACTCGACCGCTTCGGCCAAACCCGGCCGAAACTGCTGATCGCATGCGACAAATACCTGTATGGCGGCAAGACGTTCGACGTGTCCGCCAAGGCCGAGGAAGTGCGGCAACGAATCGACTCGATCGAAGCCCTACTGTGGACCCAAGACATTCAACGTATTGCGGCAGAGCGCCGCGAAGACACGGTTTCTTTTGAACCGCGCGGCTTCGACGACCCGTTGTACGTGCTCTACTCCTCCGGCACTACCGGCAAACCCAAATGCATAGTCCACGGCGTGGGAGGAACGCTGCTCCAACACCTCAAGGAGCATCGTCTGCACACGGACCTGAAGCCCGACGACACCCTCTTCTACTTCACCACGTGTGGCTGGATGATGTGGAACTGGCTCGTATCCGGTCTCGCCAGCGGCTCTGCCATCGTGCTCTACGACGGCTCTCCGTTCCACCCTCGCCGGAGCGAACTTATCGACCTTATCGACGCGGAAGAAGTCTCGATATTCGGGGTCAGCGCCAAGTACCTTTCGGCGCTGCAGAAGTTTGGCGTCAAACCACGCGAGAGCCATCGCCTGACCAGGCTGCGCTCGATTCTCTCCACCGGGTCGCCCCTCGCCCCTGAATCGTTCCACTACGTTTACCGACACTTCAAGGAAGACGTTGCCCTCGCCTCGATATCAGGCGGCACCGATATCGTCTCGTGCTTTGCGCTTGGCAACCCACTTTTACCGGTGTATCCGGGCGAACTGCAGAGCAAAGGGCTCGGAATGGCCGTCGAGGTCTTCGATGAAGACGGCAAGCCGCTACCCCCGGGAGAAAAGGGTGAACTCGTCTGCACCAGATCGTTCCCGTCGCGGCCCACGGGGTTTTGGGACGATCCGGATGGTGCGAAGTTCCGCGCCGCCTATTTCGAGAGGTTCGATAACGTTTGGGCGCACGGCGATTTCGCCGAGTTCACCGACCACGGAGGCATGATCATTCACGGGCGCAGCGACGCCGTGCTGAATCCAGGCGGCGTACGCATCGGCACGGCGGAGATCTACCGCCAGGTCGAATCCATTGACGCCGTTGTCGAATCGGTGTGCGTCGCCCAGTCATGGCGCGATGACGTGCGCATCGTTCTCTTCGTCGTGCTGCGCGAAGGACTCCCGTTGGACCAGACCTTGCGCGCCGAAATCAGGGATCGCATTCGCCGAAACGCGTCTCCCAGGCACGTCCCGGCGCTGGTCCTACAGGTCAACGACGTGCCTCGCACAATGAGTGGAAAGATCGCGGAGCTTGCCGTAAGGGACATCATCCACGGACGGGAGCCCGGCAACGCTACAGTGCTTGCAAACCCCGAGGCGCTGGACCAGTTCAAGGACATTCCATCATTGGGCCAACAACCGCGCTAGTCTCCAGCGGCTCGCGGCTCGAAGGCGCCACGATACGGTTCGACGAGACCTAGGGCACAGGACCTGGGCGCTGCCCCATCCCGGTCTCCAGGTCCGCTCCTCATCGACCGTCTCACAGGGGACACCCACACGTCTCCAATCTTGTCCCCATGGGACACCCATACATATTCCCCCGGGGCACCCATACGTCCAATCCGATTGGACACCCGGGCCATCCGAGTGGGACACCCACCCTTCCTCCCCCACCCTTCCTCCCGGTCTCCGGGTTCGCTCCCCATCGACCGTCTCCCATGGGACACCCATACGTCCCCTATCCCCCAGGGGACACCCATCCTTCCGGTGCACGTGGACACCCACATGTGCCACATCTGGGAGTTATTCTGTCGGTGCCAGATGGACGCTAGGGCGATCGCCTACGCCTCAAAGCAGCAGAATCTCGCACCACAGAGCGTCAAGCGCCGCTATTCGCGAGACCGAGGGCTGCCCACAATGTCCCTATGACGCGACCCAGATGCGACTTGATCAATCGCGAAAACGGCGGCTTCTATCACCTCTATGACCGCTGCGTACGCCAAGCGTGGCTTTGCGGCGAAGACCCATACACGGGCGAGAACTATGACCACCGTCGAAAGTGGATCGAACATCGGATGCTATTCCTTACCGAGATCTTTCCAGTCGACATCTACGCCTACGCTGTCATGTCAAATCACTACCACATGGTCGTCAACTACTGCCCCGCCCGCGCCTGTGAATGGTCCGACGCCGAGGTCGCGCGGCGTTGGTCGCGTGTATTCGGTCCCCGATCAGAAGATCCAGGTTTGCGCGCCGTCTACGAGGCGGCTTTGGTAGCAGATCCAGTCCGCCTCGCCGAGATCAGACAACGTCTGGGCGATCTGTCCTGGTACATGCGGTGCCTGAACGAACACATCGCGCGACGCGCCAACGCCGAGGAGGATCGCACGGGACGTTTCTGGGATGGCCGCTTCGAGTCACGCCCGCTCGCGGACGCACAGGCCATTCATGCGTGCATGGTCTACAACGATCTGAATCCGTTGCGAGCAGGAATGGTGGACACGCTCGATGCACCCCAGAGGACCTCGTTGCGGCGGCGGCTGGAGGAGATGGAGGAGACACCATCACGGTTAGGAGAGCCACTCAGGCCGCTGCAACTTGAGGCCCGCTCCGGACGCGTGCTGACGGCCGGAGAGCCCGCATTGGAGACGACCCTGTCAGTCTACCTAGCACAGGTCCAATGGACGGCCTCCCGGTGTCAAGGTGAGCGCACGGGAACCGATCCACCGATGACCTGGCGCGGTAGTGACACCTGGCTAAAGGCTTTCGCCGCGCAGCGCCGACGGGGCTGGCGCAGGGGAGGAATACCAGCTTGGCTCGTCGCCATCGCCTGAGCCCTCCCAAACGCACTACTGCGAAATTTGCCATGCGCGCGCGGCCATGTGGGCGCGCGGGTCCCCAAGCCAACATCAAGAACCTCTGAACTGCTCGCGTTCGTCTACTCGTGCCCTGTCGATGGGCACGCGCACGACTCCACCCGGCCCTGGACTCAGCCAATGTCCTGGCCACCCGCCTAGCGACAGTTCATACCCCATCAACGAGCGCCAGTAAATCATCCTTTCGCCCCAGGCCACGCCAAACCGGTGGAGTGGGGGTGGAGTGGGTGTCCAACAGCGATAGTCATGGCTGTCCGAGCGTCAGCTGCTAGCGTGGGTGTCCAACAAACCGGTGGAGTGGGTGTCCAACAGCGATTGGTGGAGTGGGTGTCCAACAGCGATTGGGTGCCACTTCAATGGCTGTCCGAGCGTCAGCTGATGGCTGTCCGAGCGTCAGCTGTCCCAAACGTCACTACGGATCGATGAAACGCAGGGTGCGCCGGATATCGATGATGTTCTCGATGGCGTCCTGCAACTCCTGCGCGGTGGGCGCGACATGAACTTCATCCACCGCGGGACTGCTGCCGTAGCCCCGGTCCACGCACTCTTCAAGCAGTGCGATGGCTGCCTGCTCCCAAGGTTGCCGGTCGCCGCCGATGTAGATGGCGTGGATCCGCACGCCGCGCTGTCCGGCGAGATCGCAGGCTTCACGGAACCAGTCGTCGAGTCGGTCTTCCAGGGGAGGCCTCAGGTCGCCCGTCGAATCGGACCATGGCCAGGAAGGAACCGACAAGGGAGCCACGTCAGCGACTGGCGGGCCGTCGCCGACGCGCACCAGGTCATCCGCCCGTCCGTACGCGCTGAACGCAGCCGTAATAGGCCTGCAGTAGTGTCCGCTGTGCACGGGTCGGCCCTCGAGGCCGAATACGTTCGCGGGGTCCGTCAGGACGTCGGCCGCATCCGCGCTCTTGGTCGGCGAATTGTCGTCGTAGCCCCGGAAGAGTTGCCAGGGCGTCATGTCCTTGAGCGCGTTCTCCCAGACCATCCGATAGGAGTTGATGACCAACTGATCCGCCGGCACCAGGGGGTTCAGCGTCGCCAGGAGGGGATGAAGATGCTGAAAGCCGTCGAGTACCGCCGAGAGGCCGGCCGGGGTGAAGACGCCGCTCGAATCGACACTGAATCCGGCCGAGAACGTCGCCGGATCCTCCGCAGAGATGGCTGTCCTGAAGATGGCGTCTGTCCGGAAACTCGCGTCGCACCGCCCCAACCCGAAGATTGGGTTGGTAAGGTGGACCAGGCCGCGGGGCCGGCGTTCGAAACTTCGGCCGCGCCTGGCATCGCCCAGCCAGTTGGCGCCATCCGAGACGATCACGATCGCCTTTTCCACAGACTGCGAGCAGCCCTGGACAGTTCCCCCTTCGGCACACGGGGTCCGCGGCAAGTCCTCGCCGGACACGCTCTTCACCCTCCACACGTCCTTCCAGAGAGGAGAGAGTGCTCTCAGTCCCCAGACGATCCCCAGGTGGAGGAACGTCTGGCCTACAAAGGTACGCGAATGGCTCGCCACAGGCTCATAGTCATTCGCTGCCTGCAGTGAGGTTATATCGTCCGTCAGTGGCACGATCGGCGCATCCGGACAGAGGAGGCTGCCGCCCCGGTCCTGGGCCCGCAGGTGCCAGTGGTTCTCGGAAACCGAGACCAAGGCGGGAGAGCTGTAGCTGGAATCCAGGGCCATCCGCATGACTTCGCTGAGGTGACTGTCCGCCGTTCCGGCAATGCGCGCGTCGGGCCACGAGTAGGCGGAGAACCGGGTATTCGGGTCAGCCGCGTCCGGGGGTTCGTCAGAGAGGTGCAGCGGCAGGCCCTGGATGCCGGTCGAGCCGGGTTCCCAGCCAGCCACGGTCTTCCTGGCAGGCCAGTTGCTCAGATCCCCGGGGTCCCAGACAACGGGCCTCGCGTCCGGGTCCCAATACGCGCCCCACCGCGCCATCACGCAACCATTCCAGAAATCTGATCCCTCGAAATCCCACGTGCCCAGGTCGGGCACCTGGCTGGAGACGTCATCCGCTCCCGGCTGGTGCAGGTCCCAATCCGTTACGGTCAGGAAGTCGGGCAGATCGCGGGACGACAGCGGACCCATGTCGGCGCCAGTGCCGTAGTAGTGGAACGTGTCGACCCAGTGCCCTTCAGAGTCGCGCGACGCCTGCGTGCTGTACTCGGCGCCGGTAAGCATGCGCACGTAGCGTTCCTTGGCTTCGGTCTGGAAAATCCCCGAAGTGTCCGCCACGTTGACGACGTTCGAGTACGGCACGAGTGCGAGGGTGACAACGCCGGGATTCGTCGTCGACACGGTGTCCACCGTCTGCGCGACCGCGCGGATGGTGTCCTTCAACGCGTCCAGCCGCGTGACCGACCATCCCGGCGGCGTGCGACCCATCGATCTCGATACGTCCAGGGCGAGGGCGAATTCGAACTGGCTCGTATCGAATTCCACCACGACACGCACGTCCACAGGCTCCGGGGCGCCGGTCCCCCCGGCCGCCCAAAGGCTCTTGAACAGGTAAGTTGCACCGCCGGCAACCGTGATGATCGTGCGGTTCGTCGCGAGGTCGTGTTGGACGATGATGTCGTCGGCGCCCACGATCAGGTCGTCCATCAGGCCCCGCATGACGCCTGCGACCCGTTCCTTGATCTTGTCCTCGGCCGCCGCCAGGTCTCCCCGCATGAAGTGGGCCGCGGCGGCGACTCCCGCCCGGAGCGCCGCCTCGATTTCCGCCTCCTGGGCTTCCCGCCAGCCGTAGTTCGCCATCAGCGCGCCACCGGTGGCCATGGCGAGCATGGCGATGCTGCCGCCGACGAGCATGGCGCCGGCCTTGCGGGACATGACGAACGCCAAAGCGGGTGGCGCGAGGCGTGCGGCCCTACTACTCAAAGCTCGTGTGCAGAGTCGACGCCCCAAACGCCATGCGCCACCACGCCCGTCTCCGCGATCCTGGCGGCGCGCGACGGATTGGGTGGCTCTGTCAACGCCATCCGCACCGGTCTCGAAGTGCACCGTCGCCCAACCTGTATAAAACGACCAGAAATCAATCGCCGCCGAGGTCACCTCGGCGACAGAGACGGGTTCGCAAGATAGGTCAATCGCGCACGTTCGCGCGCCCCCAACATTGGGGAGATTCGGCAAGAATTTCCTGTGCTATCTCAAGCGATTAAGGAAGAACCACCCCTGCCCTGCGGGTTTCCCCGGCGCACTGCGTCAAGCCTCCCGCGATCCCGCCAGGGATCGCACCAGCCGAACCAGGTCCGCCTGCCGCGAGAGTCCGTGCTTGGCAAAGATGTGCTTCACGTGAGAGCGGATAGTGCTTTCCCTACGGCGAGTCACCGCAGCGACCTCGCGCACGTTCATGCCCCCGGCTAGTAGCACCGCCACACGGCCCTCCATGCGCGTGAGGCCGAGGGAGGCCGCGGCCACGTCGGGATCGATTCCGACCTTGCCGGCAGGGTCGACGACCAGCACCAACGCCGCCACCGGCCACATCCGGAAGTCGGCGTCGCGCGATCCGACCGGGTTGACGTGCAGCGCCAGTGGCGGCAGACCGCCCGAGCGTCTCACCAACATCGAGCCGCCGGCACCCAATGCGCCAAACGGCGGCAGTGCCCGGTTGAGAAGTCTCTGCAGGTGGTCGTTGTCGTGCGTGGTGCTTGCGAACAGGAAGCCGCCCCTGTCCAGCAGGCCATCACCGATCCTGAGCAAGTCCCGAGCACGGTCGTTGGCGACCACGATCCGCCCGCGCGCGTCGAGCTGCAGAACGCCCACCCCGGTCGCCTCGAGCATGGTTCCCATGGTGACGCCCAGGGCAGCGGCGTTCGCCAGTACTTGCTGGACGCTCACGGTGTGACGGATGTGCGGCAGGAGACGCCGAATGGTGTCGAGTTGCGTGGACGACCAGTCGTTCCCGACGACCGGGTCGTGGATGAACCAGACGATGCGGGAGTCTTCCGGTGCGTCCAGGCGAACATTGATGGCATTTCCCGCACGAGCGTTCGTTCGAACCGCGTGGTAAGCCTCCGAGGTCTTCAGTTCCTGCTCGGTGTAGAGGTCGTTGTTGTGGAACAGTTGACCGTCGGGGAGAGTTCGCACGCGGGGAACCCGTTCATCCAGGGCATAGTAGTTGTCAAAGTAAAGCCGCTCCAATTCCGGGTGCCTTTCCCCCCCGAAAAAGGTCCACGCAAAGTGGACCCGGACCTCCTCCGGGGCGGTTCCCCCGCCAAACATCATGCTGCTGCCGCAGGTTCCGAGCATTTCGTGGATCAGCCCGTTTGCCCTGGGCCATTGCGACTGGTCCAGCGCCACCTCGTGCAGTGCGGCCAGGATTCGCTCGAACGCCTCCCGTTCGCTCATTGCCCCGTTCGGACACCCACAAATTGGGGAGGATACGATGGTCGCACGTCCCCCACATCCCCAACTTAGGGGATAACCCAGGGCATTCCTGTTGCTCGCCAAAGCCCTATCGCGTTCGTTTTGGACAGCCATCCGTGCATGGGACACCCACCTGTTTAACTGGACACCCATGCATTCGCTGGACACCCATTCGTCCATTGGGCGTTCGCGTCGGGCAAGGGGTGACAGCAGCCTTCCAAATCACACGACGCGTGTGCTACAAGACGGTGCATGTACGAACTCGAAAGGGCGCGGCAGGTTTATTCCGTCAGCGAACTGACGGCCGCGGTCCGGCGCCTGATCGAACAGGGCTTTCCTCCGATCCTGGTCGAGGGCGAGGTGTCCAACTTCCGCAGTCCCGGCCGTGCCGGGCACTGGTACTTCAGCCTGAAGGACGGGCAGGCGCAGATCCGGTGCGCGATGTTCGCCAACCGGAACCGTTTCGTGCGCAGACCCTTGCGAGATGGCACACTCGTCGTCGTGCGGTGCCGGCTTTCGCTGTACGAGGCCCGCGGCGATTTTCAGGCGATCGTGGATGCGGTCGAACCCGCCGGCGAGGGCGAGTTGAGGGCTGCGTTCGAGCGGCTGAAGATCCAACTGGAGCACGAAGGACTGTTTGCCGCTGATCGCAAGCGGGCCTTGCCCCGATTCCCGAGGCATGTCGGTATCGTCAGTTCGCTGTCCGGAGCGGCGCTCCAGGATGTCCTGGCGGTGCTAAGGCGAAGGTTTCCTTGTGTCCGAGCGACGTGTTACGCGGCTACGGTGCAGGGTGTCGGAGCCGTCCCCGAGATCGTTGCCGCTATCGACCGCGCCGAGGCTTCGAAACCGCGTCCGGACGTCCTGTTGCTTACGCGGGGCGGAGGTTCCCTGGAAGATCTCATGGCGTTCAATTCGGCGGTGCTTGCGCGACGCATGGCACAGAGCCCGATTCCGATCGTCTCCGCAGTGGGACACGAGACCGATGTCACCATTGCCGATTTCGTCGCGGACCAGCGGGCACCCACCCCCTCTGCCGCCGCGGAAATGCTGACGCCCGACCGCGCAGAACTCATCCTTCACGTCCGCCGGCGCACCGACTCGCTGACAGGGCGGGCCCTGAACCGGTTGCAATCGGAACGGCGCGTGCTCGGCGCGACCCGAGGCAGACTGATCCACCCGGCCCGTTCGCTGGAGCAGCGAATGCAACGGGCGGACGAGTTGCGCGAGCGCCTCGCACGGACCGTTGCACGCCGCACGAGTGCCGCAGAAGCGCGACTCGATGCCGCCCGGCGCCTGCTGGCCCGCGCCAATCCCGATGCTCTCATCGAACGGGCGGCCGATCGCACGGCCGGCGCCCGGGACGCGCTGGGCGTGGCGGCATTGCGAAAACTGGACGCTTCCGGAGCGGCCGTCGCCGGCCTGCGGCGTGCCCTTCTCGCCGTCAGTCCCCTGGCTACGCTCGACCGTGGATTCGCAATCATCTCGCGTCCGGACGGCACGCGCTGGGGCACTGTCATCACCGATGCGGCCCAGGCCTGCGCGGGCGACGCCATCCAGGCTCACCTGTCGTCGGGGACCATAGACGCGACGGTGACTGACGGACCGCCTCGGCCGGATACCCCGTGAATGCGCTGTTGCCGCTGCTTGCCGCCGTCGTCGGTTACGGCGTTCCGGGAGGCGTCGTGGCCGTACCGTTGGCCGAAACGGCGGTCGAAGCGCGCTTCGACGGCCGCCACGCCGTGGTCCATCGCGACTATGCACTGATCGGAATACCCCTGGGAACGGCGCCGGGACAGCACAGCGTCGACATCACCACGCGAACGGGCAGTCTCAAGGTCTCCTTCGATGTGGAGCCGAAGGAATTTCCCGTCCAGCGCCTGACCATCGCAAATGACCGCTTGGTCAATCCGAAATCGGAGGACCTGGTTCGGATCGGGAGGGAAACGGCGAGAATGCGCGCCGCTTATGCATTGGCGAGCCCCACCATGGGAGATTTGCACCCGTTCCTGCTGCCGGTAGACGGAGAACTGTCCAGCCCGTTCGGGCGCAAGCGGATCCTCAACGGACAACCTCGCAGCCCTCACCAGGGCCTCGATATCGCAGCCAATACGGGGACCCCCATGATCGCCCCCGCAGCAGGGCTCGTGGTGGTTACGGGGGACTTCTTTTTCAACGGCAACACCGTGATGATCGACCATGGATCAGGCCTGGTGACGATGTATTGCCACCTGCATGAAGTTCACGTCAGGGAAGGCGACTCGCTCGCTCGCGGCGAAGCGTTCGGCTCCGTCGGCGCCACCGGCCGCGCTACCGGGCCACATCTTCACTGGACCGTGAGCATGCACGGAACGAAGGTAGATCCCCTCGCGCTCATACAGGTCCTTGGGGACATCGAGCGCAGCGAATAGCGCTTCCTTCTCGCGCTCTCTGTACCGACCCGTCGCTATTCCCCCGGCAGGGCGTGGCTGTCCTTCGCCCCTTGCGATCGAGGTGGGTGTCCTTTCCGTGCGTTTGAGATCGTGCGCTTGAGGTGGCTGTCCCTTGGCGCCGTCGGGAGATGGCTGTCCCTTGGCGCCGTCCGGAGATGGCCGTCCCTTCGGCGCGGCCGTGCGCTTGAGATGGCTGTCCTTTCCGGACAGTCGGCAGATGGCTGTCCCTTCGGCGCGGCCGGGAGATGGCTGTCCCTTGGCGCCGGGAGATGGCTGTCTCTTGGCGCCGTCCCCGCGGCGGAGGGTTGAGTCGGCCGCGGCCCTTGCGGGGGCTCGGGACGCCTAGCGGCGCCGGTCTCGGCGGATGACGCGTTGTCGGCGGGTGCGCTGGCGGCGGGTCAGTTCGTTGCGTTTGCCGGCGAACGGGTTGTCGCCGGATTGCAGGAGGATCTTTACGGGGACGCCGGCGAGCGAAAGCGTGTCGCGATAGAAGTTCTCGAGGTAGCGCACGTAGGACGCGGGCAAGGCGCTGGTGCGGTTGCCGTGCACGGCGACGACGAGCGGGCGCGACCCGACCTTGTGGGCAAACCGGAGCTTGATCGCCCGGCCACTGACGGCTGGCGGCGGATGCGCCGAGGTCGCCTGGTCGAGAATGCGGGTCAACTCGCGTGGGGAGGCGTCCTGCCCCGCAGCCGCAAATACCTTGTCGACGAGGCGCATGAGCCCGGGGACCCCCGTGCCGCGCAGGGCCGAGATGAACTTCGCCGGGACCCACGGCGCGAAGCGCATGCGCCGGTCAATGCCCTTGCGCACGAGGGCGCGCTGCTCGGGCGAGAGCCCGTCCCACTTGTTCACCGCAAGGATCAGGCCCGTGCCGGCGTCGGCCGCGTACCGCAGGATGTTCAGGTCCTGGTCGACCAATCCCTCGCGCGCGTCGATCAGGACCAGGGCGACGTCGGCGCGGCTGAGCGCCTCGAGGGTCTTCGCCACCGAGAACTTCTCGACCATGTCCCGAACCCGGCCCCGGCGGCGAACGCCTGCCGTGTCAATCAGCAGATAGTCCGAGTTTCCGCGCCGGAACGGCGCGTACACTGCATCGCGGGTGGTGCCCGGCGTCTCCGAGACGATCTGCCGGTCATCGCCCAGGAGCCGGTTGACGAGCGTCGACTTGCCGACATTCGGGCGCCCCACCACCGCCACCTTCGGCACCGGGGAGGGGCGCTCCGCAATCCATCTTCTCGTGCGCACGCGTGCAGCGTCGGCGTCCTCCGGGACGGGACGATGGCTGTCCTCACCGCCATGGCTGTCCCCCGGGGTATGGCTATGGCTGTCCCCCGCTTCGGGGCTATGGCTGTCCCTTTCGCTATGGCTGTCCCTTGGGCCATGGCTGTCCCCCGCTTCGGGGCCAGCGCGTTCCGCCAGCCTTTCCCGGAACGCGGCGATGCCGCGGCCGTGGGCGGCGGAGATGAGCAGGGGGGCGCCGAAACCGAGGCGGGAGAAGTCGGCCAGGGCGGTTTCCGGCGGGGCGCCGTCGATCTTGTTGGCGACGAGCAGCGTGCGCGCTCCGCATCGGCGGAGGTCGTCCGCGATCTCCTCGTCGGCGGCGGTGAGGCCTTCGCGGGCGTTGACCAGGAACACGACCCAGTCGGATTCGTCGATGGCGACGTTGGCCTGCCCGGCCACCAGGGACGCCATCTCGGCGTCATCGACATCGTTCGCCAATCCGCCGGTGTCGATGAGGACGACGGTGCGCCCCTCGATGTCGGCGATGCCGTATTGACGGTCGCGCGTGAGCCCGGGCCGGTTCGCGACCAGCGCCTCGCGGGCCCCCGTCAGCCGATTGAACAAGGTGGATTTCCCAACGTTCGGCCGGCCCACGAGGGCGACGACGGTCATGTCCTGCGCCTGATCTCCAGGGCGTTCAACCGGCCGTCGTTGGTGAGCAGGTAGACGACGTTGTCCGCGACCATCATGCGGGACCGCAGGCCGTCACCGACCTTGCGGCGCGCGACGAAACGGCCGTCGCTCTGGGCGAGCACGTGCAGGTACCCGTCGGCGTCCCCCACCACGACGTAGTTGCCGAACGCCAGCGGGCTCGTCAGACGCCGATTGCGCAGCCCCTCCTGCCGCCACATCAGCGTCGCGTCAGACTGTTCGATGGCGCTGACGACGTCTTCGTCCGAGACAACGTAGATCTGGCCCAGGCCTTCGGCGAGATCGAGAAACGACGACATCTCGACTTCCCACAGCATGGCGCCGTCGGTGGCCCGGAAGGCCTTCAGGCGTCCCTGGAAGCTGACCGCGTACAGGACGCCGCGCAGGAACAGGGGGGACCCGTCCACATCCACCATGCGGCCCAGTTCGGACCGGCCTTCCGGCAGCATCACGCGCTGCTCCCAGACCGTCTGGCCGTTCTCGGCGCGAAACGCCGCAACCTTGCCGGTGGCGAAACCCGCATAGACCAGGCCACCGCGCATCGCGGGCACCCCGGTCCCCCGCAGGGTCAACGGCGGCGGCTGGGTATCGAAAGTCCACAGCGACTTGCCGTCGGCGCCGTCCAGGGCGGCAACCCGGCCGTCCGCCGTCTGGACGACGACGATGTCCTCGGCGCCGACGGGACGCGCCAGCACTTCACTGCTGGCTTCCGCCCGCCACAGGGTGGACCCGTCCGCCGCGTCCAGCGCGATGACCTCGCCGCGGGTCGTACCCACCAGGATCCGGCCTCCGGCCGCACCGACGCCGCCGGTGACGAAGGACGGGTCGCGCCGGTCCCAGAACTTCAACCCGGACTTGCCATCCGGCCTGCCGATGCTGGTGCGCCACGTATTCCTGCCCGTGAACCGGTCAAACGCGGCGACCGTGCCGTAGGCGTCCGCCGCGTAGATGCGGTCAGCCAGGATGGCCGGAGACAGCCGCAGGTGCTTGCGCCCCAGACCCTTGCCGACGGACGCCTGCCAAAGCCGCACCACGTCCGCTTCTTCCGCGAAGTCGACCAGGGCGGCCGGCTTGTCGGTGTCCTCTTTTTTCTTGTCGCCGCCGATTCCCGGAATCCAGTCGAACCAGGCGCATCCGACCACCGAGAGCAGCGCCATGACGGCGGCAATTCGCAGGAGAAATCTCATTCGCCGCCAGACTCCGTTTCGTCTCCGGGATTACCGGGATTGCGGGGATTCCCGGGATTGCCGGGATCACCGGGCGCGTCCGGCACCACGGTGGCCAACTTCAATTCCAGCAGCATCCTGCCAATGTCCGTGACCGACTCATGCTGAATCGCGGACTCGTACGCCTCCCGCGCGCCCGCGCTGTCTCCCTTCCCGGCAAGGATGTCGCCGGTCAGTTCCGCGACCTCCAGGGCGAACCCGGAACCCAGCACGCCGGAAAGCGTTTCGAGGGCTTCGTCCGCCTCGCCGAGCTGCCACTGGACTTTCGCCAGCCGCAGCGCCGCCCGGTCCCGGACGACGCCATCACCCGCGTAGTCCATGCTCGCGGAAAGCAACGCCGCCGAACGTTCCCAGTCTTCGCCGTCGGCCGCTTCCTGCGCCTCGTGCAGCAGGGTAAAGACGTGATAGGTCGTACCCTCGTGCGCCTCGGCGAGATCGGCGGCGAGTTCCGAGGCATCGCCCAGCACCCGCGCCGCCAGGTAGTCGCTGTAGTCGCTCGATGCGGTTTCCGCCTGTTCGATCCGGAAGTCCTGGTACCAGCGCCAGCCGATCACGCCGGCCACCGCCACGACGATGCCAGCGATGATGGCGACGCCATGGCGCGACCACCAGTTCCGTAGCCACTCTACGCGTTCCTCGTCAGACAGATATTCAGACACTTAAGATCAGTCCTGCGCTTGCGACTCGCGAATCGCCGCCGCCACTTCGTCCATCGAGGCGGTCACCTGCGGTCGGTTCGCGCGCAGCCATTTCAGGGAGACGCGATTCTGTGCTATTTCGTCCTCCCCGACAATCATCGCCCAGCATGCGCCGCTGCGGTCTGCGCGCCGGAACTGGGCGGAGAGGCCACCGCCGCCCGCGTCCATGCGAACGCGCAGGCCCGGCACGCGGACCCGCAGGGCCTGTGCCGCCGCCATCGCCGCCGGCATGTATTTCCGATCCTGCATGACGACGTGGACGTCAGCCGCGCTATAGCTGAGGGCGCCTGCCGAGCACGCCGCCGATGCTTCCGCAGACGCGTCTGCCACTTCCCGGAGCAGCAGCGCGACGCGGTCGATGCCCAGCGCAAAACCCGCCGCCGGCGTCGGTCGTCCGCCGAACAGTTCGATGAGCCCGTCGTAGCGTCCGCCGGCGCATACGGCGTCCTGGGAGCCAATACCCTCGGCCACCCACTCGACCACCGCATGCGTGTAGTAGTCGAAGCCCCGGACCAGGCGGCGGTTCACGCGGTATAGCAGTCCCAGCGAGTCCAGCAGTTCCCGCAGGGTGTCGAACTGGGCACGCTCGCTTGCGTCCAGGTAGTCGGCCAGGTTCGGCGCCTCTTCCAGGATGCGGCGCGTGGACTCCACCTTGCTGTCGAGGATGCGCAACGGGTTGAGACGCAGGCGCTGGCGGCTGTCCCCGTCGAGTTCATCCTCGTACGGCGCAAGGTAGGCGACCAGCGCTTCGCCGTAAGCGGCTCTCGACGCGCTGGATCCCAGTGCGTTGATTTCAAGGCGCACCGCGTCACGGAGCCCAAGTCCGTCCCAGATCGCCGCGACCATCTGGATCAGTTCCGCGTCCGCCTCGGGTCCGCCCACGCCAAAGATCTCCGCGCCGAACTGGTCGAACTGGCGGTACCGGCCCTGTTGCGGGCGTTCGTAGCGGAACATCGGACCCGCGTACCAGAGCCGCTGCGTGCGGTTGTGCAGGAGCCCCTGCTGAATGCAGGCGCGCACGCAGCCGGCGGTTCCCTCCGGGCGCAGCGCCAGGCTATTGCCCCGGCGGTCGTCGAAGACGTACATCTCCTTGGCGACGATATCGGTGGCCTCGCCGATGCCGCGGCTGAAAAGGTCCGTCGACTCCACCAGCGGCAGGCGGATCTCCTCGTAGCCAAAGGCGCGCGCCGCGGCGATGCACTGGTCCTCCACCCGCCGCAGTTCCGCCGCGGCTTCCGACGCGAGATCGCGCATGCCGCGAACGGCCCGGTAACGCAGACTCACAGCCCGAGCACCAGCCTGGCGACGTTGTCCTTGGTGTGCGGCTCGAGCATCACGGGTTGGCCGTTGTACTCGAGTTCGACACCGGACGCGTAACCAAGCGTGAGGGTGAAGGGGGCTTGCCCACTTAGCTCCAGCTCGTTCCCCGCGAGTTCCAGGTCTCCGTGCACCAGCGCGCCGCCGGCGTCGAGAACCTCGACCCAGCAATCATCGATGAATCGAAAGACCAGCACGTGCTCGTCCCCCGGCACGTACGTCAGCGGGTTGGTGATCGGGACAGACTCCTCGCCTGCTCCGTCAAGCGAGATCTCCGGCGAGTCATACGGAGTGCTGTCCTGCGGGCCATCCAGCAGGTCTTCGCTCGAACCCGCCGACGGGCTCTCCGGGAGGGAAATCCGCGCGCCGCTCCGACCGGCCGGCTCGCTTTCGGCCGAGTCGGCGGGCGTCTCGTCGAGCGTGCCCGCAGGGGCCACCGATTCCACCGACGCATCGCCCTCGGACGGGTCCGGCCGTGTCTCCTCGGCGACCGGGACCTCGCCCGACGGTTCGTCCTGTCCGGATGACGCCGGCACGGGGACGTCGGACGGCCACATCAGCCAGACGAACAGGCCGAAGGCCGCGACGAACAGGATCACGGTGCCGCTGAAAACCCACGACTGCCACGACGGCAGTTTCAGGGCCCTCGACAATACGGCCATCTTCCCGGCAATCGCGGCCGGGCGCCGCACCTCGCTTTCCACCGTCTCCCCGGGATCCGTTTTCCGGTCGTAGGCGAACGACATCGTGTCGGGGTCGAGTTCCACCAGTTCGGCATAACTGCGGATATACGCACGCGTGAATACCGGCGCCGGCAACACATCGAAGCGTTCGTCCTCGATGTTCTCGACGATCCTCACGGGCACCCTCAGGGACCTGGCGATATCGGCAGTGCTTGTGCCCATCGCCTCCCGCGCCGCACGCAATGCGGCACCGGGTCCCGGCGAATCGTCCTCGCCCGGGGGATCGGCCGACTCGTCCTCGCTCGCGGGATCGGGCGAGTCGTTCCCGTCCACCGGATCTGCCGGATCGCTTTCGCCGGCGGGATCCGGAGCGTCGTTCTCCACCACGGGATCCGGCGAGTCGTTGTCGCTCACGGGACCAGTCCTTCCTGCCCCGCCGCAGCCGGCTGTTGCCGGAGCCGGGCAATGTAGCGCGCCCGCCTGTTGGTGCGGTCCCGCACCGCGCCGGTGAGCTGGCCGCAGGCCGCCGCGATCTCGTCGCCCCGGGTCGCGCGCAGCGTGGCGGTGTAGCCCGCGTTCAGGAGGTAGGTCTGAAACGCCGTGATCGCGTCCGGATCGGGCCGTTCGAACCCTGCGTTCGGGAACGGGTTGAACGGAATCAGGTTGATCTTGCAGCGCAGCGGCCGGAGCAGCCTTGCCAGCGCCGCCGCATCGGCGAGGCTGTCGTTCACGCCCTTCATGAGCGCGTATTCGATGGTCACCGAGCGGCGCTCGCCGACGCACGACAGGTACGACTGGCAGGCGTCCAGCAATTCCGCGAGCGGGTAACGCCGGTTGAGGGGAACGAGGCGGTCCCGCAGTGCATCGTCCGCCGCATGAAGGCTGACGGCCAGCGCGCATTCCGTGCGCTCGGCAAGCTTGAGGATATTCGGGACCACGCCGGCCGTGCTGATGGTGACGCGGCGCTTGGACAGGCCGTAGGCAAGGTCGTCCATGAGCAGATTGGCCACCGTGACGCACGCGTCGAAGTTGAGCAGGGGCTCGCCCATGCCCATGAAGACGACGTTCGTCAGGCCGCGCCCGTCGTCCCGCCGTTCGAGTTCCCGCGCCGCGAGCCACACCTGCCCGGCGATCTCGGCGGGCGTGAGGTTGCCGTCAAAGCCCTGCTTGCCGGTGGCGCAGAACGCGCAGTCGAGCGCGCAGCCCGCCTGGGACGAGATGCACAGGGTGTTGCGTCCCCGGTCGGGAATCAGGACCGTCTCCACGGCGCTGCCTCCGCCCACCGTCACGGACCACTTGGTGACCCCGTCCGCGGCGTCGCGGCGCTCCTCCACCTCCGGCGGGCGAATCTCCGTCTCGTCGGCGAGGCGGGCGCGCAGGGCTTTCGACAGGTCCGTCATGTCGTCGAACCGCGTCACGCCGCGCTTGTGGATCCAGCGGAGCAGGATGCGAGCGCGGTAGGGCTTCTCGCCGAACCCGGCGAGATAGCGCTCGAGTCCGGCGCGGTCGAGCCCGAGCAGATTGACGCGGGGTGCGTTCACGGCCGCGGACAGATTTCAGCCTCGTCGAAGAAATACGCGATCTCGCGAGCCGCGCTCGTCGGCGAGTCGGAGCCGTGGACGGCGTTGGCGTCCAGGGAGTCGGCGAAGTCGGCGCGAATGGTGCCCGGATCCGCCTGCTTCGGATCCGTCGCCCCCATCAGGCGGCGGTTTACGGCGATCGCGTTGGGGCCTTCGAGGACCTGGAGAACCACCGGGCCGGAACTCATGTAGCCAAGCAGCTTCTCGTAGAACGGCTTGCCTTCGTGCTCCGCGTAGAAGCCTGCCGCCTGGTCCGCCGAAAGCCGCGTCATCCTGGAGGCGACGATACGCAGACCGGCCCTTTCGAACCGGCCCACGATCTCGCCGATGAGATTGCGGGCCACGGCGTCGGGCTTGAGAATGGAGAGTGTGCGCTCTACTGGCATTGGCCTTTCCTGGATTCGGACTTGAGAGGCGTGGTGTCAGCCGAAGGTGGCCGGTGCAATTATACGCGGGCGGCCCTCAGCTTCTCCACGGTGGTGGCCACCCGGCGCGCCGCGTAGTCCACCTCGTCGGTGGTGGTGTAGCGGCCCACGGTGAAACGGATCGATGCGTGGGCGAGATCGTCGGGCACGCCGAGCGCCTTCAGGACGTAGGACGGCTCCACGGTGGCGGAGGTGCAGGCGGAGCCGGTGGAGACCGCCAGGTCGTCGAGCGCGGTCAGCAGCGTATCGCCGTCGACGTCGCCGAACGACACGTTGAGGTTGCCCGGCAGGCGCTGTTCCTCGTCCCCGTTCAACTGCGTTTTCGGCACCTGCCGCAGGTGCGACCAGAGACGGTCGCGCAACGACCGGATACGGCGGTTTTCGCCGTTGTCTCGGTCGAGTTCCTCGCGGCAGATGACGCAGGCTTCGCCGATGCCGACGATCTGGTGGGTGGCGAGCGTGCCCGAGCGCATGCCGCGCTCGTGGCCACCGCCGTGGATCTGCGGCGCCACGGACAGGAACGGCTGGCGCCGGACGAACAGCACGCCGATGCCCTTCGGGCCATAGATCTTGTGGCCGGAGACGCTCATCAGGTCGATGTTGTCCCGGCGCACGTCGATGTCGATCTTGCCGACGCTCTGGGCTGCATCGGTGTGGAACGGCACGCCCCGCTCGCGGCATACGGCGCCGATGGCGCGGATGTCGTTGACCACGCCGATCTCGTTGTTCGCATGCATGACCGAAACGATGGCGGTATCCGGGTCAATGGCGTCGGCAACCGCTTCGGGCTGGATGATGCCGCCGGCATCCGGCTCGATATAGGTGACGTCCAGGCCCAGCGACTCGAGGTGGGCGCAGGTGTCGAGTACCGCCTTGTGCTCGTAGCTGCTCGTCACCACGCGCTCGCCGCCGGATGCCTCGACCACGCCCTTGATCGCCAGGTTGTCCGACTCCGTGGCGCCCGATGTCCAGATGATCTCGCGGGGATCGGCGTTAAACAGGGCGGCCACGTGCGTGCGGGCCTCTTCGACCAGTTCTTCCGCCTCCCAGCCGTAGACATGGCTGCGGGACGCGGGATTGCCGAAGGCGCCGTCGGTGAGGAGGCAGGCGCCCATGCGCTCCGCCACGCGCGGGTCTACCGGGGTCGTGGCCGAATAGTCGAGGTAGACGGCCTTGGTCGGGATGTTGGTCGACATAAGAGGATGAATTTTACCCGAATGCCGATGGGATCGGTCCCGGTGCCGATGGTTCTAGATGTTGGGGAGTGCTCCACAGCCGTCGCCTCCGACTCTGCCTGTGGCCCGGCCCCGCGCGCTTCGGAACGCGCGGATCACAGAATCTGGGCGTTGATCAGGTTCTTCGGGTCCTGGCGGCGGGCAATGCTCCGGATGTCGCGCCGCTCGACCAGCGACGCGAACGTGATGCGCTTGAGGAACAGGTCGATCTGCTGCGAGAGATCGGCCCAGAGTTCATGCGTCAGGCATATCTCACCGTCCTGACAGTCGCCGGTTCCCCCGCAGCGGGTGGCGTCGACGCCTTCCCCCACGGCGCTGATGATGTCGGAGACGCTGGTCTCATCCAGGGTCCGGGCAAGGCGGTAACCACCCCCGGGCCCGCGCGCACCGATGACCAGGTCGTGCTGCTTGAGGCGGCGGAACAGTTGCTCGAGATACGCCTGGGAGATGCCCTGACGTTCGGCGACATCCGCGAGGGGCACCGGCCCGTCGCCAGCGTGCAGCGCCAGATCCAGCACCGCTGTGACCGCATAGCGGCCTCTCGTCGTCAACCGCATGATCTCTGGACTTGCATCACGAAATCCGCCTCCAAGTATGCAGCACGCGGGTATTTCGGTCTAGGCAACGCCCATCCCGGTGCCGGATGCGCAAATGACCACCGCCGCCGCAGCTGTCCCAAAACGACCAACTCCCGGCAACCATGGCTGTCCCATAGACGATGGTCCCATAGACGATGGCTGTCCCAACCGAAACAACCATGGCTGTCCCTTTGGCCGATGGCTGTCCCAGTCGCTATGGCTGTCCCAACGGGTTGGAATATGGGCGTCCCCGAACTATGGGTGTCCTATTGGGCGTGGGGGTGGGCGTCCCAGAAACTATGGGTGTCCCATTGGGCGTGGGGGTGAGTGTCCCAGAACTATGGGTGTCCTATTGGGCGTGGGGGTGGGCGTCCCGGGGAGTGGGTCCAGGTGGGGAGTCGCTAGTCTTCGGGGTTGGGGTTGTTGGTGGTTTCGATGTGGGTGAGGATGCCGCGGAGCATGCCGACTTCCGTCTGCTCGAGGCCGATGCGGCCGAACATTCGGCGCAGGCGCGGCATCGCCTGCCGGGGGGCGCTGGACTTGAGGAAGTCGATGCGCTTGAGGACTTTCTCGAAGTGGGCGAGGAAACCTTCGACTTCGTCCAGGGAGGCGAGGCCGGGTTCGTTGGCCGGGGCGGCGTTCGCCTGGGGGCCGGCGCGGGCCTTGAACAGTTCGTAGCAGACGACCTGGACCGACATCGCGAGGTTGAGCGAGGGGTATTCGGGGCTGGCGGGGATCGAGAGGTGCAGTTGGCAACGCTGCAGTTCCTCGTTGGTCAGGCCGCTGGTTTCGCGCCCGAAAAGGATGGCGACGGGCGCGTCGGCGTACTCCGACGCTAGGCGTTCGGCCACGCTCTGGGGGTCGGCGAGCGGGATCGGGATGCGCCTGCTCCGCGTGCTGGTGCCGACCGCGAGGACGCAGTCGCCGATGGCTTCGTCGAGGCTGTCGACCACCCTGGCTTCTGCCAGGACATCCACGGCGCGGGCCGCGCGCCAGTCCGCCTGGGGGTCCGGGAATCGTGCCGGGCGCACCAGGTAGAGCGACGTGAGCCCCATGGTCTTCATCGCCCGGGCCGCACCGCCGATGTTGCCGGGATGGCTGGGTTCGACCAGCACGATGCGGACGTCGGCCATGGGTTCCTGCGATCTCCCGATGCCCGCGCGGGGAGTGGTTCCGGCAACGCCGGGTCCGCCCCGCTCCATGGGCATGCGGGGCGCATCATACCGCCTCCGCCCGCCACGTCGCCCCATGACGACGCGGACCCGTGGCGCCGAGGTGGCGGCCGTTGTGGGCTAGAATAGGCCGCGCTTCCTCCTCGGACGGTCCCGCTTCAATGCATCCCATCATCAACATCGCCTCGCGCGCTGCGCGCCGGGCCGGACGCCTGATCGTCCGCGCGATGGACCGGATCGGGACGCTCAAGGTCGAGGAGAAGGCGAAGAACGACTTCGTCTCGGAGATCGACCGGGCCGCCGAGGACACGATCATCGACACCATCCTGCGCGCCTATCCGGACCACGGCATCGTCGGCGAGGAGCGCGGCGCGGCAAACGAGGACGCCGAGTTCGTGTGGATCATCGACCCGCTCGACGGCACGAGCAACTACCTTGCCGGCATCCCGCACTTCTGCGTCTCGATCGGCGTCCGGCGGGGCAACGTGCTCGAGCACGGGCTGATCCTGGATCCGGTGAGAAACGAGGAGTTCTCCGCGACGCGGGGCGCCGGCGCGCGCATGAACGGCATGCGGCTGCGCGTGTCCGAGCGCCCGAAGCTCGAGAACGCGATCGTCGCCACCGGCATTCCGTACCGCATGGTGGAGAGCCACCTGGACGCCCACACCGACATGCATCGGGCCCTGCAGCAGTCCTGCCGCTCCATCCGAAGAATGGGCTCGGCGGCCCTCGATCTCGCCTATGTCGGCGCGGGGCGCACCGATGCGTTCGTGCAGGTGGGACTCAAGCCCTGGGACATGGCCGCGGGCACCGTGATCGTGCGCGAGGCCGGCGGCTTCGTCGGCGACGCCGAGGGCGGCGACCGATTCATGGAGAAGGGCCACCTGGTGGCGGCGACCCCGAAGATTTTCAGGGAGGTGCTGAGACTCGTCCGCGACGCGGCGGGAACGGCGCTTGCCCCTTAGGGTACGAGCTTGTCGTCCTGGCCTTCCTTCTCGGGCAGGGTCAGGTCCTCCTTCGATATGCCGAGCGCGAGCAGCATGCTCGCCGCGACATAGATCGACGAATACGTACCTACCACCACGCCGATGGTGAGCGCCGTCGCGAAGCCGCGTATCTGCTCTCCGGCGGCCAGCAGCAGCGCCACCAGGACCAGGAGTGTCGTCAACGATGTCACCAACGTCCGGCCGAGCATCTCGTTCAGGGACTGGTTGATGATGTCGACGGGCTTGCCACGGCGGACGATGCGGAAGTTCTCCCGGATCCGGTCCGAGACGACGATGGTGTCGTTCAGCGAGTAGCCGATGACGGCGAGAATCGCCGCGAGTTCGGCCAGGTTGAATGTCCACCGGAAAACGGCGAACGCGCCGAGGGCCACGATCACGTCGTGGGCCAGGGCGGTCACCGCGCCGATGGCGAACTTGCCCGTGAAACGGAACATGATGTAGAGCATCACCACCGCCAGCGCCACGAGCATGGCGATGCCGCCCTTCTCCGTCAGTTCCTCGCCGACTGCCGGACCCACCACTTCGGAGCGGCGGAGCGCGACTTCCCCGTAGCTGCTTCTGAGCATCACCAGGATCTCGTCGCCCACGGTGGACTGATCCACGCCGGCCCGTGGCGGCACGCGGATCAGGATGTCCGTCTCCGAGCCGAAGTTCTGCACCACCGCGTTGGCGAAACCCGCACTCTCGAGCTGCTCCCGGACCTCCTGGGGGACCACCGGAGCGGCGAAGCCCACCTCGACCAGGGCGCCGCCGGTGAAATCGAGACCCCGATTCAGTCCAACCGCCACGAGAGCGACGACGGAGGCGACCAGCAGGAACCCGGACACGCCGGCGGCGATCATCCGCTTGCCCATGAAGTCGAAGTTGGTCTTTCTCATCCCCGCAAGTCCCCTAGATGCGAAGTTTGGTGAGCGTTCGGCCACCGTAAATCAGGTTGATGAGCGCCCGCGAGCCCATGATGGCGGTGAACATCGACGTCACGATGCCGATGGCCAGCGTGATCGCGAAGCCGGCCACCGGGCCGCTGCCGATGCTGAGCAGGATCAGCGCCACGAACAGCGTCGTCACGTTGGCGTCGAGAATGGTCAGGAAGGCGCGGTCGTAGCCCGCCTGGATCGCCTGTTGCGGCGGACTGCGGGCGAGTTCCTCGCGGATGCGGGAAAAGATCAGCACGTTCGCGTCCACCGCCATGCCCACGGTGAGCACGATCCCGGCGATGCCGGGCAGCGTCAGCGTTGCGCCGAGCAGGGACATCACGGCCACCAGGATCACCAGGTTCAGGGTCAGCGCGAGGTCGGCGACCAGACCGAACACCTTGTAGTAGATCGGCATGAAGAGGAGCACGAGCAGGAACCCCGCGACGACGGAATACATGCCGCGCTCGATGTTCTGCTCGCCGAGGGAGGCGCCCACGGTCCGCTCCTCGACGATGCGCATCGGCGCCGCCAGCGCCCCGGCCCGCAACAGCAGGGCGAGGTCCTGGGCTTCCCGCATCGACAGGCCGGTAATGCGGAAGCGGTAGCCGAGAGCCGCCTGGATCGTGGCCACGCTGATCAGGCGGCGCTCGTCCCGCAGCACCACGGAACCGTCCTCCTGCTTGATCGGCTTCTGCTCGATGAAGACGATGGCCATCGGGTGCCCGATATTGTCGCGCGTCGCGTCGTGCATGCGGTCACCGCCGATGCTGTCGAGCGTGATGCTGACCTGGGGCAGCTGCGTCTCGGGGTCGAAGTCCTGCATCGCATTGGTCACGCGGTCCCCCGTGACCACGACTTCCCTCCGGATGCGCTCGACGCGGCCTTCGTAGGGCATCTCTTCGACTTCCGAGGGGCGGTCGTCCGGAAACGCCGCCAGATGGATCTCGAGATTGGCGAACTTGTCGAGGATGCGCTTGGCCTCGGACGAGTCCTGCACGCCGGGGAGGTTGACCTCGATGCGGCTGCTCCCCAGTTTCGTCACCAACGGCTCCGAAACGCCCAGCTCGTTGACCCGGTTGCGCAGGCTGACGATGTTCTGCGTGACGGCGTAGTCCTCGATCTCGTCGATGTAGGCGGCGTCGACTTCAATGACCAGGCCCGGCCGGCCGTCGACCACCTGCTCGTCCATCGTGTAGTTGGGCGGCCCGTAGTCCTCCCGCAACTGCTCGATCGCGCGGTCGCGCATCTCGGCGTTGGTGAACCCGATCCTGATCGCCTGGTCGCGCACCAGTTCCTCCGTGCGGGCGTACCGGATACGGGCATCGCGCAGCTCGCTCCTGACGTTGCTCGCCTCGTCGTCGAGGCGTTTGCCGATGGCGCTGTCGATGTCCACCTCGAGCAGGAAGCGAATGCCGCCGGAGAGATCGAGGCCCTTGGCCATCGGCTTGCCGCCGATACCCTCGAGCCAGGCGGGGGTCGTCGAAGCCAGGTTCAGCGCGATGACGTAGGCCCGCTCCGTGTTGCTCGGGTTGAGCTGGTCGTCGAGCACGGCCCGGCCCCGCAACTGGTCCTCGTTGGTTTCGACGCGGATCAGGCCGCCGGTGGGCGTGACCTCGCCCCGGATCACGCCGACGCCCGCGTCCTCGAGCGCGGCGACACTGGCGTCGATCATCGACTGGCTGACGAAGCGCCCGGAACTCTCCGGGGCGATCTGCAGGGCGTAGTCAGGCGGGTACAGGTTCGGCGCCGCGTAGATCATGCCCAGCGCGATGATCGAAACGATGAGCAGGTAGCGCCACAGGGGATAGCGATTCGGTGGACGGCGCGTGGGTCGCCGCCCGCCCAGGAGGTCCTCGCCGAACACGTCTCTCTACCGCTTGACGACGCCGCTCAAGGCCACGACGCGGATGAGCCGGTCACTTCTCATCGAGGGCTTTCAGGGTCCCTTTCGGCAGGGTCGAACCGACGGCGCTCTTCTGCAGCCGCAGTTCCAGGTTGCCCGCGACCCGCAACATGACGAAGTCGTCTTCCACCTTCGTCACCTGGCCCATGATGCCGCCGGCGGTCACGACTTCGTCGCCCTTTGAAAGGCTTGCCATCAGTGCCTGGTGCTCCTTGCGGCGCTTGCTTTGGGGCCGCCAGAGCAGGAAGTAGAAGATGGCGACAAAGCCGGCCAGGAGGAGGATGTCCAGGCTTCCGAATCCCCTGGCGCCAGCTTCCTGCGCGTACGCAACGCTCTCAAATGGGATCATTCGCTTGGGTTCCAGCCAGCCAACAGGGTTCGGGCGAGGCGACGCAATGTACCCTGTTCAATGGCCTCACGCAATTTGGCAGTGAGCGCGTGGTAGTAGTGCAGGTTGTGGGTCGTCATGAGGATCGAGCCGAGGATTTCGCCGCACCGGTCGAGGTGATGGAGATAGGCGCGCGAGAAACGCGCGCAGGTCGTGCAGGCGCAGTCCTCGTCCAGCGGCGCGTCGGCATGACGGTGGGCCGCGTTGCGTATCTTCACGGTCCCCTTCGAGGTGAACGCGTGGCCGTTCCTCGCGTTCCTGGTCGGCAGCACGCAGTCGAACATGTCGACGCCGTGGGCAACGGCGCGCAGGATGTCGGCCGGGGTGCCGACGCCCATGAGGTAACGCGGGGTGTCGGCCGGCATGTGCGGCATCAACGCGTCGATGACGGCGTTCATCTCGTCCTTTGACTCGCCGACCGAAAGGCCGCCGATGGCATAGCCGTCAAAGCCGATATCGACGAGCGAGGCGAGGCTTTCGGTTCTGAGATCGTCGTACATGCCGCCCTGGACGATGCCGAACAGGGCGCTGGAATTCTCGCCGTGGGCTTCGCGGCACCGCTTGGCCCAGCGCATGGAAAGCTGCATCGACTCGCGGGCCTGGGTCCTGGACACCGGATACGGCGTGCATTCGTCGAACGCCATGACGAAGTCGGCGCCGAGATTGTGCTGCGCCTCGATGGACCGTTCCGGCGAAAGAAACAGGGCGTCGCCGTTGATCGGCGACCGGAACGCCACGCCGCCCTCCTCCACCTTGCGCATCTCCGAGAGGCTGAACACCTGGTAGCCGCCGGAGTCCGTCAGGATCGGTCCGGGCCACTGCATGAACGCATGCAGCCCGCCGAGCGAGGCGACGGCCTCGTCCCCGGGGCGCAGCATCAGGTGGAACGTATTGCCGAGGACCATCCGGGTGCCCACCTGCCTGAGCGCCTCCGGGGTCATGGCCTTGACCGATCCATAGGTGCCGCACGGCATGAAGACGGGGGTGTCGACCTCGCCCCGGGGTGTGACGAGCCGTCCCCGGCGTGCGGCACCGTCGCTGGCAAGGACTTCGAATGCGATCGTCATGCCCGCTCGCAGAACATCGCGTCGCCGTAGCTGAAAAGGCGGTAGCGCTCACGCACCGCCTCGGCATAGGCCCGCATGACGCGGGCGTGCCCGGCGAACGCCGAGACCAGCATCAGCAGCGTCGACTCCGGCAGGTGGAAGTTGGTGATGAGCGCGTCGACGGCGTGGAACGCGTAGCCCGGGGCGATGAAAAGGTCAGTCTGGCCGGCGCCGGCACGCACGTTGCCATTGTCGCCCGCCGACGATTCCAGCGTCCGCACGACCGTGGTGCCCACGGCGACGACCCGGCCGCCGCACCCGTTGACGGCTTGCGCCGTTGCCTCGGGCACTTCGTAGCGTTCCTTTTGCATGCGGTGCTGCGACAGGTCATCCGTGCGGACCGGTTGGAAAGTGCCGGCACCGACATGCAGGGTGACCGTGGCGATCCCGATGCCCCGGTCGGCGATGGCCTGCAACAGCGGCTCATCGAAATGCAGACCCGCCGTCGGCGCCGCGACGGCGCCGGGGTTCTTGCCGTACACGGTCTGGTAGCGCTTCTCGTCCTCGGCATTCGCAGGGCGAGCGATGTAGGGCGGCAGCGGCGTGCGGCCGTGGGTGTCCAGGAACTCCAGAACGTCGCCCGGAAACCGCAGCAGGTAAAACTCGTCCCGCCGGCCCATTACAACGATTGTCTCTCCGTCCACCAGCAGCGAGCGTCCCGCGTGCAGCGCCTTGCTGACACGCACCTGGCACAGCGCGGTTTCGGTGCTTTCGATCCGCTCAATCAGGATCTCGGCGCGCCCGCCGGAATCCTTGACCGCGCGCAACCGGGCCTTGATGACACGGGTGTCGTTGACGACCAGAAGATCGTCCGGCCGCAACAAGTCGACGACATCGCCGAAATGACGGTGCGCCACGCCGTCGCCGGTGAGATCCAGCAGCCGGCTGTCCGCGCGCCCCGGAAGCGGCGTCCGGGCGATCAGGTCCTTCGGCAGGTGGTAAGAGAAGTCTGAGCGTCGCATTGGCTGTACCGACCAACGGAAACGGCATTGTATCGCGACGGGACCGCCTGGTGCTCTGGGATCCTCAGGTCGGCTCGCCGTGCTCGCGCAACCAGGCAGCGAATTCAGCTTCGTCGATTTGGCGCGCGGCAAGCAGGGTCACAGTCTGTACAACCTCCACTTCGGGCGCCCTCAACTGCCTTCCGTTCTCAGCCAAGAACACGTAGGCGGCCATGAAGCCGGTACGCTTGTTGCCGTCCACGAAGGGGTGGTTGCGGATGATCCCCACGGCGTATGCGGCGGCCATGTCGCATGTATCGGGAGTGCCGTACGTCTGGAGGTTTCGGGCTCGAGCAAGGGCAGAGTCAAGCAGGCCGGGATCGCGCAGACCCGGGCTTCCCCCATGATCCGCGAGCAGCCGTTCGTGCATCGCCAGGACGGCTGCCCTGCTCAACCAGTTCGTGGCCACTACTTGTTGGCGAGTTCACGCAACGCGTTCCGGTACTCCTTCATGCCCTTCTCGGCAAGCTTCATCTGGCGCTCGAACCCGGGATCGTAGGGCGTGATCAGGTATCCCCCATCAGCCGTTTCGGTCAGATGGACGACATCGCCTTCGCTGACTCGCAGCGCATTCGCCGCCTCCTTCGGGAGGCGCAGATTCAATGAGTTTCCGACCTTGTGGACCTTTAGCGCATGCATGGCAAATCCCTCAACCGTGTATACCGAAGTATATACGGCTTGATGATGCCGTGCGCCGCCGAAAACGAGTTCCTGCGGGTCACGCCCACGCTGCTACCGGGTCGGGGTTTCTTGAACGGCAAGCGCGGCCGGCGCGGCTAACTCGCGCCTCCCAGGTGGCTCGCCAGCCGGCGCGACACGGACTGCGGCGACCCGGTGCGGCGCGCGAGCAGCGCGTAGAACGACGGCACGATAAAGAGCGTCAGGAAGGTCGCGAGCGACACCCCGGAGAACACCACGGTGCCGAGTACCATGCGGCTTTCCGCGCCCGCCCCCGTCGCGAGAATCAGCGGGATCGAGCCCATGATCGTGGAGATCGTGGTCATGACGACGGGCCGCAGGCGAATCCCCGACGCTTCGATGATCGCGTCTTCGAAGGAGCGGCCGGCATCGCGCATCTGGTTGATGAACTCGACGATCAGCACGCCGTTCTTGGCGGCGATCCCGATCAGCATGACGATGCCGATCTGGCTGAAGATGTTGATCGACATTCCCGTGAGATAAAGGCCGAGCAACGCGCCCGCCACCGCCAGCGGGACCGTGACGAGAATGACCAGCGGATGCACGAAGCTCTCGAACTGCGCGGCAAGGACCAGGAAGACGATCAGCAGCGCAAGTCCGAAGGTGAACGCCAGGCTGCCACTCGTCTCCTTGTATTCCAGGGACTCGCCCTGGTAGTCGATGCGCGCCTGGTCCGGGAACGACTCCCGCACGACCCGTTCCAGGAACTCGAGCGCTTCGCCGAGGGCGGTGCCCGGCGCCAGGCCTGCCGTGATGGTGACGGCGCGCAGCCGGTTGTAGCGGTTGAGCGAGCCGGGGGCGGCCTGTTCGTCGACCCGGATGAGGTTGGCCAGCGGCACCAGCTCGCCGGTGGAATCCGATCGTACGTAGATGTTCGAAAGGTCTTCCGCGTTCGCGCGCTGGTCGTCGCGGGCCTGGAGGATGACGTCGTACTCCTCGCCGTCCTTGACGTAGGTCGTGATCCGCTGTTCGCTCATCATCGTCGAGAGCGTCCTGCCGATGTTCTGGACCGAGACCCCGAGCGCGGCCGCGCGGTTCTTGTCGATCCGCACCACGGCCTGGGGCTGGGTCTCCTTGAGGTCGCTGTCGAGGCGCTGCAGACCCGGAAACTCGCGCGCCCGCTCGAAGATGTGGTCCCGCCACTCTGCGAGGGTCTCGTAGTCGGGACCGCCGAGCACGAACTGTACGGGCCGGCCCCCGCCCATGCGGGACAGGCCCGAACGCACGAATGCGAAGGCACGCACATCGGGGATGTTCCGCCACGCGGCGTTGATGCGCGTCGCGGCGTCCCTGGTGGTGATCTCGCGCTCTCCCCAGGGCTTCATCACGACCATGATCACGCCGCTGTTGGACGAATTGCCGCCCCACCCGGGAACGGCCATCACGACGACCTGCGCCAGGCCCTCGTCGATCATCTGCCTGGCCGGAAGCTCGAGTTTCAGGGCTTCCCGCTTCATGCGCTCGATGCCCATGCCCTCCGGCCCCGAGAACATCGCCATGAACGCGCCCTGGTCCTCCTCGGGGACGTACTCCCGCGGAACTGCATTGAGCAGGAACCATGCCCCGGTCAGCGTGCCGGCCGCCGCCAGCACCGCGATCCAGCGTTGCCGGATGAGTACGCGCAGGACGCCGATGTAGCCCGTTCTCAGCCGGGAAAAGCCACCGTCGATCCACCGCGAAAGCCGGTTTTCGCGGCCTGAGGCGCGCAGCAACTTGGAGCACATGACCGGCGTCAGCGACAGCGCGAGGACGCTCGAGAACACCACCGCCGCTGCGATGGTCACCGCCAGTTCCCCGAAGATGACGCCGATGTTGTCGGTGAGGAACATGATCGGCGTGAACACCGCCACCAATACCGCGGTGGTGGCGATCACGGCGAAACCGACCTGGCGCGTGCCGTTGTACGCGGCCACCAGGGGCGTCTCCCCCTCCTCGATCCGCCGGTGGATGTTCTCCAGCACGACGATGGCATCGTCCACCACGAGCCCGATGGACAGCACGAGGGCGAGCAGGGTGATCAGGTTCACGGTGAAGCCGAATGCCGCCAGGGCGATGAACGCCGATACCAGGCACACCGGGATCGTGACGGCCGGAATCGCCATGGTCCGAACCGAGCCCAGGAACACGAGGATGACCAGGCTTACCAGCACGGTGGTGATGGCGATGGTGCGGTAGACCGAGTTGATCGCCGCGCGGATGAACACCGAGTCGTCGGATCCCGTCGTGATCCGCATGTGGTCCGGGATCGCCTCGTTGAGCTTTTCGATCTCCGCTCCGACCTGCTCCAGCGTCTCGAGCGTATTCGCCTTCGACTGCTTGATGATTCCGATGCTGACCGTCGGCAGGCCGTTGGCCCGGAAGATCGAGCGGTGGTCCAGCGGCGCCACCTCGACGGTCGCCACCTCGCCCAGGCGCACCAGGTGACCGTCTTCGCCTCGCGCGATCACCAGCTCCCGGAAGTCCTCCGCGGACTGGTAACCGCGCGCGAGCCGGACCGTCAATTCCCGGTCCGCGGTCTCGAGGCGGCCCGCCGGGAGTTCCAGGTTTTCGCGGCGCAATGCCGACTCGATGTCGGCGACCGTGAGGTTCCGGGCCGCGAGTGCCAGCCGGTCCACCCAGATCCGCATTGCCGGACGCGCCCCGCGCACACCGGCATTGGCAACGCCGGGGATCGCCGCTAAGCGGTCGGCGATGTACCGCTCGGTGTAGTCGGTGAGCTCCATGCGGCTCATCTCCGAGCTCCGCACGTTGATGTACATGGCGGGGCGGGCATCGGAGTCCTGCTTGCGGATCTCCGGCGGGCGCACGTCTTCCGGCAACCAGCGCACGGCCCGCGAGACACGGTCGCGGACGTCGTTCGCGGCGCCGTCGATATCGCGGTGGAGGCCGAACTCGATGTTGATGCGCGAGCTGCCGTCGGTACTCGACGAACGCACTGCCTTTACGCCCTCGATGCCGCTGATCTGGTCCTCGATCACCGTGGTGACGCGGCTTTCGACGACGTCAGAAGACGCGCCCGGATAGGAGGTGCTGATGGAAATCACCGGCGGCGTCACGTCCGGGTATTCCCGCAACGGCAAGAGGTTGAATGAAAGGACGCCGAAGGCCACCAGGGTCAGGCTGATGACGGTGGCGAATACCGGCCGCTTGACGGATGTGTCGGACAACCACATGGCGCAGCTAGCCCGATCCGGCGCTTCCCCGGGGAGCGGCACCCGGATTCGCCCCGACCTGTCCGGCACGGCGCACCGGGCCACCGTCCCGGACCTTCATGACGCCTTCGGCCACCACTTCCTGTCCCGGCGTAATACCCGCGCGCGCTTCCGCCCAACCATCGCGGCGGATGCCGAGATCGATCGTCGTCATTACCGCGCGTCCATCCGTTACCGCGTAGACGAACGTCTCCATGCCGCGCTGCACCAGGGCCGTCTCGGGAACCATGAGGGCGTTGCGGCTCGCAGTCGTCAGCTTCACCGTCATCAACATGCCAGGCCGCAGGAGTGCGTCCGGATTGTCGATGTGCGCACGCACGGTCACCGCCCGGGTGACCGGGTTGACCCGCGAGCCGACCGTGCGAACCGAAGCGGCGAAGGACCGGCCGGGGAAAGCCGCGCTTGCGGCGGTCAGGGAGAGTCCGGGATGCACGACGCCGAGATGCACCTCGGGCAATGCGAAGTCGAGCTTGATCACCGAAATGTCGTCCAGGGTCGTGATGGGCGTACCCGGAGTGATGAGCGTTCCGGCACTCACCTCGCGGAAACCAAGCAGGCCCGTGAAGGGGGCGCGGATCAGCCGGTCGTCCAGGCGCGCGACGGTGGCCTGGTAACGCGCCTCGGCAGCGGCCAGCCGGGCGCGCGCCTCATCCACGTCGGAAACCGGGATGCTGCGCTGCTCGAGCAGGTCCTTCAGCCGGTCATACTGGTTCTGGGCGTCCTCCCTGCCGGCCTCCTCCTCCTGCAGCAGGGCGGTCTGCTCTTCGTTGGTAAGCTCGACCAGGACATCGCCCTCCCGCACGAAATCGCCGTCGTCGAAGCGGACGTGCCGGATCGAGTCGGTAACCTTCGCCGTAACGGTCACCGACTCGTTCGCCTGCGTCGTACCGATCGCCTCGACGATGTCCGCGATGGAGCGGACCGTTGCCACTTTGGTGACCACCAGCGGAGGTCCGCCAAACCCACCCCGCGATGAACCCTCGGCCTCTTCGTCGCTACAGCCCGCGCTCAAGAGGAGCATCACTACGCAGGACCCTGCCCAACGCACGCCAATCTCCATTCCCAACGCCTCCTATGGTACGCCCATATCGGCCGGAAGCCTCGTCCCAAAGGTGGGTGTCCCTTCAGAATTGTGGGTGTCCCTTCAGAATCGCGGGTGTCCCTTCAGAATCGCGAAGGTGGGTGTCCCTTCAGAATTGCGTGGCGGGACCGCGGGCGGGCCGGCGTTGACCCTGGCTCGGCCCGCAGATACATTGCCGACCCGCCTCCTTCGCGCCTGGGTGGCGAAATTGGTAGACGCGCCAGACTCAAAATCTGGTGGGGGCAACCCCGTGAGAGTTCGAGTCTCTCCCCAGGCACCAAACTCGCCATTTCACCGCGTCTCATTTCGCCTCATTTGGTCGTTTAACTAACTGTTTTATTTATCAAAAAACGAAGAAGGTGATCTTGACAGGTTTCCCGACTTCGCGCAGAATCTCACCCATTGTGTGGGTATGAATGTGGGTATGGCGTGGCGAAATTGACAGCTGCGGCGGTTCGGAGGGCTCTGGTTCCTGGTCGATATGGCGATGGCGACACGCTTTACCTCAACGTCACGCCGTCCGGAACCAAGTCGTGGATCCAGCGGATCGTGATCGATGGACGCCGGCATGACATCGGTCTCGGCCCATATCCACTGATCTCGCTCGCCCACGCTCGAGAACGCGCCATCGAGAATCGACTGGCGATTGCCAATGGCCGGAACCCCCTGGCAGAGAAACGACGGACGAGGATACCCACCTTCCGCAAGGCGGCCGAAGCGACGTTCCAAGCCAATCTCCCCCGCTGGCGCGACGGCAAGACGGCGAAGAACTGGATGCAGGG
>JAPPGA010000005.1 GCA_028821515.1 Gammaproteobacteria bacterium | reverse complement strand
GGGATAACCGCTGAAAGCATCTAAGCGGGAAGCCCCCCTCAAGATGAGATCTCACAAATCACTAGATTTCTGTAGGGCTCTCGAAGACTACGAGAATGATAGGCGGGATGTGTAAGCGCTGCGAGGCGTTGAGCTAACCCGTACTAATTGCCCGTGAGGCTTGACCATATAATCGAGTGTGCACTCCCGGTGATCCGGGCGTGAGCCTCCATTGTATGTAGTGTGTAAATCGAATAACACTTCTGGACACATTTGGAAGATTTCATCGGATGCTCTTGCCCGGGACGAAGGACCGCCAGCACTGGCGGGCGTCCTCGGGTGAATGGTTTGCCTGACGGCCATAGCGAGTCTGAACCACCTGAATCCATCTCGAACTCAGAAGTGAAAGGGCTCTGCGCCGATGGTAGTGTGGGGGCTCCCATGCGAGAGTAGGTCATCGTCAGGCTTCAATAGAAAAAACCGGCCCCGGGTGGGCCGGTTTTTTTATGCGTACGACACTACCAGGCGACGACTTCGCTCGGCGCGGCGTGGTTCTCAGCGCGATGGGCGCGCGTCCCAACATACCGCGACCCGGTGAAGCTCCCGGGACTCGCCGCTGAAGTCGTTCGCCCCGGCGTGCTGAACGCATCGCTGGTCCCAGATCGCCAGCGTACCGGGCTCGTAACTTACGCGCGCCTGGTAACTCTGCTGTGTGCAGTGCGCAAACAGGAAACCGAGGAGTGCAGCGCTCTCCTTCTCCGCAAGCTGTACGATGCTCTTGGTGTAGCCCCCGTTCACGTAGAGCGCCTTGCGGCCGGTTTCCGGGTGGGTGATAACCACGGGATGCGTCACGGGTTGCCTGGCGAGATTCGGATCGATGTTGCGCCCGTCGTGCCGCGCGTCCAAAGGATCGACGAACTCCTTCATGGAATCGGAAAGACCTTCATACGCCCTGTACTGTGATGCGAATACCGTATCGCCGCCGACGGAGGGAGTCTCGCGCGCGAGCAACATTGTGATTTTCGGAGGTATTTCGTGCCAGGTCGAGTCCGTGTGCCACTGGTCCGACACGGCGGGATGACTCGGGTCCGCACGGACGAGGAGCGCATCGTCAAAGCCCTGAAGGGGCTTGAAACCATGCATGTGAAGCTCGCCCCAGCGCATGCCGAACTCCCGCAGCTGGCCGAGGGTGAGATGCCCCTGTCCGTGGATGGCGAGTGCTCCGTATTGAAGTAGCAATGCGTGCACGTCAGCGAAACCGTCTTCGTCGAGAGACGTCACGTCCAGGCCCCGTACTTCGGCACCCAGTGCTCCGGTCAATGGCCGAGTGTCCAGGGTGGCCTCCTGCTCCACGGTTCTCATGTTGCTCCTCCCCTACCGTTCGGATGCATTGGTGGCGTTGTACGCGAACAGCCTTCGAAAATACCTGTCGCCGACGATACGCACGGCGCGGTTTCGAAACCACGCGCCCAAACCGGATAGGTGGAAGATCTTCGCATTTTGTCGTGAGCGGTGCTGGACCTGCGCCGTTCTGTCACGTCGTAGGGACTCGTAGCGAAGGAGCGCAGCCGGAACATCTGTGCCTTCCGCGATGCAGTGCGAGAGGACGGACGCATCTTCGATTGCCATGGCGGCGCCCTGGGCCATGAATGGCAAGGCCGCGTGACAGGCGTCGCCAAGGAGCGTGACTCGGTGGTCCGTCCAGCTGGTCATGGGCGGGCGGTCGAGCAGTGCCCACCTGCGGCAACCGTCGCGTTCGGTCAGATCAATCAGCGCCCGGACGTTGGGATGCCAGTGGGAGAAGTCCTCCAGGAACTCGGCGTAGTCGCCGGATTCGATCCAGGACTCCGGTTCGTCCTGTCCGGAAACCACGCCAACACAGTTAACGAGGGCGCTATCGCCCGCGTGGTAGTGAACGAAATGCTTGCCGGGACCCCACCAGATGGTCACCACCGGCCGCATCATGCCTTGCGGGAGGCTTGTTGCCGGTACGAGCGCGCGCCAGGCGACGTCTCCCCCATATGTTGGTGTCTCGTTTCCGAATAGCGCCGTACGTACGGTCGAATTGATGCCGTCGGCACCGACCAGCATGAGTCCGGTGTGGCGGGTTCCGTTGACGGACACCGCGACGCCGGTGCGGCTCTGGTGAACGCGCTCCACGCGTGCGCCGGTGTGCAGTTCGATACGGTGCTCCGAGCGCGCGGCGTCGGCAAGGCAGGTGACAAGATCCGAGCGAAGTACGAGGTAATACGGATAACCGTAGGTTGCACGAGCGTGCTCGCCGAGCGGAAACGCGGCAAGGACCTTGCCGCTCTTCCAGTGCCGGATCTCAAGCGATTCGGGAAGGCAAGCCTTGGCCTCAAGCGGTTCTTGAAGCCCGAGGTCGTGTATGACTCGGCTGGCATTCGGGCTGAGTTGGAGGCCAGCGCCGGGTTCATCGAAGTCAGGCGCCTGCTCGAAGACACCCACCCGGAAACCGCGGCGGGCCATGCAGAGGGCCGCGGTGAGTCCGCCGATACCGCCTCCCGCTACCAGGATCTCGGACACTACGTGGCCAGGAACGTCAGCGCCTCGCGGGTTGGGGACGCGGCGTCCCACCGTCGCGTGCGTATCGGCGCGCGTTGCCCTGTCTGCCGCCTGTTCTCGGCAATGCTCGCCCCGGTTGGCCAAATTTCAGCCAGATCATACTATTTGCCCACGCGGCAATGTCGTGCGGATGCGTGGTCAGCCGTTGCCGTCTGCGGACCAATGGGTTCCGGCGCGTGGCCGAATCTCCATTCGGGTTTGGGAACTGGGCAAAAAAAGTGAGTCTTACCGTCGTGTTCGAACAACTTGCCGCTCGCCGGGCCGCGAGCGTGGAAGCTGTCGACAGGCCGCTTCTGGCGAACTATGGCATCTCCCTGCGCGGGGACTTGGCCATCCTGGACGACGATGTGGAGCTCCTGCGCGCGGAAAAGATACGTGATCAGTTGAGCGATGGAACGCGCGAGTGGCTCAACCGGCTGTGCGTGCGCGCGCACGTCGATTCGACGAATAGCGTTCTGATGCGGGCGGGACTGCAGCGGAGCATCGATGGAGAAGTACTCCTCGCAGAGGCGCAGACAGCGGGCAGGGGCCGGCGCGGGCGCGAATGGGTGAGTCCATTCGGACGGAACATCGCCATGAGCCTGGGAGTGCGTATCGATCGGCCGTTGAGGGAGATCGGTGCGGTGGGTTTGGCCGTGGGAGTTGGGGTGATCGATGCTCTGGCAGAGCTGGGCGTGGCTGACGCCAGGCTCAAGTGGCCGAACGATGTCTTGCTCGACCGGCGAAAACTGTGTGGGATCCTGATCGAGCTTCCAGTCGCGAAGGAACCCGCCTGCGTCGTCATCGGCATCGGCATCAATGTTGGCGGAACGCCGGCCGTTTCGCCCCAGGTGGGCCAGGCTGTCGCCGATGTCACGGAGCAGGTGCCCAACGCGTCCCGGAACCGCATGGCGGGCATGGTGATCGATGCCGTCTACAACGTGTGCAGACAGTTCGAGGCGTACGGTTTCTCGCGGATGCAGGCAACATACGACAGGTTGCATCAGTGTCACGGCGAAGCTGTGTGCCTCATCGCGGGTACCGAGGAAATCACCGGTACTGTCGCCGGAGTTGGCCCGGAGGGCGCATTGAGACTGAGAACCGGATCCGGAATTCGAAGCTTCGTCGGTGGCGAGGTGTCGTTGCGCCAATGAAGCGTCTGGATGTCGACATCGGCAACACCCAAACCAAGTGGCGCTTCGGACATGATCGGGGCACGTCGCCGGGCGTGGTGGCACCCTCGCTCCAGGATTCGCCGGACCGCATCTGCGTTGCCTCCGTGGCTGCGCAACGCCATGAGATCGAGACTCGATTTGCGTCGGTTTTCGATGTGCGGCCGGAGTTTGCCGAAACGACATTCGAACTGGCTGGCGTCACCTGCGGGTACAAGAACCCGGCATCGCTCGGTGTTGATCGGTGGCTGGCGGTGGTCGCGGCGTGGAACGCGGCCCGGCAACCGGTGGTGGTGGCGGACCTCGGTACGGCGGCGACGCTTGATTTTGTCGCGCGCGATGGAACGCATGTGGGGGGCTACATCGTGCCGGGGCTCAAGACGATGGCGACGTCGTTGGCGCGCAACACCACTCGTGTCAAGGTGGCGGACGACCTGGCTGCCGAACTGCTGCCGGGACGCGAAACGGTGCAGGCCGTGAGACGTGGCACCACGGCGATGCTGGTCTCCCTTGTCGAGTGGTCCGTTGCGCGGTTCACCTGCTCTTGCGGCGAGGCGCCGGCCGTCTTTCTCACGGGGGGCGATGCGGAAAGGCTTGCGGGGCACTTGTCCTCTCCCGTTCGCGTCGAGCCAGACCTGGTCCTGGACGGTCTGACGCTGGCATTGCCCTGACGGGACTGGCCGGTAACCGGAGGTAGGCGAAGTGCGTGGCGAGATGCGGTGAGACCGTTGCCATTCATTTTCTGGCTACTGGTCGCCGGCAATGCCGTGGTCTTTTCCCTGATCTGGTTGGAGCAGGCGCTTGCGGCGATGGAAAGCGTCCCGGAGACGCCTGGCTATCGGGTTCCTAATCCGGGGGAGGAATCGCCGGAATGCGTCATGCTTGGGCCGCTGGGCACCGGGGAAGAAGCTGGGGCATTGGTGCAACGGATTCAGCGCGGCGGTGGCCGGGCGATAGTTCGCAGCCGGGAAATCCTGAGGCTTCCCGACTACGTCGTGCACGTGGAACCGTCGGCATCCCGTGACCTGGCCATGCAGACGTTGCGGGAACTCAAGGACCAGGCCATCGACGGGTATGTAATTCCGGACGGCAGGCTTGCCAATGCCGTATCCGTGGGTGTCTTCGGATTGCCCGCCCCCGCCGAAGCGCGCCGGGAGTCGGTTGCGAATCTCGGCTACAACGTGGACGTGGCGCGAGTCGAACGGCGTCGCATCGCCTACTCGGTATACTCCGACGAACCACCCGCTGACATGCCGAAAGACGTTTCGGTGGCGCCGTGCCGGGAGTTCTGATTTGCATACGCTGTATCGTATTCCCAATCGCCGGAATGCAACTGCGGCGTGCCGCCGGCCCGCGACACGGGACCGGCGTTGCGCGCCGATCGTCGCTGTCTGCCTGGCATTCTCGTACGGCCCCGAACTGGTCGCGGATGAGGCAGGCGGGAGTCCGGCCGAGGTTACGCCGGCGCCCGTGTCTGAACCGGTCTCGGTGGAGCTGTACACCGCTCCTGTGCGCAAGAACATGGAGTTGCCCCGCTATCCCAGGCTGGCGCAGTCAAAAGGCATGGAGGGTTGGGTTCGATTGGATTTCATGGTCGGCACCGACGGCAAGGCCTTTGAGATCGCCGTGACTGACTCGATGGGGAACGCCAACTTCCAGGGTGCCGCCATCCGGGCATTAAGGAAATCCACGTTCGAACCCGCGCACCTGAACGGCCAGCCTGTCGATGCCGGGTACGCGATGTACTACCGGTTTGAGGTGGAGGGCGAGGGAGGAGGTGTCGGCCGGGGGTTTCTCCATTTGAGCAGGGCGCTCATGAGAGCGGTCGATCAGGACGACCGCCCGCTGGCGGACAGGGAGTTGGCGGCGCTGGAGTCCCGCACGGGTTTCAACCTCTATGAGGACGCTTACCTCCATATCGCCAAGTACCGATACTACGCCAGGTGGGGCGACGCACCTCAGCAGCTGGATGCCCTCGACCGGGCTGTCTCCCAGGATTTCCAGGAACATCGTCTGCCCGAAGAGTTGTACGTGGCGTTGCAGATCCAGCGCTTCTGGTTGCTGGTCAAGACCCAGGACTACGAGAGGGCAGCGTCGGTGTTCGAGACGCTTGGCAAGTACGAGCTCGAGGCGTCGGTCACGTCTGTGCTCGAGGCGACGATGAAAGTGCCCCACGACCGACGCCTAACGGCGCCGCCCGCGGCCCGGCCCAACTCGTTGCCCATGGAACAACCGCCCCCGGTCGCTGGCGCTCCCGGAGACGGTTGTTCCATGCGAGGGATCAGGGCATTGCGCGAAGACGACCGCGCCTACGCAGTCACCGGATCGATAGCGGAGCACGCTTCCTGGTTCTACCACCTCCTCAAGGATGAGTTTGCGGTCACGGACATTCAGGGAGAAATCACCGAGGTCAAGTTACGCTGTCCGGAAAGCTACGTGTTCTTCCGGTTCGATCCGGACTTGGAGTACCGCGTTTCCAACAAGCGTGGACACTGCCACCTCGAGCTCGTCGGCAATCCCGGGACAACATTCAAGCTGGTGCAGATGTAGCATCGCGGCCGCAGGGATCCGCGCGCATTCCAGGCGGCACACCCGGCCGGTCCGCACCGACGCACCGGACTTGCTGCGGCGCGGTGCTGAAGCGCTGTTTTCCGGGTGTTGAGAACAAATAAAGTGTCCGCTTCAAGAACAGAT
>JAPPGA010000077.1 GCA_028821515.1 Gammaproteobacteria bacterium | reverse complement strand
GTGTTCCTTGGCCAACTTGACAGGTCAAAACATATCAGCGCCATGAAATCCGTCGACCCTTCGGGCACGCCGCATTTCACCCCCGCCCAAGCCCACCTACGATGCTGCGCCTTGGTCGGCACTTGCGTGCCGTCCTACGGCGCAGCCTCCTAGCGAGGCAACCGGCAACTCGTCGGCGACGGTACGGTGCCCGGAGCGGTTTCAGTGGTGTCGTATGACGCCGACGCTCAAGCCCTCGATGACGAGTTCCTGGCGCCTGAGATTGACCTCGATCGGTTCGTAGTCGTCGTTTTCCGGCAGCAGCAACACCTGGTCGCGACGCGGGCGTTGCAGTCGCTTGACCGTGACCTCGTCCTCGATGCGGGCAACCACGATCTGTCCGTCGCGCGCTTGAGTGGTCTTGTGCACGGCAAGCAGGTCGCCGTCGAGGATTCCGGCGCCGGTCATGCTGTCGCCGCGCACGCGCAGCAGGAAGTCCGCCCTCGGGCTGAAGAGGGTCGGAGGCACATCGCAGGTGTCTTCGATGTGTTCCACTGCGAGCAGGGGGCTGCCGGCGGCGACCCGGCCGACGATCGGCAGCCCGTTGCCGCCCGGCAGCCGGATGCCCCGGGAGGTGCCGGGGATCACCTCGATCGCCCCTTTGCGCGCGAGCGCCTTCAGGTGCTCCTCCGCGGCGTTTGCGGATCTGAACCCCAGTTCCGACGCTATGTCGGCGCGTGTGGGCGGATACCCGGTGTCGGCGATGTGTGACCTGATGACATCCAGCACTTCGGCTTGCCGGCGCGTAAGACCTTGCATGTCGGCGCTCCTGTTAATCTGTTGACGGCGACTCTGGCTGTGATTATATACAGTATTTCGGCGCATTCCACCTCAGGGCCTAAAACACACCCGGGCGAATCGCCGGAACATGCCCGCACTTGACTTGATCCATCGACATTGCAAACGTTTGTCATCCTCGTTGCGGGGAACGTGAACCATGGGTGACTTTCTCGAACTGATCACCGCGCACACCTGGGCCGGTTACGTATTCGGCATCGTCCTTGTGACGCTTGTCGTGCGGTACGCGGCAAAGCGGTTCTTCGACCGCCTGGAGCGCGAGGCCGAGAAGACGCACAACCTGTACGACGACGCCGTGCTGTTCGCGGCGCGCAAGCCCGTGGGATGGGCCATCTACGTCATGGGCATCTCCTGGGCGGCGGATATCGCGAGCGGGCAGTCCAAGGCGGAAATCTTCGACTACATTGGCGTCGCGCGGCAGTTGGCTGCGATCCTGCTCATGGCGTGGTTCGCGTTGCGGTTCGTGTCCTACATGGAAAAGAGCATCTCCGACCCGGCCTACCAGGGCAGGGCGGGCCGGCGGATGGATGCGACCACGGCGGCGGTGAGCGCCAAGCTGGTGCGCGCCGCGGTGGTGATCACGGCTTTCCTCATCGCGCTGCAGACGATGGGCGTCAGCGTCGCCGGCGTGCTGGCATTCGGCGGCATCGGCGGCATCGCGGTGGGGTTCGCTGCGCGGGACTTGCTGGCGAACTTCTTCGGGGCCCTGATGATCTACCTGGATCGTCCCTTCGCGGTGGGAGACTGGATCCGCTCGCCGGACCGTGAACTTGAAGGCACCGTCGAAGACATCGGCTGGCGCCTGACGCTGATACGCACCTTCGATCAGCGTCCGCTGTACGTGCCGAACGGACTGTTCAACAGCGTCACGATCGAGAATCCGTCGAGGATGAGGAACCGGCGCATCTACGAGACCATCGGCGTTCGGTACGACGACATCAACGTCCTGAAGGACATCATCGACGAGGTGCGCGAGATGTTGAGAAACCACCCGGAGATAGATACGTCCCGCACGCTCATGGTCAACCTGGTCAGCTTCGGCGCTTCTTCCCTCGATTTCTTCGTCTACACGTTCACGAAAACAACAGTCTGGGAGGATTTCCACACGATCAAGGAAGACGTTCTGCTCAGGATCGCTCAGATCATCGAGTCCCACGGGGCGGAGATCGCGTACCCGACACAGACGCTGCTGCTGGAGGAGGTGCAGGACCCGGGATAGCGGTTCGCATCGTTTCCCGAGGTAAGACATGACCTACGACCTGTCCACGATTCGTGGCGATGTCTTCGGCGGCGTTACCGCCGCGGTGGTGGCGTTGCCGGTGGCAATGGCCTTTGGCGTCGCATCGGGGCTGGGCGCGGCCGCCGGCCTGTACAGCGCCATCGCGATGGGTTTCTTCGCCGCGATCTTCGGTGGCACCCGGTCCCAGATTTCCGGACCCACGGCGCCGATGACCGTGGCGATGGCGGTCATCGTCACGACCCATGCCACGAATCTGACGGAAGCCCTGACCGTGGTCGTCATGGGCGGCTTGCTGCAGGTCCTGCTGGGCGTATCCCATATCGGCCGCTTCGTCGCCTACACGCCGCATGTCGTCATATCGGGATTCATGTCCGGCATCGGCATTATCATCATAGTGATTCAGATCCTGCCGTTTCTCGGAACGCCGGTGGTTCCGGGCGGCGCCGTGGGCGCGATCCGTGCGTTGCCGGAAGCGCTTGGCGATGTCAACGCCAGTGCCGTCGCGATCGGGGCCCTCACGCTGGCGGTCTGCTTTCTCTGGCCGCGCCGCCTGTCCCATTTCCTGCCCGGGCCGCTGGTGGCTTTGATCGCCGGCACGGCGCTGGGCATCCTGTGGCTCTCCGACGCGCCCACCATCGGTCAGATACCCACGGGGATGCCGCAACTGCAGTTCGCGCTTCCTTCACTGGACTTCGTGGGGCGCGCTTTCGCGCCGGCGCTCATCCTGGCCCTGCTCGGTTCGGTGGACAGTCTTCTCGTCTCGCTGGTGGCCGATTCGATGACCCGCACGCAACACAGGCCGAATCGGGAACTGGTGGGGCAGGGCATAGGCAACATGGTATCGGGACTGTTCGGAGGATTGCCCGGCGCCGGGTCGCCGGTTCTCACGGTGACCAACATACGCGCCGGCGGGCGCAACCGGCTGTCGGGTGTCTGCTTCGCGTTGCTCCTGCTTGCCATATTGGTTGGCCTCGCGCCGTACGTCGAGCCGATTCCGCATGCCGTGCTCGCCGGGATCGTCATGAAGATCGGCGTGGACATCATCGACTGGCGTCTGCTCGCCCGCGTCCACCGTTTGCGCAGCGAACACCTCGTGGTCATGCTGGCCACGCTGGGCCTGACGGTATTCGTCGACATCATCACCGCCGTAGCGATAGGCCTGATCGCCGCGGGGATGGCACACGCACGGCAACTGGAGTCCCTGGAACTCGACAGCGTCGTGTCGGTGCCGTTTCTGGATCGGGAGTTCTTCTCCGGGCAGGACGACATGATCACGGACGATCCGTTCGCGGCGCGTATCGGGATGGTGCAGCTCAACGGTAGCTTCACCGTTGCGTCGTCCCACAGCCTGGTCGCCGTGATCGGCGGAGACCTCAAGGATCACGAGGTGGTGATCTTCGACTTCTCCGGGGCCACGTACTTCGACGACAGTGCCGCCATAGTGATCGAGCAGCTCATGGATGTCGCGGAAAGGGAACAGACGGAAGTCATCGTGATGGGGCTTTCGGGTTCGGTCGCGCACACGCTGCACACGCTCAATATCCTGCAGGACATACCAGAGGATCGATTGGTGGAAACGGTTCAGGAGGCACGCGAGGTCGCTCGCGCCTGCCTCAACGGCCAGCATCGAAGGGAGGACTCTCCTGATACGTCTTAGGGCAGTTACAGCGGCACTCGGGGCGGTCTTTGCAATCACTGTCTGCGGCGGTGAGATGCCCGTCGCCGACGCCGAGTCGGTGGGCATGTCCACGGAGCGGCTGCAGCGGATCGACACGGCGATGCACCGGCACATCGATACCGGCAAGATCCAGGGCGCCGTGACCGCCCTGGCTCGCAGGGGCAGGGTGGTTCACTTCAAGGCCCACGGGCTGATGGATGTCGAAGCCAAACGCCCGATGTCGCGGGACGCAATCTTCATCATGATGTCGTCGACGAAAGCCATTCTCGGCGTCGCGGCGATGATGATGGTCGAGGAGGGACTCATTCGCCCGAGCGACCCGGTTGGGCGGTACATTCCCGAGTTGGCCGACATGCAGGTGGCGGTGCTCGCGGATCCGGCCGATGAGGACATCAGTCCGCTCAAGGTCGATCGACGGAACCCGCCTGCGCATCGGCTCGTTCCCGCGAAGACGCCGATCACGATACATCACCTGCTGACACACACCTCCGGGCTCATGAGCGGCGGCCTGGGTGCGGCCGTCTTCATGCGAGGGGTGCCCCCTCGCGCTGCTCTTTTCCTGCGAGGGGTGCCCCCTCGCGCTCCCCGGCTGAAGGCTCTCTCGGGGCGGGGCAAGGAAGAGCGCGGGACGCTGGCCAGCTACATTCCCACGCTTGGCGAAGTGCCACTGGACTTTCAGCCAGGGTCTCGCCGGGCCTACAGCGGCACAACCGGGCTTGATGTCGTCGCCCGCATCATAGAGATCGTCTCCGGCGTGCCGTTCAACGAGTTCGTGCAGAGCCGGATTCTCGATCCCCTGGAAATGCACGACACGCACTACAACCTGCCGCCGTCAAAGGCATCGCGGCGGGTCGCCATCCAGGGTCGCGACATGTCAGGCTGGTTTGGCGAGATGACCTATTTCTCGGGCTCCGTTGGCCTCTCAAGCACTGCGAAGGACTATCTCCATTTCCAGCAGATGCTGTTGAACGGCGGCGAACTGTTCGGCCGTCGCCTGCTCAGCCCGCGTACCGTCACGATGATGACCAGCGACCACGTGAGCCATCTGCCCTTCGCCGGGAGGAAGGGAGGACCCGGGAGGGGCGCCGGCTATGCCGTCGGGGTCATCCTCGATCCGATCGCTGCGGACAGCCGGCGCGGTGCCGGGGCGTTCGGTGGGGGCGGCGCGTTCGGCACCGTGTCCTGGAGCGACCCGGCCGAGGAAATCGCCGGCGTCATCATGCTGCAGCAACCCTACGGGCCCGCGATCTCTGACTTCGAAAACGCCGTGCGTCAGGCGATCATCGATTGAAGTCAGGCAGGGACTCCAGCTGCTCCAGCAATGCGTCGGGGGCTTCTGCCGGCTCGATGCGCACCAGGACTCCGAGCCACGGATGATCCAGGTGGTGAATCTCGTCCCTGCGCATACGGCGAGACTCCGAAAGCGCCACGTAGCGGGCGTTGTCGATTGTCGAACCGCGGGCGTTTCCTGGCGTGTTGGCGCCGGTTTCGGGCGAAAGTGCCGATGGGCTGGCCTCCGGGGTCTGCCGAAGCCATAGCTCTGCCGCGAAATGCAGGTATCTGCCCAGCGTAACGCTGACGGAACCTTCGAGTTCGAACGTGGCGTCGGGCATCTGCGCGCCGGCCTGGATCAACAACGGCTCGGCGCGGTCGCGGGGAGGCACGGCCTGCAGCCACTTCCCGTGATGCAGGACCTCGTAGTCGCCCGAACGCCGCATGCGGATGGCGGCGGACCGGAGCGAGAGGTCGTCGTATTGCCATCGCCATCCCTCGCGGACCAGTCCGTCCTCGAACTCGTCGAGGGCCCAGCGTGCGAGCTGTTCCGGTGTGGGCGCGGGTGGCCCCGTGGGGATGGGCGCCACGGTCACTTCCGCCGGGATTTCGCCTTCCTGTTCTTCAGCCGGATCCGGTCGAGGCGCAAACTCGGCATCGTCCCGCATCCATGGCGCCGGGATTGGCGCGATGCAGTCGAACTGTGCCAGCCGGGGAAAGTCGGAGGGTTCGGGCGGCATGGCGGCAATACGCTCGAGGTACTCCGGCGGTGCCGGTTCCAGCGCGGCGAGCCGCAGCCGGTGATGTGGCGTTCCCTGCCGCGTGAAGTCCTCGCCGTCGGGAGGCGCGGCGTGACGGAAGAACAGGGTTTCGACGTAGTACCAGTCGTGCTCGAGGTGCTCCTCGATGTTCGCCAGCGCGCCGGATGTGAACGCGATTGCCACGAGGTGGGCGGCGACTCGGCTCATGCGGTGGCCGCCATGCGTGAACCGTGGTCGGGGGCGAGCTGCGCGAGCAGCTGTTCGACGAATTGGAATCGTGCCTCGGGGTGACTCAGCGCGGCGGTGAACGAGAGCCGCGTTGCATCCCGCAATCGATACGTGGCGGGGTCGCCCTGGATCAGCTGAACCACGCGGGTGGGATCGACCCGGGTGTGCGTGCTGAACACGACGCGGCCCGCCAGGGGTCCGACATCGATGCGGTCAATCCCCAGGTGTTCGCTCAGCAATTTCAGTTCCGTGGTGCGGAACAGGTTCTGGGCTGGCGGGGGCAGGGGCCCGAAACGGTCGAACATCTCTGCCTTGAGATCGTCGAGGGCATCGGGGCTCGTGGCACCCGCAATACGCTTGTAGAGGATCAGGCGCATGTGGACATCCGGCAGGTATGAGTCCGGGATCAGGGTGGGTACGTGGAGATTCACTTCGCGGTTTTTCGGCATCGGCTGATCGAGGTCGGGCGCAGCCACGCCTGCGCGAATCGCCGCGACGGCGCGTTCGAGAAGCTCCATGTAAAGCGAGAAGCCGATGCTCTCGATTTGCCCCGACTGGTCCTCTCCGAGCAGTTCCCCGGCGCCCCGGATCTCGAGGTCGTGCGTTGCAAGCGTGAACCCCACGCCCAGTTCGCCGGCGGCGACGATGGCTTCCAGACGCTTGCGCGCATCCGGCGTGATGGCCCGCGGATCGGGGGTGAGCAGGTAGGCGTAGGCCTGCCGGTGGGAACGGCCAACGCGGCCACGCAACTGGTGAAGCTGCGCCAGCCCGAGCCGGTCGGCGCGATCGACGATGATCGTGTTGGCGTTGGGTATGTCGATTCCGTTCTCGATGATGGTGGTGCAGACCAGGAGGTTGCAGCGCCGATGATAGAAGTCGGCCATGACGTGTTCGAGCGCGCGCTTCGGCATCTTGCCGTGTCCGACGCCGATACGGGCGTTGGGCGCGAGTTCGGCGACATGCTCGGCGGCGCGGTCGATGGTCTCGACGCGATTGTGCAGGTAGAAGACCTGGCCGCCCCGGGTGAGTTCCCGGTCGATGGCCTCGCGCAGGATATGGTCGCGGCGGGGCATGACGAAGGTCTTGATGGACAGCCGCCTGGCGGGCGGCGTGGCGATGATGGACATCTCCCGCATGCCGCTGATCGCCATGTTGAGCGTCCTGGGTATCGGCGTCGCGGTGAGCGCGAGGACATCGACCTCCGCGCGAAGTTCCCGCAACCGTTCCTTCTGGCGCACGCCGAATCGATGCTCCTCGTCGATGACGACGAGTCCGAGGTCCGAGAACTCGATGCCGGAGGCGAGCAGGCGGTGCGTGCCGATGGCTATGTCGACGGCGCCGCTGGCTAGCCGTTTCCGGATGTCCTGCGCCTCGCCGTCGGTGCGCAGGCGGGACATGACCTCGATTTCGGCCGGCCAGTCGGCGAATCGGTCGCGAAAGGTCTCGTAGTGCTGCTGGGCGAGCAGGGTCGTCGGTGCCAGGACGGCGACCTGCTTGCCTGACTGTACAGCGATGAACGCGGCGCGCATGGCGACTTCGGTCTTGCCGAACCCGACGTCTCCGCAGATCAGGCGATCGGTGGGCGTTTCGGACTGGAGGTCGCCAAGCACGGCGTCGATCGCCTGCTGCTGGTCGGGTGTCGCCTCGAACGGGAACTGCTCGCAGAAGCGGTAGTAGTCGTCGTCCGGGGCGCTGAACACGGTGCCGGGCCGCGATTCCCGGCGCGCGTAGATGTCGAGCAGTTCGGCTGCCACGTCGTAGACCTTCCTTGCGGCCCGCCGTTTCGCCTTGTCCCATTGATCCGAGCCGAGGCGGTGCAACGGCGCGTTCTCGCTGTCAGCGCCGGCATAGCGCGAGATCAGGTGCAGGGACGTGACGGGCACGTAGAGGCGGCTCTCTTCGGCATAGTCGATGGCGACGAACTCCTGCGCATAGCCATCTATCTCGAGGGTCGTGAGACCCCGGTACCGGCCGACGCCGTGGTCGGCATGCACCACGGGCGCGCCGATGGTGAGCTCCGTCAGGTTGCGGACCACGAGTTCGGGGTCGACGGTCGGCGTGGCACGCGAGGCGGGGCCGTCGGCGCGGTGGCCGAAGATCTCCGTTTCGGTGACGAGCGCGAAGTCGGGCAGGCGCAGGCCGCGGTCGATGTCCGCCACCGTGAGCGCCAGCGGGGCGCCGCGATCGACAAACGCCTTGAAACCATTCACTTCCACGGCGTGGATATGTGCGCGTGCGAGGAACTCGGCGAGGTGCTGCCGCCGACCGGGCGTTTCGGCCGTCAGCAGCACCGGACACTCCGCGGTGTCGATGAACCGGCGCAGATTGCGCGCCTCGTCGCGTCCGCGCTGGCTTGCCATGACGTCCGGAAGACGGCTGCCGCCGAAGTCGACGCCGTGCCGTGGCCGATTGCCCTCGGGGTCCAACCGAAGCTGCGGATAGGGGGCCAGCGCGGCGAGCAGTTCTTCTCTCGAGAGGTACAGCGCCCCCGGATCCGGCAGGGGCCGCTCGATGTCGTGGCGAAGCGATTCGTAACGGCGGTGCAGGCTGCCGACAAAACGTTCGGCGCTCTCGACGCATCCCTCGTCGAGCGCGATTGCCGTCGTCTCCGGCAGGTAGTCGAACAGTGTCGCGGTGCTCTCGAAGAAAAACGGCAGGTAGCACTCCACGCCCGGGTGCGCGATGCCATCGCTCACGTCCTGGTACACCTGGCAACGGCGTACGTCCACATCGAAGGTGTGGTGCCAGCGCTCACGAAACCGGCTGATCCCCTGCGTGTCGAGGGGAATCTCCTTGGCCGGCAGGATCCTTACCGCGTCTATGCGTTCGACGGTGCGCTGCGTATCCGGATCGAATGTCCTCAAGGAGTCGATCTCGTCGTCGTCGAGGTCGATCCTGAGCGGCAGTTCGGACCCCATGGGGAAGATGTCCATCAGCGAGCCGCGCACGGCGTACTCGCCGCGTTCGGCAACGGTGCCGACATTGCGATACCCGGCGCGCTGCAGGTGCGTGCGTTGGGCCTCCATGGAGAAACGCGTTCCGGTCTCGAGCACGAGTGACTGCGCCTCGATGAAGGCCGTCGGCGGCAGCCGCTGCATCAGTGTCTGCACCGGCGCCACCAGTACGCCTCGGTGGGTCCGGGGCAGGGCGTAGAGCGTGGCGAGTCGCTCCGAGACGATGTCCTGGTGCGGCGAGAAGTTGTCGTAGGGCAGCGTTTCCCAGTCGGGAAATGCGAGCGGTTCAGTGGCGCCGGCCGCGAAAAATCCGATTTCGCGGCGCACGCGAACGGCGTTCTCGGTGTCACGCGTGACGTACAGAACGAAGCAGTCGGGCCGGGCGACGAGGTGTGACACGGCCAGGCTCGGGCCGCTGCCGAAAAGGCGTTGCCAGTTGTGCGCCGCACGCGGCGGCGGAACGTCGATGTGCGCCGGGTCCATGGGGGAGACTAGGGAAGGCCGGGGCGCTTATTCTATCGCGCGGCGGCTCTTCTGGAAGCGACGCCCGCCAAAAGCTAAAAAAAGCTAAAATATGCCGGTTCCCGCCTGGAAAACTCCCGGAAAGAATCGGCACTTAGGCCTCTCCCTGTCCAATTCAAGATGAAAGTCACCGATATCGGTAATCCGGACTACTTCCACAAAGTGGTCGACTGCCAGTGGGGATGCCCGTCGCACACCCCGGTGCCGGAGTACATCCGTTTGATCGCCCAGGAACGCTACACCGAGGCGTACATGGTCAACTGGGAGTCCAACGTGTTCCCGGGCATCCTGGGACGCACCTGCGACCGCCCGTGCGAGCCGGTCTGCCGGCGCGTGCGAACCGAAGAGAAACCCGTCGCGATCTGCCGGCTGAAGCGCGTCGCTGCAGACCACAAGGGCGACATTCGCCCGTACTTGCCGCCCGTGCCGAAGAAAAAGAACGGCAAGCGCATCGCACTCCTGGGCGCCGGTCCCGCCTCTCTGGCGGTGGCCCGCGACCTCCTGCCGCTGGGCTACGAGATCGACATGTTCGACCGCGATCCCGCCGGTGGCGGCATGATGCGCAGCCAGATTCCCGCCTTCCGACTGCCTGCCGAAGTGCTGGAGGAAGAGGTCGACCTGATCCTCGACATGGGCGTCAACGCCCGCTTCAACTACGAGATCACGAGCATGAAGGAAATGCTCGACATGGGCTACGACGCCTATTTCGTCGGCACCGGCGCGCCGCGCGGCCGCGATCTCGACCTGCCCGGACGCCTCGAGTCGGACGCGCACATATCCATCGGCATCGACTGGCTGTCGAGTGTGGCATTCGGCCACATCGATTCGATCTCGGGCAAGGTCATCGTCATGGGCGGCGGCAACACCGCGATGGACTGCTGCCGGACCTCCAAGCGCATCGGCGCCGAGTCGGTCACGGTCGTCGTTCGCTCGGCATTCCACGTCATGAAGGCCTCGGACTGGGAGAAGGAAGAGGCCATGGACGAGAACATCCCCATCGTCAACAACCGGCCGCCGAAGGAGTTCGTGCACGACAACGGCAAGCTGAAGGGCGTCGTGTTCGAATGCGTCAAACCGGTGGAAGACGAAAACGGGCGCCTGAACTACGTCCCGACCGGCGAACCGGATGTCTACATGGAGTGCGATCACATCCTGATGGCGATTGGACAGGAGAACCACTGCCCGTGGATCGAACGGGACATCGGCATCGAGTTCGACAAGTGGGACTGCCCGGTGCTCGACGAGGTCACCTTCCAGACTACCCACCCGAAGGTGTTCTTCGGCGGCGATTCGGCGTTCGGGCCGGAGAACATCATCTGGGCCTCGGCCCACGCGCACCAGGCCGCGATATCGATACACCTGCTGTGCCAGGGCAAGGACATCCGGCGCGATCGTCCGCCCGAAGGGGTCAACCTCATCAGCCAGAGAATGGGCGTCCACGAATGGAGCTACGACGCCGAGCACGATCCTGCGAAACGTTTCATCGTTCCCCATGCGAACCTGTCCAACGCGCTCCAGAACATCAAGGTCGAGGTGGAACTGGGCTTTGATCGCGCCCTGGGTCTGAAGGAAGCGCAGCGTTGTCTCAACTGCGATATTCAGACCGTGTTTACCGACAGCCTGTGCATCGAATGCGATGCCTGCGTCGACATCTGTCCGATGGACTGCATCACCTTCACCGACAACGGGGAGGAAGAAGACCTCCGGAGCCGCCTCACGGCGCCCGCCGAGAACCTCGCGCAGGATCTTTACGTGTCGGGCGAACTCGGCACGGGACGCGTGATGGTGAAGGACGAGGACGTGTGCCTGCACTGCGGACTGTGCGCGGAGCGTTGCCCGACCGCCGCGTGGGACATGCAGAAGTCGGTGATCCACGTTCCCCAGCTGGGCACATATCCCGAATGACGACTTACAACGACTTCGTCATTCGCTTCGCCAACGTCAACGGCTCGGGGTCCGCCAGCGCCAACGGCATGTTCGCGAAGGCGCTGTTCCGCATGGGCGTGCCCATATCCACGCACAACATCTTCCCATCGAACATCGAGGGGTTGCCGACGTGGTTCGAAGTGCGTGCTTCCGGGCGGGGTTATCACGGTCGCCGCCAGGGCGTCGACCTCATGGTGGCCATGAACGCGGAGACCTTTGACGAGGATGTCGCCGTCGTCGTGCCGGGGGGATACCTGCTGCACGACAACTCCGGTGGTCTCGACCCGCGCCTCAACCGGCCGGACGTGAACCACATAGGGGTGCCGATCGCCAAGCTGGTGGTGTCCGAGTACACCGATCCCAGGCAACGCAAGCTGTTCAAGAACATCGTCTACGTGGGCGCCCTGGCGGCGCTGTTGAATATCGACTTCGACGTGATCACGGGGATGGTTTCGACGCAGTACCGGGGCAAGGACGAGCTCATCGGCCCGAACATCCGGGCGCTTGAAATCGGCCGCGACTACGCCCGCGACTACCTCGAGTGTCCCCTGCCGATTCAGGCGCGGCGTTCCGACGCTATCGGCGACAGGATCATGATCGACGGCAACGAAGCCGGCGCACTTGGTGCGATATACGCGGGCGCCACGATCTGCGCCTGGTACCCGATCACCCCGTCCACGTCGATGGCGGAAGCGTTCGAGAAGCACGCCGCGCGGCTGCGCGTGGACAAGGACACCGGCCAGCACAAGTTCGCCGTGATTCAGGCCGAGGACGAGATGGCGGCGATCGGCATCGTGATCGGCGCCGCCTGGAACGGGGCGCGTGCCTTTACCGCCACCAGCGGGCCGGGCCTGTCGCTCATGTCGGAGTTCCTCGGCCTCGCATACTTCGCCGAGATTCCGGCGGTGCTGTTCGACATCCAGCGGGTCGGGCCGTCGACGGGCATGCCGACCCGGACGCAGCAGGGCGATGTGCTCGCCGCGGCCTATGCGTCCCACGGCGACACCAGGCATCCGCTCCTGTTCCCGTCGACGCCGGGCGAGAGCTTCGAGTTCGCGGCGACCGCGTTCGATCTCGCCGACCGGTTGCAGACGCCGATCATCGTCCTCTCCGATCTCGAACTCGGCATGAACGAGAACCTGTCCGATCCCCTGACCTGGGACGACGAACGCAGGTACGACCGGGGCAAGGTGCTGTCGCGGGAGGACCTCGATTCGATCGAGGATTTCGGCCGCTACATGGATGTCGATGGCGACGGCATCGGCTACCGGACGCTCCCCGGCACGCATCCGACCAAGGGCGCGTTCTTTACCCGGGGCACGTCCCGGGACGCGTATGCGCGCTATACGGAGGCGGCGGAGCCCTACACGGCGAACATGGACCGGTTGCTCGTCAAGTGGCAAACGGCGCGGACGCTGATGCCCGCGCCGGAGATCGGCAGCCGGCGTCACCGCGTCGGGATCGCCTACTACGGCACCACCGCGGTGCCGATGGCGGAGGCGTTGCACTATCTTGCCCAGGACGGCGTGCGGCTCGACACCATGCGCATTCGCGCGTTCCCGTTCCCGGACGCCGTGGCCGACTTCATCGACGCGCACGACTTCGTCTTCGTGGTCGAACAGAACCGGGATGGGCAGATGAGGACGCTGCTCGTCAACGAGGCGGGAGCCGATCCCGCAAAGCTCGTGTCGGTGCTCTCCTATGGCGGCCTGTCCATAACGGCCGACACCATTCGCGAACGCATCCTCAAGCATTTTGACGAGAACAACCTGGCGCGGCTGACGGAAGTGTCGGGCGGGCAAGCGAGAAGGACCTAGCCGACCATGACATTTGTAGCCAAACCGGAAGTCCACCATCCCCAGCTACCGCTGAACGAGATCGGTCTGAACCGCCGTGACTATGAGGGCCTCGTGTCCACGCTGTGCGCGGGTTGCGGGCATGACTCCGTGAGCGCCGCCCTGATCCAGGCCTGCGCCGAACTGGCGATCCCGCCGCACAGGTTTGCAAAGCTCTCCGGCATCGGCTGTTCGTCGAAGACGCCGAACTACTTCCTGGGCAACTCCCACGGATTCAACGCCGTCCACGGCCGCATGCCATCGGTTGCGACGGGCGCGAACCTGGCGAACCGGAGCCTCTACTGCATCGGTGTTTCCGGAGACGGCGACTCGGCCTCGATCGGCATAGGGCAGTTCGCGCACATCGTTCGCCGCCGCATCAACATGCTCTACATCGTCGACAACAACGGCACCTACGGCCTGACCAAGGGCCAGTTTTCGGCCACCAACGACAAGGGGTCGACCAGCAAGCGCGGCGTGCCGAACCTGTATGAGCCCATCGACCTGGTATCGATGGCGCTGGACATCGGCGCCGGTTTCGTGGCGCGCAGTTTCTCCGGCGACAAGGGCCAGCTTGTGCCCCTGATCAAGGCGGGCCTGATGCACCGGGGTTTCTCCTTTATCGACGTCATTTCGCCGTGCGTCGCCTTCAACAACCACAACGGTTCCACCAAGAGCTACGAGTTCACGCGGAGCCACGCCGCGAGCGTCGTCGCGGCCGACTTTGTCTCGCCGCACGAAGAGATCACGGCAGATTATGGACCCGGCGAACGCGAGGTCGTTGAAATGCCGGATGGTTCCAGGCTGCACCTGCGGAAACTCGAAGAGGACTACGATCCGCACGACCGCGCGGGTGCGCTGACCTACCTGCAGCAGGCCGCTCTCGACGGCGAGGTGGTGACGGGGCTGCTGTACGTCGACAGCGACGGCACCGACTGCCACGAGATCCTGGACACGGTGGACACGCCGCTCAGCGTACTGGGCGAGGTGGAGCTTTGCCCGGGCCAGGCCGCCCTCGACGGGATCAACGCGGGGTTCAGATAGGCGGGCCGACCCGCTGTGACAGGGCAGCGGTCAGCGCACGCGCCGGTGCTGGTTCATTCTCCCGTCAGGCTGCGGATCCGCGCTCTCAACTCGGCAATCTCGCGTTGCGCCTCCTCATACGTCCGAAGATCGCACCCCTTCGTAGGGTCGAATAGCCGCAATTCCGAACCCTTGAGGTACAGGTGAATGCCGAGCACCCGGCTTAAGTAGCCGCGCTGGCCATTGGGGAATCTCGTGAGCGGCATCGACTCGTACACCCCTTCCCGCAACGTGAGGCCCTGGAACGGCGGCGCTAGGTATTCCGAGCGCGGGTCGTAGAGGAAATACTCTTGCACGCCCCAGGCGGCATAGCGCTGCCGCTTGGTGCGCATGTCTTCGCGCCGGGTGCTTTTGGACGTGACCTCCAGCACGAAGGACGGCGGCTTTTCCTCCCAGATCTTGAACAGGTCGCGGCGGTGGTTCGGCACACCGAACACCACGAACACGTCGGGCGCCAGGTGTCGGCGCGGGTTGCCCGGCTCGTCGTATACGAGCATGTTCGCGCCCACGTAGACATCGGGCGTGTCCGCATAGCGGACCTTCAGGGCGTGGGCCGCATAGGTCAGGCGGTCGAAGTGCAGGTCGGATTCCGCCAAAGGCTTGCCGTCCGACGTGGGGTATTCAACGACCGAGGGGTCGGGAACAGCTTCGTGCATTGGCTGCGCCTCGATTGGGTAAGGCTGGCGGCGAACGCGGCGAACGTAGCATAGCCGCGCCTGCCAACTCAATTGGACCCTGGCGGATTGATGACTCAGATTCGTCGAACGCGAGCATGTCGGCATTCTGGCCTTGGGGCGGTCTGTCGCAATTGGGACATTTCCCAAATCGCCGTAGGCGAATACGCTTTTTTGAGGGGCAAATCGCTTGCGCAGTTTCTTCGTCCGTTGGCGAATGCAGTAGACTTCTGGCCCCGAAATGAAGAACAGATCGGGAATCATCCACAGCAGCGGGACACTGGTGCCGTTGGCGGCGACTGGGCCATGAGCGGCGGTGTGACCTATGTCACGGACACGATGCGCGAGGCGCAGGGCAAGTGGGGAGAGAACCGCACCTCGCCCCCGATCACCGAGACGGATATCCGACGCTGGTCGATAGCCACGTTCTATCCGGAGAAACCCCCGCGCATCTATTGGGATCCGGAATACGCGGCGGCGACCCGTTGGGGCGGGATCATCGCGCCGCCGGACTTCAATCCCTTCGCGTGGTCCTTCGACCGGGGCCCATCCGCCAGGCTGAGCATGCGGGGACAGCGTCCCGACGGCTCAGCGGTGACCGGAATGAACGGTGGCCAGACGGATACCTACGGCGTACCCATGCGGCCGGGCGACGCAATCACGGAACGCAGCCGCCTCATCGGCTGGTGGGAGCACGAAGGCCGCCTCGGGCACACCCTCTTCGTGCGCTCGGAGGTCGAGTGGCGCAACCAGCACAATGAGCACGTGCGGACGCGCCTGTCCATCGGCGTGCGTTTTTGAGGAGACGTCCATGAGCTTGCGATTCAAGGACATCCAGGTGGGCGACCGGCTTCCGGAGTGGTCGCGCCAGACGAGCTTCCCGGAGTGGAACCGGTACGCCGCCGTCAACCACGAGTTCGTGCCGTTCCATATGGACGACGAGGCGGGGCGCGCCGCGGGCAACCCGAAGGGAGCCTTCGGCATGGGCAACCTTCGCTACGCCTATATCGTCAACGCGCTGCACGACTGGATTGGCGACGAGGGCATCGTGCGCGAAGCTGGCTGCCAGCACCGCGTGCTCAACTGCAAGGACGATGTGCTGACCGTCGTGGGCGAGGTCACGGAGAAGGTGATCGAAGACGGCGAGCAGCGCGTGCGCCTCGAGATCAACGTGGTCAACCAGGATGGCGTCCCGACCTGCCCGGGGCACGCGGTGGTGGTGTTGCCCTAGATCGGCTGGTAGCCGCTTCAGTCAAGCACCGCAAACTTCGCCGCGAACAGCAGCGCGACGGCGACGAGGGCGGGTGAGCAGTCGCGGAAACGCCCGGCCAGGAGCTTGACCACGACGTAGGTGAGGAACCCGATGCCGATGCCGTCGGCGATGGAGAACGTCAACGGAATGGCGATCGCCGTGATCACGGCGGGAGCCGACTCCGTGATCTCCGGCCAGTCGATGTCCACCAGCGCCCTTGCCATCAGGCAGGCGACGTAGAGGATGGCCGGCGCGGTCGCGTAGGCTGGGATCGACTGGGCCAGGGGCGCGAAGAAGAGGCAGAGCAGGAACAGGGCAGCCACCACGACCGCCGTCAGGCCCGTGCGTCCACCGGCGCTCGTGCCGGCCCCGCTTTCGATGTAGCTCGTCACCGACGACGTCCCGAACAGGGTGCCGGCCACGGTTCCGGAGGAGTCGGCGATCACCGCCCGTTTGATCCCAGGCAGACGCCCGTCCGCGTCGAGCAGGTTTGCCTGTTTGGCAACACCGATCAGCGTGCCCGTGGTGTCGAACAGGTCGACGATCAGAAACGTCAGGATGATGCTGATCATGCCGACCTGGAGCGCTCCGGCAATGTCGAGCGCGAGCAGGGTGGGGGTAGGATCGGGTGGCATCGCGATCAGGCCGTGCCACTCGGATACGCCCAAGGCGATCCCGGCCGCGGTGACCCCCAACACGCCGATGATTGTTGCTCCGGCGATGCGGCGCGCCGCCAGCGCGACGATCAGGCAGAACCCGAGCAGCGCGAGAATGGGAGCGGCGTCCAGTAGATCGCCAGAGGTCACCAGGGTAGCGGGGCTCGCGGTGATGATGCCGGCGTTCTTGAGGGCGATGATGCCGAGGAAGAATCCGATGCCCGCCGAGATCCCCATCTTCAGCCCGAACGGGATGGCGTCGATGATCCAGCGGCGCACTGGCAGTACGCTCAGCACGACGAATAGGATGCCGGAGACGAACACGGCGCCGAGGGCGACTTCCCAGGGATATCCCAGCTCGAGCACAACGACGTAGCTGAAGAATGCGTTCAGGCCCATGCCCGGAGCCAGCGCCACCGGGTAGTTGGCGTACAGACCCATGATGAGCGTGGCGATGGCGGCGGCTAAGCAGGTTGCGACGAAGACCGCCTCGAACGGCATCCCCGCTTCGCCAAGGATCTGCGGGTTGACGAAGGCGATGTACGCCATCGTCAGGAACGTTGCCAGGCCCGCGCGGAGTTCCGTTCGGAAGTCGGAACCGCGTTCGGACAGTCTGAAGTACTGGTCAAGGTTTGGCATGTCCGCCAACAGTATCCGCGGTCCCGACAGGCGGACGATGCTGCATCCAGGGCCGTGTGCGCTCAAAAGCCGCTGCGGCGCGCAGCACCAGGCTATCGTCCGAGCGCTTTCCGACGATCTGCAGCCCCACGGGCAGGCCGTCGCCGGTAAAGCCGCACGGCACACTCGCTGCGGGCAGCCCGCTCATGTTGAAGGGATAGCAGAATTCGGACCAGGAGAGCCAGTCCCACGGGTGCCCCGGCCAGTGTTCCGGTTGCAGCCGTTCGGCGGGGAACGCGGCAACGGAGACCGACGGTGTCAGCAGGAGATCCCAGTCGGCCATGAACCGGTGCATGCGTTCGATGTAATCGAGTTTGCGGGCGCGCATGGCGAGATAGGTCTCGGCACTGTGTCCGCTGCCGGCGCGGATGCAGGCGACCAGTCCAGGATCCATCCTGTCCTCGAAACCTTCGAGGTGAACCGCGAGCGGCGACTCGTGGACCGCCCAGAAAAATCGGGCGATCTCGGGGCCGTCCTTGCCCCAGGACGGCTGCACGTCTTCGACGCGGCATCCGAACGATTCGAAATCGCGTGCGGCCTGCTCGACCAGGTCCGCTACCTCCCTATCGACCCGGGCGTGGCCGAGGTCGGGGCTGAAGGCGATCTTCAATTCTCCGAGGTCCCCCGTTAGAGCCGCGGAGAACGTGTTGTCCGAGTCCGTAAGACTCGTGTGATCGAACGGATGCGCGCCGGTGGTCGCATCGAGGAACAGCGCGGCGTCCGCCACGGTCCGCGAGAGCGGCCCGACATGGGAGACGTTGTCGCTGTTGCGGACCGGCACGTGGGGTATCCGTCCCCAGGTGGGCTTGAGACCGAAGACGCCGCAGAAATGCGACGGCATCCGGATGGACCCGGCGCCATCGGAACCCTGGTGCAGCGGGCCGAAACTCATCGCTGCTGCCGCAGCCGCGCCGGCCGACGACCCGCCTGCATTGAAGCCGCGCTTCCAGGGGTTGTGGGTGATGCCGGTGCGGGGAGAACGGCTCATCCCGGTCCAGCCGAACTCGGAGGTGGTGGTCTTGCCGATGATCACGGCACCCGCACCCTTGAGTCGCTCGGTGACCGGCGAATCGCCGTCCGCGATGTGTCCTGCCAGGGCGAACGAGCCCCGTTCCGTCGGGAGTCCCTTGATGTCGAACAGGTCCTTGATGGTCACGGGGACGCCATGCAGCGCGCCGGTTGCCTCCCCGCGGGCTACCGCCTTCTCCGCGTCGCTCGCCATCTCGAGAGCGAGGTCCGGTGTCAGTTGGGCGAACGCGTTGATGCCGGCGTCGAGCCGATCAATACGGTCGAGCACCGCACGGACGATCTCCGTCGGCGAGACCCGCTTCGCCCGGACCCACGCCGCGAGTTCCGTCGCGGGCGCCAGGCAGAGATCGTCGTCGCTCACGCGACGTATTGTTCCGCGGTGGCCGCCGCCGCGTAGTTCTCCTTCAATGCGGCATGGCTCTGCATGTCCGCGTTGACTACGTCGAGACCGTTCTCCAGCACGTAGGCGTAGCTGCGCTGGAAGTCCGAGAGATTCGCACGCAGCAGTTTCTCGTTGTAGTGGCGGTCGAACGCCTTGATGTTGCCTTGCCCGAGCCATCCGCGGCCGGCGAGCAGGCGTCCGGCCTTCATGCCGATCAACCCGACGCCAGCGTCGCGCGCCTTGTCGAGCATCGGCCGAATCGCCTTCATGTCCGGGGTGCCGTCGAGAATGTTGCGACTCTTCCAGTCGTACCAGCCGGCCGGGGTCACGGCGATCATTGCGACGCTGAACCACCCGCTCTCCGTTGCGGCTTCGAGCACCCGGGCCGCGTTCTCGTGCGTGCTGACGCCGTAGTGGGACACCTTTCCGGCCTGCCTGGCGGCCAGGAAGGCCTCGTACATCTCCTCGGAACGGACCATGCGCGGGTTGTTCGCGCCCATCTGGTAGTAGGCGTCCACGTGGTCGGTGGCGAGTTCCGACAGGCTTTCCTCCATCAAAGCCGTCCACGTCTTCGCCGCCGTGCGGGCGTCGGCCACGGAAATCTCGTCCTCGGGTCCCGCATCGATTCCTGTCATGGCCTTTGAAATCAGGAAGATATCGTCGCGATGGGAAGCTACGAATTGCCGCATGTTGCGCTCGGCGGCCCGGTAGTAGCGGCTGGTCCCGACGTCGAAAACGTTCACGCCCGCCTCGAAGGCGCGTTCGAGCAGTTCGTCCTGGGGCTGCCTGGACAGCGCCGCGCCGCACCCGAACACCAGACGGCTGGCGTTGTAGCCCGTGCGGCCCAGCGTCCGGTAGGTCATTTTTGGCCAGGGGACCGCGTCCGGAGCGGTGTCCTTCGCCGTCTCGATGGCCGCGTGGACATCGCGCGTCTGCCACAGCGCCTGGCCGCCTGCGGCCAGCATCGCGAGGAGTTGTACGAAAGTTCGGCGGCTCGGCATGCTGGTTCTCATGGCTTCTCGATATGCGTCAGGATTCTCGCCACTTTGCCATCTTCGCTCCGCCAGTCAACCCGGTTCCGGGGACATCAGGGGTGGTGGTGGGCCGAACCGGATACCTGCCGCCGTTATCGGTTGACCTTCGCGCCCGCGTGATTCAAATTGTGCAGGGAAGTCTGGAGAGTGGCGCAAACGATGAGCGAAACGCAGCCTAGGCGATCGGACGTCATCGTGGTCGGCAACACCTCGGACGATCCCTTCGCCATCGACGTGGCATTCGCTTTCGGCCAGACCGACGATGTCGCCGATCTCATCAGCATGAAGCAGTTCGCCAATTCGGAGTTCTGTCCGCGCTTCATTTCCGACGAGAATGATTTCACCAATATCGGCAACAAGCTTGCCGGCAAGATCGTCGTGATCGTCAGCACGTCGAACCGCGTGGTGAGCCGCCAGAACCTCGCCATGCGCAACATGCTCATAGCACGCGCGGCCAAGGAAAACGGCGCTGCAGAAGTTATCCTCGTGGAGCCGGACCTGTACTACAGCGCGCAGGACCGGGGCCCGAAACCCGAACTTGGCAGTACCCCTTTCGAACGCGACGAGAAGGATCTGAAGAAGTTCGACGGCCAACCCTTCTCCGTGATGCTTTACGCGCAGATGCTGAAACTCGCCGGCGTCGACCGCGTCGTGACGGTGCACAACCACTCCCATGCCGTGCGATCGGTGTTCGCCCAGATCTTCGACGGGGGCTATCACCACCTGTTGCCCCACGAGATCTATGTCGACTACCTGCTCAACTCGGATATCGTGCGTTACGGGCCGAACGGTGAGGGGCTTGCCCTGTGTGCGCCGGACCAGGGGGCGCGCGAGTTCGTGCTCGAAATGGCAACGTCACTGGGGCTGCCGAAGGTCAAGTGCATCCTGCTCGAGAAGGAGCGCTCCGGCGAACGCGACGTGGAAATCTCGCTCTACGAGGGCAGCGGGTCGAGTTTCGACGACTTCGAAGGCCACGACATCGTGCTGTTCGACGACATGGTGCGCACCGGATCCACGCTGGTCGAGACCTGCCGGTTCCTTAAGCGGGTCAATCCCGGCCGCCTCGTGTTCGCGGTCACCCACTTCTACGCCAGCGACGAGGGCCGCCAGAAGATGGCGGACAGCGCGATCGACGAGATTCTTGCGCTCAACACGCTGCCCGCGGTGCTCAACCGCGACGAACAGGGCCGGCTGCGCAGGAAGATGGTGGTGCTCAAGATCGAGAAGTGGCTCGCACGGAAGCTCTGCGAGATCACCGGCGTTGCGGACGAACCGAGCGAGAACTTCTACCAGATCGACATGTCGTCGAAGAACCCCCGGTTCCGGCGCAAGATCTGGTCCAACGACCAGTTGCCGAGCCTGCGTACGGGCTAGACGGGGGGATTAGCCCCGCTTGAATTCGCGGATGACCTTGCCGGCCCGCTGCCCGGTGTGTATGCCGTTCTCGATCATCGGCTGACCGGCCACCAACGTAGCCACATACCCGTTGCTCTCAACAATGAAGCGGCCCCCGCCGTGCGGAAAGTCGTTCACGTAGTAGGGATAGCCTGTTTCGAGATTGTCGTAGTCGAGGCCCACTGGTTTTCCAGGGCACCCCCGAACGCCCAGTAGTTCCACAATTCTCGTCCTTCACTTTCGATCAACCTTTCGACGTAGACCTCCACGGGGTCCGTGCCTGTCGCGTCGGCGATCTGCTGCAGACTGTTAGCGCGCTGCAAGTCGTAGTCCGGAATATCGCCTGTACCCATGGGATGCAGCTTGGCCGGATCGGCGGTGAATCCGCTTTCCCTGGAGCTCTTTATCAGAGCTGCCCCGGTGGCCGGATCACGCAACGCTGCCAGGCGATCTGTCAAGGAAGGCAGTTGCATCAACGCCGTCCACTCCGGATTCCTGAACGGCTGGGCCTGCGGCAATCCAAACATGGCGCCACTCGGACGGGTGTGGCAAATGCTGGTCATGCGTTTCCCATCTTCATTGTTGCGGGCAAGCAGATTCCGCATGAACCCAACCCCGCCATCACCCCTGCTGGTAGCCCCGCCGGAGAACAGCACGTGGCAACCCAGTTCGGCGCCTTTCGCAAACATCTCGCATTCGATCTCGCGGCGGCTCCGCAAATCAGGTGCGACTTGAAAAGGCCCCCGCGGCCGCCGGCTTCGATGACGGCACGCTGTATCGCTTCCGTTTCTCTCAGATCCGCCCACGTCCCAGGCGTAAGCCGTCCATCCGGGACCCGATGACCCAGAAACCGTGAGGTGGAGAACCCTACCGCGCCTTCTTCAACAGATTCGCGTACGAGGCGCGTAGTGTGTTCGAGCTCGTCCTCCGTGGCTTGCACGCCTTCGTCCATGGATTTGTCACCCATCGCTTCAAAGCGAATTGCCGAGTGACCCGCCAGTCCCACGACATTCAAGGACGGTCTTAGCGCCTGTACGGCGTCCAGGTATTCTCCAAAGCTGGTCCAGTTCCATGGCAGGCCATCTCGCCCCTGCGAGAAGTTCAAGGATTCTCACCGGTAAATCGTCGTTCATGGTTTGGCATTCCGAGTTAAGCGTCAACCTGGCACGCGCCTGTGGCGGCGGGGCGTAACTTCACCGGTAGGTCGTCATTTGTGTGTTAGGGTTTCGAGTAACAGCCCAGTGAGGTCTCATGGCTGAACCAGGCCGGCTGATCGACGCATACATCGCCCTGCGCGGGCAAATCGCGCGGCTTGTGATGCGTATTGTCCCGCCAAAAGAGGTCGAGGACATTGTCCAGGAGACCTACGTGCGCATCTGCCGTGTCGACAACCAGGACGCGATCCGCGAACCGCGGTCCTATGTGTTTCGCACGGCCCGGAACCTTGCCCTCGATCACGTAAAGCGATCGGAGTCGCGCCTGACGGGCGGAACCGATATGGATGACTTGCCTGCCGAAGACTCCCTGTTGCCCTCGGAATTGGACCCGACGTATGCGCAGGTTGCGTCCGATGAAGAGTTCGCGCTCTTCTGCGAAGCGGTTCGCTCTCTGCCCAGGCAGTGCCGGCGCGCCTTCGTGTTGAAGAAAGTGTACGGCTTTACGCTGAAGGAAATCATGGCGGAGATGGACCTGGGCCAAGCCACGGTCGAGACACACATCGTCAACGGTACGAAAAAGTGCGTGCAGTATCTGCGTGAGCGGCGCGAGGGCCGACGACTGCCCGTGGCAGGCGCTTCAAGGAATACGAGCCGTCATTCGTCCAAAGGACGACGGGGAGAAGGTGCATGAGAAACGTCGTATCGATCTCGCGAGACGACGAACGACTCGAGGCCGCCAGTCGATGGGGGCTGAAGATCGACGAGGGGCTGAGCGCAAGTGAGGAAGCCGCCCTTGCCGCGTGGCTCGATGAAGACGAAAAACACCGCGAGTTGCTGGTGGAAGTTGCCGCCGTTTGGGACAAGACGGATTCGCTGGCGCGGTTGGCAGAACTCTTTCCGCACGATGCCGACGCCGATGAGGTGTCGCGCGGCTCCCGGCATGGGCGCTGGGCACAGGGCCTCGCCGCCGCCGCGGGTCTGGCAGCGCTGCTGATCGGTGGCGTGCTGCTACTGAATCCGGGTGCTGATACGAAGTCGCCAGCGTCGGACGGCGCTATTGTGACGTCGGCGGAGTACGAGACCGCGATCGGCGGGCAAAAGATCGCGCTGCTTCCCGATGGCAGCGAGGTGGTATTGAACACCAACAGCCAGCTCGCGGTTACCTTCACGCCGTCGGCGCGCGTGCTTCGCCTGGCGCGGGGCGAGATTCTCGTGCGGGTCGCCGAAGATCCCGTCCGACCGCTGTCCGTGGTCGCCGGCGATCGGATCATTCAAGCCGTGGGCACAGTATTCGTAGTGGAGATCACCGCCGAGCGGCAGGTCGAGCTCATGGTGAGTGAAGGCAAGGTCGTCATCGGCGTTCAGCCGCCGGCGGCGACGTCGCCACACGCCGGCGATGCCGACGTGCTGAACACCGCTTTCTGGCCGCCCGTGCTTGCGCTGGCCGAGGACAACGTCGTGTCGGCGGGTGAGGCGGTGACCCTTGGTGCTCCTGACCCGGTCAAGAGAACCGTTTCGGCCGACGACGTCGAGGTCAGGCTGTCCTGGGAGGAGGGCCGACTGATCTTTCGTTCGGAGCCGCTCGAGAAAGCGCTCCAGGAAGTCGAGCGCTACACGACGGTCGAGTTCGTGTTCCTTGATGAGTCGCTCCGAACTCGCACGCTCTCCGGGCGCTTTCGAGCCGGTGATGTTGAAGCCCTGCTGTTGTCACTTCGCGTCAACTTCAACATCACGCACGAATACGACGGTGAAGGTCGCGTGCTTCTCAGTAGTCTCTGACCGCGCGGGGCGATCCTCCTCTTTCCGGATTGGTGACAGCGTAGCGTTTGCCGTGGTCTCACGCCCAATTCGCCACTCTGCCTTGACCGGGCGCTCAAGGAAAATCGACTCTGGATCGTCATCAACACGAGCGCGAAGACGCCGCGGTGCCGATGTAGGCGTCGGTTTCCTGCTGTCTCTGATGCTACAGGGCTTCGCCCCGGTGGTATCCGCACAGGAAGCCACCGAACAGACGTTCGAGTTCGATATACCGGCGCAGGCGGCGCATACGGCGCTCACGGAGTTTGCTGAGCAGGCCGACCTGACACTGGTGTTCCCGGACGATGTGGTGCGCAGGAAGTCCGCCAACGCCTTGATCGGCAGGCACACGCTGCAGGAAGGTGTCGACATCCTTCTGGCGGGTACCGGGTTAACCCCTGTGTTCAGCAACGAAATGGTTCTGAGCATCTCGGCTGACGAACAGCCGACGACCAAGGGGAATACCATGGAGATCAAGAAAACACCGCCGTTGCTCAAGCGTTTGGGCACGGCCATCGCCGCGTCACTGTTCACTACATCGGCGGCATCCGGGGCGGCCGCCGAGCAACAGGAGGAAGCTGAACGCTGGATCGAGGAGATTACCGTCACTGCCGAGAGGCGCGAGGAAAACATCCTCAAAGTACCGGTAACCATGACCGCTTTCAGCGACAAGCTGATCAAAGAGCTGGGCATGACCAACGAAGAGGATCTCGAGCAACTCGTGCCCGGTCTGCAAATCGGCACCGCCTCGGCATGGGGTCAGGCCGTCGGAATGCGCGGCATCACCACGTTCGGCGTGCGCGAGACACACGCCGACCTGGGCGTTGCCGTCTATGTCAACGACATCTACACGGTCGAATACGAGGGCATTGCCCCCAACCTGTTCGATGTGGAACGGGTCGAGGTGGCGCGGGGACCCCAGGGAACACTGCATGGCCGCAATTCGATCGGCGGCAGCATCAGTTACGCACACAGGCGGCCTACCGAAACCTGGGACGCCACGGCCCAGGTGGAATTAACGGATCAGTTTAGCCAGCGTTACAACGTAGCCGTTGGCGGACCGCTTAACGAGCACTGGATGTTTCGGATCAGCGGTGGCTACTTCGACGGAGATGGTGCTCAGGAGAACGTCGGCACCGGTCCCGACTGGGACGCGCCGGACCAGACCAACATTGCGCCTCAACTACGCTTCAAAGGCGATCGCCTGGAGCTGAATCTCCGCTATGACCGATCCAGAGACACAGGACGTCCCAAAGCGCCGGTGTTCTTCAGCGATTTCCCGCGCGACGACCGTAATAACTTCCCGTCGTACTATCTCTACGAGAAGGACGTCCCATCGGTCGAGGACTGCCAGACGCCGCCCAGAAACGGCGGCTTGTGGTGGCAGGAGCCGCCCTTGCTTTCCGATCTGGTCGATCCCGGCTGCCTGCAGAACAAGATCATCAGCAACCGCGAAGGGACGAGGGACGTCGAGGTTGAACGGCTGACGTTGAATGTGGACTACGAGCTCTCGGACGGCCTGACGCTCAGCTACGCGTTCGGCGAGTCCGAGTCAGATACGCTGAGCTCGTGGGACGCCGACGGCACGGACAGGGTCGGGGGTTGGGAAGGTGACCTGTTCTTCGAGACGGAATACGGTGAACTGGTCACTGACCGCAGCCTACTGTCAAGGGATGCAGGCGTGCCGTTCGCAGACGGGGAGACCGTTAACGGATTCATGAGTGACGAGAGCTCCCACGAGTTGACGCTGGACATCGATTTCGGCGGTGCCTGGCGGGGCATCGTCGGTTACTACCACTACGAAAACGACGTCGAGTCGACCTGGACAGGCACCAGCACGGCACCGTTCGAAAGCGGTGTGTCGCGATTCACCACGGCCGACGCGGCGGCGCAGGCGCAGGGCTGGGCAAACTGCGCCGAGTTCCTTGCCGCGGAGGTCGCACCGTTCCTGCCAACGGAGCTGGGACCTGAAGGCTTCTATGTGTTCTGTCCAGAGGGAGCCGATCACACGACCACCAGTCGAGGCATCTGGCCTGCATCGTCGACGACCGATGCGTTTTTCGCCAGTGTCGACTACACGATCAGCCCGCAGTGGCTCGTCTCCGGCGGCTTGCGCTACACCGAGGACGAGAAATTCCAACCCTTCGCGATGGCCGAAGGCGTGTTCGACTGGGATGGCATTCCTGTGGGCTTCTTCGAGTCGCCGACGGGTACAGAGTTCAAGGGTACCTGGGACAAAACCATCGGCCACATCGCGGTGGAATACACGCCGCCGGATACCGCCATGCTCGTTTACGGCAGGATCTCCACTGGCTTCCGCGCTGGCGGTTTCGAGGCCGAGCCGGCGGAAGGCCTGCCGCGCGCCTTCGACGATGAGTCCCTGGTCAACTACGAATTCGGCGTCAAAGGCCTGTTTCTCGATCAGCGCATGGTACTGACGACGGCGATCTTCTATCAGGACTACAAGGAGATGCAGTTCAGAGCGCAGTCTCGCATTCCGCAGGAACTGTTGCGACCGACCCGCCAGTCACCGTACGCCGAATACACGGCATTGGTACCGGACTCTTCCATATGGGGCATAGAAGCGGAGGCGTCGTTTCAGGTAAGCGAACGTCTGCGGTTGAGCGGCTTCTACAACCTGCTGGACTCCGAGATTGGTTCGTTTTCCTACATTCTCTGGGAGCAGGATGCGCCCTTCGAGGAATACACCTACCTCGATCCGAATGCTGATGATGACTTCGATCCGGCAACCGGTCTGGGTTGCCTGGATCAGATGTGTACCCAGCTCATCCCGGGACCAACTGACGTCACCGGCAATCGATTGCCCCAGCAACCCAAGCACAAAGCCGCGCTGACCGCTGCCTATTCCATCCCGATGGCAGACTTGGGCGAACTCCAGCTTCTGTCCACCTATAGCTGGACAGGTGAACGTTTCACGAACATCGGCAACGCGGAGAAGACGCCCTCCTATGGTCGTCTTGATTTGCGCGCCCAGTGGCGTTCACCAAACGACCGGTGGGCTGCCACCCTGTTCGTGCAAAACGCCCTCGAAGAGATCGGCGTGCGCGAGTATTCCTTTGGGTTTGGCAGTCTGACGGAAGAGCGCCGGATCGGGTTGGAAGTACGCTGGGATCTGCAGCCATAGCTCGTCCCACGAGCGCCGACCGTGTCTGCGCGGTCACATTGAAGTACGGCGCTACAGTTGACGGCTGACGCTGGCGACGCGTCTGCGTCGCCACCCGCCGACGCCGCGCAGATCTCCGCACGGCGGATGCTGGTCCTTGCGCTGAAGACCTGGCCTTTCATCAGGCCGATGCTCGGTCACCTGCTCGTCTATCTGGTGCTCGGTGCTGCCGGCGGCACCCTCTTTGGGCTGGGCGGCGCGCTCGTCACCGACGTCTTCAACAACAAGATCCTCGTCGGCGAGAAGCTGCAACCCGTCCAGGCCGCCCTGCTGGGACTCGACTCACGCTACGTGCCCGCCGACTTCGATGGCGCCATCGGTGACGTCGAATCGGGACCCGGGGATACATCTGATGGGACGGGCGACGACGACGGTCCAGCGACGGAGGACCCGAGCGACATCGAGCGGCTGACCGCCGAGCAGCGCCGGACCGTCCGCAATCGTCTCATCATTTGGGGAGCAGTTGTCGGTGTTTTAGCGTCGGCAGCGTTGGCGGCGCTGCCGTATTACGGCCGCTGGATCTGGCACAACGTCAATCAGAACCTGCGTGTCGCCATGCTGAGCAACTCGGAACATCTCTCGTTGCGTTTTCACAGCCGGTCGCGCGTGGGGGATGCAATCTATCGCGTTTACCGGGACAGCGCGATGATCATCTCCCTGGTCGAGGAGTGCCTCATTGCGCCCATACAGATGCTGTACGGCCTGATCGTGAGCTTTGCATTCATCGCCTTCTTCGACCCCTGGGTCGCGGCGTCATGCTTGCTGGTATTTTTGCCGGTCATCGGCGTTACAGCCTGGTTTACGCCGCGCATCCGCCAGAGAGCTGCAGCCAACAGAGAAGCGAACAGCAGGTTGACCTCGCAGCTGCAGGAGACCTTCTCTGCGATCAAGGTCGCCAAGTTCAACCGTGCCGAGAGCCTTCTCTTCCAACGATTCAACCATGACTCCCGCGCAGCCCTGGACGCGGCCTTCTATCTGAGGCTGGAGATCGTGGCACTCGTCCTGACGGTGACGATACTCGGTGGGATGCTGTTTTTCGCCTTGGAATACGTCATGGCGACATGGGTGATAGAAGGGCGCGAGACGGCATTGGGAGCCCTCGTCGCGGCCTTCATCGGCTTCACCGTCTGGAACCTCGGGGCGTTTCAGTCGGCACGCGGCCAAGTTGAAGGTTCCGCCGGGACCGCGGTCGCCCTCGTAGGCACGTGGAGCACGATGCAGGATCTCTTTATTGGTCTCGAACGCGCATTTTTTCTGCTCGACCTGAAGCCGGAGGTAGAGGACCCCCCTCATCCGACGCCGTTCCCAGGTGAAGTGAGGCGCGTCGTCTGGGACAACGTTCATTTCGCGTATCAGTCACGGCCTGTGCTTGGCGGCGTTGGCCTGGTCGCGGAGGCCGGAACGGTGACCGCGATCATCGGCCCGACGGGATCCGGCAAGTCGACGCTGATGTCGCTGCTGCTGCGCCTGTACGATCCTGACAGCGGCCGGGTGCTCATCAATGACGCGGACCTGCGCGAGTTCAGCATTGAGGATCTCCGTGCGCACGTTGCGATTGCACTGCAGCGTAATGTGCTCTTTGCGGGGTCGGTCGCCGATAACATTCGCTACGCGGCTCAGGACAAATCACTCGCCGAGGTGGAAGCCGCCGCGCAGGTATCGACCGCTGACGCGTTCGTTCGCGAGCTACCCGACGGCTACGACACTGAACTCGGGGAACGCGGCGGCAAGCTGTCCACCGGGCAACGCCAGCGGTTATCGATTGCGCGCGCCGTGATCCGCGACACACCGATACTCATCCTGGACGAGCCAACGGCATCTCTGGATGCGCGCACGGAGCATGAGATGCTGCGCAACCTCGCTGAGTGGGGACGCGAACGCGTGGTGTTCATTGTCACCCATCGGTTGTCGACGATCCGCAACGCCAACCGGATAGCGGTGCTGGACGACATGCGGATCGTCGAACACGGTACCCATGATGAGCTGATGCAGGTGGACGGGCCATACCGTCGTTTCGTAGAGGCGGAATCCGAAGGCAGCGTGCAAGCGTCGGACGATGTCTGAGTCGGGTACGTCCTTCATCAGCAAGGTCGGGGCGTCGCCCCTGTACGACGACCGCATAGATACGAACACCGAGCTGACATCGGTGCAGGCCGGCGTGTTGATCGGCCGCTGTTTCGGGTTGCTCGCCGAAGTCAGGTGGATGTTCACCGCCAAGTTCGTCCTATCGACGGGCATCGTCATCCCGATGCTGTTGATGCCGTGGATGGGCAAAATCCTCACGGACAACGTGCTCCTGCAACGGCCATTCGGCGAGACTGATGTCCGCTACCCACCCTACATGGAGCCCCTGGTCGCGCATTTCTCCTCGATGGAACCGCTACAGATCATGGGATATCTGACGGCGATGTTCTGCGTGATGCTGATCCTGATGGGGTGGCGTATGGGCGGTGTTTGGCCACAGTTGCTGGGTGATGCCGATGCCGCGACTCAAGCCGAGAACGAACTTAGCCAGGGCGGCAGCGACGGCGGTGGCGTCTGGGGGCTCGTCGAGTTCTGGATCAACGTCCGCTTGACGCAACGCATCGCCAACACCCTCAGAACCCGTCTCCTTGGCAATCTGATCCGCCTGCCGATGACGACGCTCGGGGATCAGCGCATCGGCGATTCCCTCTACCGGGTCCTTTACGACAGCGCGGTCGTGCCCCGCATGTGCTACGAGCTGACGATGGAGCCGTTTCTCGGAATTCTGATCGCCATGGTCAACCTCTACCTGATCAACTACACCTACGGCGCGGTGCTACCCGAGGTGGTCTGGGTGGCGTGGGCCATGCTGCCGATCTCGTTCCTTGTGACCTTTCCGATGAGCCGGTTGATGCGCCGCGTGAATCAGAACAAGCGCGCCGCCGGCACGGCGACCACGAACGCCATGGAAGAGGCGATAGACAACATCGACGCCGTACAGAGCCTGGGCGGTATGACCCGCGAGAGTGAACGGTTCGCAGGGCGCAGCCGGGAGTCGTTTCTGCGCGAGCGCTACGCCATGGCGGTGTCTATCCTGCTGAGTGTGACTTTCATTCTGTTGAGCATGACTGGCGGCGTGTACGTCGTGCTGCTCGTCTCCGACAAGATCATCGAAGGCGCGATGACCCCCGGCGATTTCTTCGTGCTCTTCGGCATCTACCAGAACCTGTTCGGCGCTGCGGTGACCTTCGGTGCGCTGTGGATCTCGGTACAGGAGCCGATCGCGGCCGTGCGTCGCGTGTTCTTCTTCCTCGATCACGAGTCGGACGAAGACCAGGCCGGCGGACGGCCGCTGCCGCCGATTGAGCAAGGTGTGGATCTGGACCATGTCTTCTTTGTTTATCCCGGCGGCCACCAGGCTTTGTCAGATGTCAGCCTGTCGTTGCCGGTCGGACGCTTGACGGCAATCGTAGGGCCGAGCGGCTCAGGTAAGACGACGCTTGCCTACCTGATTCCGGCGGTCCTACGGCCGACGAGTGGGCGAGTGACGATCGATGGCCAGGACCTGCGCGAGACGGATCTCGACTCGCTGCGCAGTCAGGTCGCATACGTAATGCAGGAGCACATGTTGCTGTCACAGTCGATTCGGGAAAACCTGCTGTTGGCCAACCCCGGTGCCAGCGAAGACCAGATCGTCGAGGCATTACGGATGGCAGACTGTTTGGAGTTCGTCGAGCGTCTGCCCGACGGTATCGACACCGAGCTCACACGTGGCGGCAACACGCTGTCTGTGGGGCAGCAGCAGCGTCTGTGCATTGCACGCGGGTTGGTTCGTGATGCCAGGATACTCATCCTCGATGAGCCGACGGCGGCGCTTGATCCGGAGACGGAGAACGCACTCGTCGATACGTTGGTGCGGGCCAGCGAGGAACGATTGATCGTCGTCATCGCGCACCGGCTTTCGACGATCCGGCGTGCGGACCAGGTTGTCTTTTTGGAAGAAGGCAAGGTGCGCGACGTCGGAACGCATACGGAACTCATGGCGGACCCGGATAGCGCTTATGGGGAATTCGTGCGCTTGCAGCACGAGTGAAGCTCGGCTTCGATCGCCGACGGTCGGTATCCCGTGATTGCGCGAAGGATGGGGGTGTCTCGATGCGTCCATTTTTCCACGGTTCACGCCAAACAGGGGCATGCATGAGAGCAAGGAGTCCACAATGAAAGCAGCGATTCTCGTCGGCCCGAAAGAGTTCAGGGTCGATGATATAGACGAACCCAAGGTATCCGACGACGGCTTCGTCATTCGGGTAAAGTCGGTTGGCGTATGCGGCACCGATATCCATGAGTACAACCAGGGCCATGGACAGAGGGGTCACGAGTATAGCGGCGAGGTCGTCGAAGTGGGCCCGAACGCAAAAGGCGTGAAGGTCGGCGACCGGGTTGCCGGGCGGGGTGGACCCGCCTTCGCGGAGTATATGGCGGTCTCCCGGGGACTTCATGACACGGTGACCTCGGGTGCGGTGCTGCTGCCGGAGGATATGTCGCACGAACTTGCCTGCATGATCGAACCCGTTTCCTGCGGTCTGAACGCCGTCGAACTGGCTCAACCAGGGCCCGATGATGTCGTCGTTGTCCTGGGTGGCGGGATGCTTGGTCAGGCCGTCTGGCAATCCATGCGCGCCAGGGGTGCCGGGAAGATCATCGTCAGTGAGATCGGGACCCGACGCCTTGACGTGACACGCTCGCTCGGTGCCGACGTGGTGGTCAAGGCGGACGAGGAGGATCTGGTATCGGTGATCAATGGAATCACGGGCGGCAATGGCGCCGACATCGTCGCGGACTGTGTCGGCTCTGAAGCGACCTTTCAGACCGCTGTTGACATCGCCAAAGGTGGCGGCTTCTGGCAGGCCATTCGCAGGCGTGGTGCCCCCACGACAGAGCTGGGCGCTAAGATCGTCATGGTGGGGCTCGGCGGCAATACCAGGATCCCGACGGAACAGGTCATCATCAAAGGTTTGACGATCATCGGTAGCATCTGCGGCGAATTGACGGCTGCCCGGGATCTCATGGCCGATGGCAAGATTGACATGACGCCCCTCATTACGCACGAGTACTCCCTCACGGAGATCAACGATGCGCTCAACATGGCAAGCAACCCCCACGATGCATTGAAAGTGCTCGTCAAGCCCGGTGAGGAATAGATATGTTCGACTGGCAGAAACCACTTGATCGTGACCCCGTTGAGGTCCGACACATCATCGGCACGATCGACAGCGAGGAACCCTCGCGGGACCTCAACATCGTCTGGTGCTGGGGTATCGACAAGGACCATGCCATGGGTATCCATCAGTATGACTGGGCGATGGACCTCTTCGTCAACAAACTGCTGCCTCAGGTACCGCGAGTAACTGCCCAACAAACCATGCACTTCCCCACCCAGGCACAGTGGGACAGCGCAGACCTCGTGGTGTTCTACCAGGGCATGGATCGCCACTGGGGTGAGAACGAGTATGCTCAAATCGACGCCTTTCAGGCCAGGGGCGGCGGCCTGATGTTTCTGCATCTCGCGCTCCTGCAGGCAGACGGCGCCGCGCTTGCCGAGCGCATTGGCCTGGCGTTTGGATTCGGTGATGCACCCAACGGCGGTACCAAGTATGGGGTGCTGCCAACACCCGTCACCCTGACGGATGCTGCAACAGAGAGCCCGATCTTTGCGGGTTTCCCGCGGGAACTGGAGATGGTCGATGAGTTGTACTGGAATCTACGCGGAGATCCCGCGTCGGTGACAACGCTTGTGACGTCACAGGCCGGCCCCGAGTTCGCCACGCCCGCACCGCCCCAGCCCGAGGACCTGGATGGGAATGAGTGGCCAGTGATGTGGACCCGGGAAGTTGGTGATGGGCGGGTGTTCGCGACCGTAGGCGGCCACAACTACTTCTCATTCAATGATCCGCATTTCCGAATCATTCTGCTGCGGGCCATGGCCTGGGCTATGCACGAAGACGCCGACCCCTATATGAAGCTGATATCCTTGGAGGCCGCTGTCCGATAGCGTCATTCGCAGTCGTTTAGCGCCACTCGAGGCGCTGGATGGTTGCCCGAGGTCGGCGAGTTCGTCGCATTCCTCTGCACGGAAGCGGGGTCTTGAATCCACGGACGGTCCATCAACCAGTGCGGCGGCTTCGTCCGCCTCACCGGCCCCGATGCTGCGGTACGTGTTTGATGAGGGTTGGCATCTGGCGCTTCATGAACGCATCGAACATGGGCACCGTGAACGCGGTCTCGCCGTGGCGTTGGCTCCAGACCATGCCTTTGGCAATGAGCCGTTGGCGCACGGTTGCCACCGATGGCGTCCGGACGCCCAGAGTGTCCGAGATGCTGCCTGTGGTATGCGGTCCCGGCCCCAACTCCGCCATTGCTCGGAGGTACTTCTGCTCCAGTGGCGTTAGCCGGTCGAATCGGACGCGAAAGAAGTTGCCGTCCAGATGCTCGACCACCTCCGGCGTTGCCGTGCGCACCATGTCCGTCGTGATCGGGCTTGACGGTGCAGCGTTCCACACTTGGTAGCCCCACTCCTGAATGAAGTAGGGGAAGTTCTGCGCGGCATGGAGGATCTCGTCTACTGCGCCGCTGTCGAACGACACGCCTTCAGACTCCGCGGGCTTGACCAGCGCTGATCGGGCGTCGTCCGCCTCCAGCGACCCCAGGTCGGGGTAGTCGAACAGGCGCTCGGCATACGACTTTGCCTTGCCCGCCAATGCCGCGACTTGCGGAAGGCCGGCGCCCATGAACAGGAATGGGAGGTTCTCTTGCGCCATTTCGTGGCATGCGACGATCACGGCGGCGAGTTCCCGCGACGACAGATACTGAACCTCGTCGATGAACAGGGCGACGGCCGTCTCGCGTTCCGCCGCCGCCTTTGCCGCGGCCACGAGAAGCGGGGGTAGATCCTGCTCGAGATTGCCGGTGTCGCCTTCTCCAGGGGTTACATCCACGCTGAATCCAAAGTCGCCCACGGTCACCTTGAACGCCTTTGCGAAGTTGGCCAGAACGCCCGCCGCGCGCTGCAGGTGGCGGCCCGTGGCCCGGCGCAGATCGAGGGAGTAGAGTGTGCGGCGCAACTCGGGCGCGAGCAGCTCCGGCAGGCTACCGCCTTCGGGTGCCTCCATCCTGATCGTGCAGAAGCCCCTGTCTTCGGCCAGCGCGCGCATCCGATTCAGCAGAACGGTCTTGCCGACGCCACGCAGGCCGAGGAGTATCAACCCCTTGGCCGGGCGCCCCGCAAGCACTCGGTCCATGTCGAGCGATGCGTTGTGCATCAACGCTTGGCGTCCCGCAAGTTCGGGCGGCTGGAGGCCCGCGCCGGGCACGTACGGGTTTGAGAACCGATCCACGGGGCGACTTTAGCATGGTTTTAACAATATTAAAGAATTTATCAGAAATGTTGTTAACACAAGAAAACTCGTTAAATCCGTGGGCGGCGGGTACGGACCAAGAGGTCGGCGAGTTTGTAGCATTCCTCTGCACCGAGGCGGCCTCATGGATCCACGGCCAGTCCATCAACCACTGCGGCGGATCGTTCATGGAGCATTGACGGCGGGCGCTGAAGCGCCGCGTCAGCCGCCGTTCAGCAGGTCCTCGTATTTCGAGAACCGCGTGTCCTGGCGGGTGGCGACTTCGATGACGCAGACCTTGCCTTCACGGTTGGCGACTTGCGCATCCCTGATGGCCGGCCCGATTCCTGCGACCTCGTTGACGTTAATCGCCGTGGCACCCAGGGCCCTGGCCACGCCGGCGTAGTCTCCGCCCTGGTTGCCCGCGCCGTAGCGCTCCATCGCGACCGGCATGTTCTTGTCGTAGCCGCCCATCGTGCGGTTGTTGATGACGATGCTCGTGATCGGGATCTCCGCCCGTACGGCGGTCTCGATATCCGTGCCGGTGTGGCCGAATGCAAGGTCGCCCATGAAGTTCATGCAGAACTTGTCCGGGTTGGCCATCTTCGAACCCATCGCAAGCGGAATGCCGTATCCGAGATGCGTGGTCTTGCCCCAGCCGATGTAGCCGTGCGGCACCGTCGCCTTGTAGAACGGCATGATCTGGTCGCGCGGATTGCCAGCGTCGTGGGTCACGACACTGTTGGCGTGATCGACGGCATTGTTGATTTCGTTGACGACCCGGTAGGGATTGATCGGCGTTTCGTCGGAGTTGAGCAATGGCGCCCATTCCTCAAGCCACTCCGCCTTCGTCGCAGCGATATCGGCGGCAAGCGCGGTATTGGTTTCGCGCCCGTTGTCGCCCACGGCCGCCTTCACTTCGTCGATCATGAGTTCGAGCGTGAGCCTGGCGTCGCCCACGAGCCCTATATCAACGCCGTAGTCCTTGTTGATGTCCTCGACACTGACGTTCGAGTGGATCATGAACTTGCCCGGCGGTATGTCGATGCCGAAGTTGGTCCGCGTCAGGCCCGAGCCGATGCAGAGGATCGTGTCGGAGGCGCCCAGCCACTTGAATACGCCCTTTGGCGCTGTCCTGTTCGCCGAGCGGAGAGCAAGCGGATGGTCGTCCGGGAACGCGCTCTTGCCTTGCATGGTCGTGATGACCGGGATCTGCGTGAGCTCCGCCAGGCCGGCCGCTCTCGCGCTTCATGTCGATCAGGTCGGCGACCGACAGCACGTCCACCGGGCCGGATGCGAGTTCCACCCGGTGGGTCCGCCGATTGCGGGCTTTTCCCTCCTCGCAACCATCGGACGCCCAACCCGAGCGGCTCTCCTCCACCGAATTCACCATCGCGATACTCTCAGATCGCCAGGTTTCGGGCGGTTATTCTTCCTATCCGCCTGCTCATCGGGCTGCTTTGTCCGCCTTTCACGACCTCCGCAGCCTCGTCAGCGGACATGGACCCGTCGTCGCCCACGCCCGCGCATTCGCCGGTATCGGCATGGCGGATCGTGCGTTCGGAAACGCCCTTGGCCATCTGCACTTCGGTAGCGGTTAACCCGCTCCGGGCGCCCGAAGACGATTGCGGGTGCAGCTGAACCGGAAGCTCGGTGTCACCCTCGACGCACAGGTCTTTGCCCATGGTTCGATCATTCAGTCCTCGAGCAGCGACACCGTACCGGCATCGCCGTCCACCGTGATCATCTGACAATGGCTGATCTTCTGCGTGGCAATGCCGAGACCCAGGACCGCCGGGATGTTGTATTCCCGCGCAACGATGGACCCATGGGTCAGAATGCCACCGATGTCAGTCACCAGACCTTTTGCTTGGGAGAACAGCTGTGTCCACGCGGGCGTGGTCATGGGGCAGACGAGAATCGTTCCCGGTTCCATCCGGCCGAAATCCGCCTGCGACATGATGACGCTGGCGCGGGCAGTGACCTGCCCCGGGCTGCAGGCGTTGCCGTTCAGGACATTGCTGTCCGCATTGTTGGCCACCTTGCCCCAGCCCGGGCCCTCGCCTTCCTCCGGCGGCACGGTGTCGGGGGGCACTAGGTGCATCCGTGCGGCGCGCAGCTCGCGCTGCTCGGCGACGCTCTCGTGCAGCGCCGGCATCGCTTTGCCTTCCTGATGTGCGGCAATCGCGTCTTCCAGTTGCGCGCGCCTGAGATAGAACAGATCGTCCGGCGTCCGCAGCGAGCCGACCTCAACCAGGCGACGGCCGAGTTCCAGCGCGAAACGTCTCAAGGTTGGCCACCCCAGCCCCAGGTAGAAGAGTGCGTCGTCGCGATCGGGATAGATGCGCTTCATGATCCACAGAAACTCACACAGCTCCTTCCAGTCGGCGTCGCTGAAGGTTTCCTTCGCTTCCCTGAGCGCGGTCTGGCGTCTTCTCGCCAGTTCCATCTGCGTCGCAGCGGGGTCGTGATCGGGATCCAGCACCACCGCCTTCAGATTGAGTATCAAGGGGGTTGGATCTTCCACCAGAGTGGGCTCGACGAAATCCAGCGTGTTGAGCTGGTGGCCGTAGCGTTCCAAGTGCTGATCGATCGCCTGCACGATGAGCGCCGCGGTTTCCTCCTCCCGCAACACTGACAGCAGCCGCCGGGGCGGTGTGGTTGCCACCAGGGCCACCAGCGCGTCGTCGGCCTTGATCATCTCGGCGATGTCGCCGATCTCGTTCTGGGCTTCCATCGAGGTGGAACGCAGGCCGCTCAGGAACTGGCCACTGGAAAAGCCTTTCCCCGGCGCGGCCTCGTCCAGGAACGCTTGAAACGTACCTTCAGCGCCGCGCAGCGCGTTCATCAGCATCACCGTGCCTCCGAGGTTCCGGGAAAACCAGGTTTCGCCATCCGCCCGTGCGAGAGCGACCATTCCTTCCAGCAGGGATTCATCGGACGCCGTCTCCGAATCGACCTGGCGCCACTTGTCTACGACTGCCCGATATGCAGGTATGACTTCGTCGCGCCAAAGCTTCATCCTGTAGGCGTACATTCTGGCGAATGCGTCCGTGCCAAGGTCGACCACACCTCTCAGAGCCGGGTCAGCAAGTGCACTTTTCATGACCCCGCGGGGTCGCGACCCCGGCTGTACCTTGACGGGGCCCGGCAGCGGTTTTACACCCGGCGGTTTGCCCGAGATCCAATAGGCAAAACCGTTAACGACGGCATGCACATTGTGCAACGAGATGGCGTCGGACACGTAAATGTCTTCAAACAGCGGCGAGACCGGCCCCGGGATATGTTCGACCAGGTTTTTTCGCAGCATCGGTCCCGAATCGGCGTAATCCGGCAGCTCGGGTTTACCCCACTCCACGTCTTTCAGTGGCTGCGGTGGCAGGTTGGTGATGGGGCGGGACTGCAGCAAGAAAAGAGATCCGGAGCCCTCCGCGGAGGAGCTCGAGGGGGTACCCCCCGATGAGAAAGCGATCGCCCACTCTATGTCCTGGGGGACACCCTGGAAATGTTCTTCGACCTCGATTGCCAACGCCGCGAGGGACTTCAGAACGGCTTCCGACAGCGAGGGCTGTTCCCGCTCGACAGCCGTCAGCTCCCGGGTATCGGTGCCCTGGCCCTCGGCGGAGACGATCATATGCTCCTTGGTGCCGATCATCGTTTCTTTCACCGCCAGCGTGTCCTTCTCGACGATGAAAGTGTCGGGAGTCACCTCGCCGCCGACTATGGCCTCACCGAGGCCAAAGCTGGCATTGACGATCATCTCAGAGCGATCACCTGTGGCTGGGTTGGCGGTAAACAGGATGCCTGAGGCCTCCGACGGCACCATGGACTGGATGACAACGGCCATGGCGACCGAATCCTGAGCAATATCATTTTCGTGGCGGTAGCCTATCGCCCGCGCCGTCCACAGCGAGGCCCAGCAATTCACTACGGCCGCAGCGATCGCATCGATACCGCACACGTTCAGATAGGTATCCTGCTGGCCGGCAAAGGACAGATCCGGCAGATCTTCCGCGTTGGCCGACGAGCGCACCGCTACCGGCGGCTCCCTCAGCTCGCCGTAGGCATGGGCGATCTGTGCCTTGAGCGAATCCGCGAGTTCCGCGCCGGCGAACAGGGCCCGTATACGTTCCGAAGCGGGCTCGAATGCCACGGCCCTGCCAACGAGTTCTGGCCTCGCCAGTTCGATGATCTTCTGCTGCAGATCGCCTGCGGCAACGAACTCGCGATAGGCGGAAGTGGCGATGGTGAAACCAGGCGGGATATCGAAACCGGCGCGGCTCATACTGGCCAGCGACAGGCCTTTGCCGCCGACCGTCTCCAGATCGGCGGTATTCGCGGTGAATGGTAGAACGTGGCTACTGCTCAACGTTGACTCCTTGATGCACTGTTAACCCGACTTCGTCCCCTCTCGGTCTTGCGGTCGTAGTTGAACCACCGCGCAAGCGCCACTCGAGGCGCTGAACGGCTGCCAGCAACGGGGGCACTTTCAGGAAAACGCGGGCAGGACTGCCTCCGCGAGCAGGCGCTCGTTGTCGGCGATGTAATCCGAGCGGCACGCCGAGTTCAGCATGATGGTGCGCGCGCCCGCGTCGATGTACTCCCGCAACCGGGCGATGCAATCGTCGGGGTTTCCCACCAGCGCGTACCGACCGACCAGCTTGGTGAAGTCCTGGTTGTACTGAAGCGACAGGCGCTGCGTCGCCATCTCGACGGCGGTATCGCGGTCTTCATGGACGGCGAAGAAGATGTGCAGGCCGGGGATGACGTCGTCCTCTCGGCCAGCCTCATCGGCAAATCCTGCGATGGTCTCGAGGCTGTCGGCAAGGCGTTCGGGCGTGTACATGTAGGGCAGCCAGCCATTGCCGTGCAGAGCGCAGCGGCGCATGGCGGCTTCGCTGCGCCCGGAGATCCAGATCGGCGGATGCGGTCGCTGCGTGGGCTTGGGCGCGAGCGTCACGCCGGAAAGCCTCGTGAAGCGTCCCTCGACACTGACGGCGTCCTCGGTCCACAGGCGTTTCATGATCGCGAGCGACTCGTTGGTGCGGGCGCCGCGCTCGCGCACCGGCACGCCGCATGCCTCGAATTCCCGGGCGAACTCGCCGCCCACGCCGACGCCGAGATGGAAACGGCCGTGGGAGACGATGTCCAGCGTGGCGACCATCTTCGCCAGCAGTGGGGGCGGGTACAGCGGTACGAGGGTGATCGCGCTCATGAGCTTGATGGAGGAAGTGGCCCCGGCGGCCGCGGCGAGGGCGATGAGTCCGTTGTTGGCCGGGCCGTAGAAGAAGACGTGCTCTCCGGTGGACACGAACTGGTAGCCAAGCCGTTCCGCCTCCCGGGCGTTCGCCGCGAGGTTGTCGAGCCGCCGCAATCCGATACCGAAATCCACCTGGCCCATGTGACCTTCTAGCGCTGACGGCTCTGTTCGTCGGTCGACCTAACTCCCGTTCAATAACTCCTCGTACTTCGAAAACCGCGTGTCCTGGCGCGTGGCGACTTCGATCACGCAGACTTCGCCTTCCTTGTTCGCGATCTGCGCTTCCTCGATCGCCGGCCCGATTCCTGCGACCTCGTTGACGTTAATCGCCGTGGCACCCAGGGCCCTGGCCACGCCGGCGTAGTCTCCGCCCTGGTTGCCCGCGCCGTAGCGCTCCATCGCGACCGGCATGTTCTTGTCGTAGCCGCCCATCGTGCGGTTGTTGATGACGATGCTCGTGATCGGGATCTCCGCCCGTACGGCGGTCTCGATATCCGTGCCGGTGTGGCCGAATGCAAGGTCGCCCATGAAGTTCATGCAGAACTTGTCCGGGTTGGCCATCTTCGAACCCATCGCAAGCGGAATGCCGTATCCGAGATGCGTGGTCTTGCCCCAGCCGATGTAGCCGTGCGGCACCGTCGCCTTGTAGAACGGCATGATCTGGTCGCGCGGATTGCCAGCGTCGTGGGTCACGACACTGTTGGCGTGATCGACGGCATTGTTGATTTCGTTGACGACCCGGTAGGGATTGATCGGCGTTTCGTCGGAGTTGAGCAATGGCGCCCATTCCTCAAGCCACTCCGCCTTCGTCGCAGCGATATCGGCGGCAAGCGCGGTATTGGTTTCGCGCCCGTTGTCGCCCACGGCCGCCTTCACTTCGTCGATCATGAGTTCGAGCGTGAGCCTGGCGTCGCCCACGAGCCCTATATCAACGCCGTAGTCCTTGTTGATGTCCTCGACACTGACGTTCGAGTGGATCATGAACTTGCCCGGCGGTATGTCGATGCCGAAGTTGGTCCGCGTCAGGCCCGAGCCGATGCAGAGGATCGTGTCGGAGGCGCCCAGCCACTTGAATACGCCCTTTGGCGCTGTCCTGTTCGCCGAGCCGAGAGCAAGCGGATGGTCGTCCGGGAATGCGCTCTTGCACTGCATGGTGGTGATGACCGGGATCTGCGTGAGCTCCGCCAGTGTCCGTAGTTCTTCCGCGGCCTCGGCGTAGAGCACACCCTGTCCGGCCCAGATCACGGGATTCGAGGCGTTGAGCATCGCGTTTACCGCGTCTCGCACGTCCGACCGGTTGGGCGCGTATTTCATGACCCTGGAAGGCTGGTAGTCAAAGGCGTTTTCCGGCACCTGCTGGCCCAGGACGTCGCCGTGGAGTTCGAGTACCGCCGGACCGGGCCGGCCGTTTTTCGCCGCGTGGAATGCGCGCCGGACCTGCCGGGTCACCAGGTCGATCCTGTCGGTTGAGAGCGCCAGCTTGGTGACTGATTCATAGCTTCGGGTGGCGGAGAAATTCGGCCTCACGTCGTAGCCGCGCAGCCCCGCGCTGCCGGGGAGGAACACGAGGGGAACGCCTTCGCCCCAAGCCTGGGCGATGCCGCCGAACGAGTTCTCGACACCGGGTCCACCCTGCGACGCGAACACGCCGACGCGCTTGCCGGACGTCTGTCGGCTGAAGCCATCGGCGGCGTTGATGCCGCCCCGCTCCTGGCGGAACACGATGGGACGGATACCGATCTTGGCAACCGCCTCGATGAGTGGATTGGCGGGGAAACACGCCATCCAGGACACGCCTTCCGCCTTCAGGCAACGCGCTATCAAGTCGAAACCGTTCATTCTCCTCCCCGGGGTAAGTGCAATGAGTGGCGCAAAGACTAGCACGGAGGGGCGGCGCGCCACGGTGCATATACAATCCGGGTTTTGGTGCCAGGCAAGGGCGGATGTCGGATACGGCGGAGACGCGCTATGACGCCGTGGTTGTGGGCGCGGGACTCTCCGGGCTCTACATGCTCCACCGGTTGCGCGAGTCCGGTTTCAGCGCGCGCGTATTCGAGGCGGGGACCGACGTCGGCGGTACCTGGTACTGGAACCGCTACCCGGGCGCGCGCTGTGATATCGAGAGCATGGAATACTCCTACAGCTTTGACGAAGCGTTGCAGCAGGAGTGGGAGTGGACCGAACGCTTCGCCGGCCAGCCGGAGATCCTGCGTTATATCGAGCACGTCGCCGACCGGTTCGACCTCAGGCGGGACATCACGTTTGAGACACGGGTCCTCAAGGCGGCCTTCGATGAGGCAGCCTGCCACTGGCGGATCGAAACGGACGCCGGCGAGACCGTGGAGGCGAAGGCCCTGGTCATGGCGACCGGCTGCCTGTCCTCCGCCAACCTGCCTGAATTCGAAGGGCGGGACAGTTTCCTTGGCGAGACCTACCACACCGGCCGCTGGCCCCATGACCACGTCGATTTTGGCGGCAAGCGGGTAGGGATCATCGGTACCGGATCCTCGGCCATTCAGGCGATCCCGATCATTGCAGCGGAGTCGGAACACCTCACGGTCTTCCAGCGCACGCCCAACTACTCGGTCCCGGCGCGCAACGGACCCCTCGACCCGGACTATGTGCGCGAAGTCAAGGCCGAGTATCCGGAGTTCCGCGTGCACAACCGGCTGATGCCCGCCGGTTTCGGGTCGAAGGGATTAGGCCGCAATGATGTTTCCGCGCTGGCAGACGGTCCCGCGGTGCGGGAGGCCAGGTTTGCCGAGCGCTGGGAGCACGGCGGCTTCGGTTTCCTGGGCGCCTACAACGATCTCCTGTTCAACCGCGACGCAAACGAGACGGCGGCCGATTTCGTCCGGGAGCGGATTCGCGACACCGTCAAGGACCCGGAGGTCGCGGAACGCCTGTGCCCGGACAACGTCATCGGCTGCAAAAGGATCTGCCTGGACACACGCTATTTCGAGACCTACAACCGGCCCAACGTGGAACTCCTGGCTGCCGGAACCCATCCCATCGAGCGCATCACGTCCGCGGGCGTAATGGTCAACGTCATGAACCCGGAAACGGGAGAGCAGGAAGGCTCCCGCGAGATCTCGCTCGACTGCATCGTCTTCGCCACAGGTTTCGACGCCATGACGGGCGCCGTGCTCAGCGTGGACATCTCGGGCCGCGGAGGCCGGACCCTGCCTGACGCGTGGTCCGCCGGACCGCGGACCTACCTGGGCCTCGGCACCGCCGGTTTCCCCAACCTGTTCATGATCACGGGCCCTGGCAGCCCGTCGGTGCTGACCAATATGGTGGTCGCGATCGAGCAGCACGTGGACTGGATCGGCGACTGCCTGGAATACCTGCGGCGTGAGAAGCTCGCGACCATCGAGGCGACACCGGAGGCCCAGGACGCTTGGGTGGAGCACGTCAACTCTGTCGCGGACAAGACCCTGATGCCAACCTGCAACTCCTGGTACCTGGGCAGGAACATACCCGGCAAGCCCCAGGTGTTCATGCCGTTGATCGGCTTCCCGCCGTATGCGGAGAAATGCGCCGAGGTGGCGGCCAACGGTTACGAAGGCTTCGTGCTGCGCTGACTCCGTGCAGCCGATGGGAGGACGACACATGGACCTTGATCCCGCCCGCGCGCTCCCGGCTGCCGCGTACCGCGACCCGGCATGGCTGGCAGCGGAGAAGGAGAGCATCTGGCACGGCGACTGGGTGTTCGCGACGACGGAAGACGCGCTCGGTGCACCCGGCGACCAGCTTCCCGTCCTGGTTGGGGACCAGCCCGTGCTCCTGTTGCGCAACCAGTCGGGCGAGCTGGTAGCGCTGTCCAACCTGTGTGCGCATCGCGGCACGCTGCTGGTCGAGGAGCGCACCAACGCCGAGCGGATTCAGTGTCCTTACCATGCCTGGACGTATGACGCCGCCGGCCGGCTGATCGGCGTGCCGTTCGGGCCGCGTGAGGCCCTCGACCGGGAATCCCACTGCCTCACAAGGTATCGGGTGGAGTCCTGGCACGGATTGGTGTTCGTGAGTCTCAACCACGACGTGGAGCGGCTTGCGGAGCGTTTTGCGGCCATCGAACCCCATGTCGCGGCACGCGGCATCGACAGGCTGCGCCACCAGTCCGATTGGCAGACTACTGACGTGTGGAAGTGCAATTGGAAGGTCGCCATCACGAACGCGATGGAGAGCTACCACCTGTTCAAGGTCCACCCGACGACCCTAGAACCCTACACGCCCACCAGGGGTGCGTACTACATCACGGGTTCCGCCCGTGCGACGGCCACGGGCGGCGCCTACAAGGGCGAGAACGACTACCTGCTGATCAGCCTGCCGCCGAGCTTCGTCGGCGTCTTCACGAAGGACAGCCTGGTCTGGCAGGCCTTACATCCCGTCGGCGTGGACCGTTGCGCCGTCCGGACCGGCGTCGCCTCGCCAGGGGATGGTGGTGTGTTCGGCGGACTCGGCAACTGGTTCAACTGGGCCATTGGCGCAGGCGATACGCGGCCGGACTTCCTCAAGGAGGATAAGGCGATCTGCGAGCGCATCCAGCGCGGCTTCTCTGGCGACTTCGTCCCTGGGCAGCTCTTACCGGTCGAGCGGGTCGTGGCGGATTTCGGCCACTATCTCAACTGGCGGCTCAACGACGTCGAACCGCCGGCGGTACATTCGGAACGGACACCTTGACGTAGCTGGGGCGGATGCCCAATCAATCCGTCACATGACGCGCCACGAAGCCGTGTTCCTCTGCCGCGTCAGCAATCCAGCGCGCCAGGTAGTCCGCGTAGCTGCGGCGAAACACGAGGTCGAAACTGCCGTCTTCAGCGGCAGCTACCAGCGCGCCGGCCTGCGCGAACACCGTCTGCACGCAACGTCCCGGCGGGAAATTGAGCGGGTGGAAATCGTAGGGGCTCGACTTCTGCAGTACGTGGCCGGCGTCTTCGCCCCGGAGATTGACGTGGATGAAACCGCCGCTCACGTCCACAACGGAGAACGGGCCGCGCATTGCCTCGCGCAATTGCCGCTCGATTCTGGCCTGCTCACCGTCCGGTACGATCAGGAGCCACTCGTCGGGGCCGAGCCAACACGCGCGGGTCTCCCCGGCCTCAAGCCATCTGCCCGGCTCGGTCGGAAGCTCCACTCCGGTCGCCATCGACACTGCATCGCGAAAGACGGGATCGTCGGCGTCGCCACGGAGGTTCAGACATCCCCGTCCCGGGACTGTCCGATATTCCACACCGGGTGCTTCAGACATTCTGGCGCACTCCCTCGGGGTCGTAGAAGACGGGACTGACGATGGTGGCGGACACGATCCGCCCGTTGGCCAGCGGGGCGTAGAGGATCTGTCCCCCCCGCTTGCTGCCGCGCTTCACCATCGCGAGCGCGATGGAACGGTCAAGCCGTGCGCTGAAATAGCTCGATGTGACGTGTCCTTCCATGGCCACCGGCGGGCGCTGTCCGGGCTCTTCGACGAGTTGCGCACCCTCGGGCAGCACGGTCCGGGGATCCGCGGTGGCAAGGCCCACGAGCTGGAACCGGTCCTCGCGCAGGTGATCGGCCAGCGTCAGGGAACGGTCGCCGAGGAAGCCGTACGCCTTGTTGCGACGCACCGCCCATTCCATGCCGACATCTGCCGGTGTCACGGAACCGTCGGTGTCCTGCCCGACGATGATGAATCCCTTGTCAGCGCGCAGCACGTGCATGGCCTCGGTGCCGTAGGGGGTGATGTCGAATTCCGTCCCGGCCTCGATCAGGGCGTCCCAGAGTTCGCGGCCATGGTTGGCGGGGACGTTCACCTCGAACGATAGCTCGCCGCTGAAGCTGATCCTGAACACCCGCGCCGGGATGCCTGCAACGTGGCCTTCGCGCACGTCCATGAAGCGGAACGCCTCGCCGTCGAAGTCGATGTCAGTGCACACCTTTCGCAGCACGTCGCGGGACTTCGGTCCAACCACCGCTGCCGTGGCCCAGTGGTCGGTCACCGACGTGAGGTAAACATCGAGCGAGGGCCACTCGGTCTGTCGCCAGAACTCCAGCCACGCGTAAACCGCCTCCGCGTTGCCGGTGGTGGTGTGCATCAGGTAGCGGTTCTCCGCCATGCGCGCGGTCACGCCGTCGTCGAAGATGTACCCGTTCTCGTGCAGCATGAGGCCGTACCGGCACCGGCGGACGCCGAGTCTCCTGAATCCCGTGGTGTAGACGCGGTCGAGGAATACCGCTGAATCCGGTCCCTGGATGTCGATCTTGCCGAGGGTCGACGCGTCGAAGATCGCCACGCCGTCGTGGACGGCGAGGCACTCGCGGTTGACCGCCTGTTGCATGGTCTCCCCTGATCGCGGGTAGTAGTAGGGACGCTTCCAGCGGCCCACGTCTTCCCACATGGCGCCCTGCGCCTCGTGCCAGGCGTGCATGGGCGTGTGGCGTTCGGCGTCGAACATCTCGCCCGTGTCCCTACCGGCGGCCGCGCCGAAGGTCATCGGCGTGTAGGCGGGGCGGAACATGGTCGTGCCGGTGGCAGCGATATCCTGTCCCAGCGCTTGGGCCAGTATGGCGACGCCGTTGACGTTGCCGAGCTTGCCCTGGTCGGTGCCGAAACCCAGCGCCGTATAGCGCTTCACGTGCTCGACGGAGGTATAGCCTTCGCGGGCGGCAAGCTCGATATCCGACGCGGTGACGTCCGTTTGCAGATCGACGAACTGTTTCGGGGCCCGGCTCACTGGCTTCCGGTGAGGTACGAGGTAAAGCGCCTGGGGCGACGACTCGGGTGACTCCTCCGTATCCGGTGTCGCAAGCGTGGTGTCGCCATCGCCGAAGCCGGTCCGCGATGCGGCCAGGGCGCCCGCGGATGCGCCTTCCTCGATGCATTCCCGCAGCGTCCTCCTGCCCGTGACGGCGCCGGCGCAGACGGCGCGCTCTCCCAGGTCGCCGGGCAGGAATGCGCCCGCCGCATCGCTCCACCGGGGCCGGACGCCGGTCTGGGAGCCGAGATGCAGGGTGGGGCTCCAGCCGCCGGAAACAGCGATGAGGTCGCATTCCAGTTGCCGTGACGGACCGGTGAGCGCGTCGCCGCCGTCGTCCATTGGCGCGATGATCGCCCCGCTGACGCGGCCGCGTCCGGAGGCTTCGATCACCCCGTGGCCCGGGATCACGTCGATGCCCGCCTCCATTGCCGCCTGCACCTGGGCGCCGTCGGGATGCTGCCGGGCATCGACGACCGCGACCACTTCGCGTCCCACCCCTTGCCAGTCCATTGCCGTTCGGTAGGCGCCGTCGTTGGTGGTGAACAGCACGAGCCGATCGCCGGGCGCGACGGCATAGCGGTTGACATAGGCCGCCACCGACGATGCCAGCATGACGCCGGGAAGGTCGTTGTTGGCGAACACCAGGGGGCGCTCTATGGCGCCGGTCGCGAGTACGGCCTGCCGTGCCCGGACGCGATGCAGGCGTTGGCGGGAACCGCCGTCGTTCATCGGCCCCAGGTGGTCGGTACGCCGCTCAAGGATCGTGAGGAAGTTGTGGTCGTAGTAGCCGCTCACGGTGGCGCGGGGGAGGAGGGTCACTTCGGGGCAGGACGAGAGTTCGGCGACGGTGTTTTCCACCCAGTCCGCTCCGCTCCCACCGGCGACCGTGCGTGTCTCGGCCAAGAGGCTGCCCCCGAACTCGTGCCCCTCGTCGACGATGAGCGTGCGTGCGCCGGAACGGGCGGCTTCGAGCGCGGCGGCGAGACCGGCGGGGCCCGCGCCGACGACCAGTACGTCGCAGTGATGATTCATCTTGTCGTAGGTGTCGGGATCCCGCCCGTCCGGTGCTTCGCCGAATCCGGCCGCCCGGCGCAGCAGGCGTTCCCACGTCATCCACAGACGCGGCGGCTGCATGAAGGTCTTGTAGTAGAAACCGGCCGGCAGGAACCTGCCGAAAGGGCCAAACAGGCGTTGCAGCCCGGAACGGGTGGACCTTGCTTCGAGCCCGTCGAAGAGTTCCACTTCCGTGGCCCGCAGGTTCGGGATGCTGGCGGGTCCGTGGCCGAGATGCAGGATGGCGTTGGGTTCTTCGGGCCCGTGTCCGACGATGCCGCGCGGCCGCCCGTACTTGAAGCTGCGCGCCACGATGTCGACGCCGTTCGCGAGCAGCGCCGATGCCAGCGTGTCGCCGGCGTATCCCTGCAGGGCTCGGTTATCAAACGAGAAGTCGACCACGTGGCTGCGATCGATGCGGCCGCCCTCGGCCAGGCGTCGTGGTTGGGCGGCCATCAGGGCGTCGTTTTGCCGGGCGCGTCCGACTCGGATACGCCGGCCGGATAGACCTCGAGGATCTCGTAGCTCACGGTGTCGCGCAGGACGTTGAAGTAGCGCCGGCAGCCCGCCGTGTGCACCCAGATCTCGCGGTGGAGTCCGCGCGGGTTCTTGCGGAAGTGCAGGTAGTCCCCCCACTCGGCATCGGACAGCGCGGCAGGGTCCGGCGGGCGGACGATATGCGCTTCGCCGGCGTTGCTGAACTCCTCTTCGCTGCGCATCTCCTGGCAGTAGGGACAGCGTATGAGCAGCATCAGTGGGCGACCCCCGCAGCGCCGTGCTCGTCGATCAGCGCGCCGCTCGCGAACCGGTCCAGGGCAAAAGGTTCGGCGAGCGGATGCGGCCGTTCGTTGGCGAGGGTGTCGGCGAACACGTAGCCGGATCCCGGCGTCGCCTTGAAGCCGCCGGTACCCCAGCCGCAGTTGAAGTAGAGCCCCTCGACGGGCGTCTTGCCGATGACCGGACAGGCGTCCGGGCAGATGTCGACGATGCCGCCCCACTGGCGGTTCATGCGAACGCGGCTGAATGCCGGGAACAGTTCGCACACGGCGGACAGGGTGTGCTCGATGATGCGGAACGAACCGCGCTGGCCGTAGCCGTTATAGCCGTCCGCCCCGGCGCCGATGACGAGGTCGCCCTTGTCCGCCTGGCTGATATAGCAGTGCACGGCGTTGGACATCACCACCGTGTCGAGACAGGGTTTGAGGGGCTCGGACACGAGGGCCTGCAGCGGACGCGATTCGATCGGCAGGCGCAATCCGGCCATCCGCGCCAGGACGCCCGAATTGCCCGCGGTAACGCAAGCCACCCGGCGCGCGCCGATAAAGCCCCGGCTGGTCTCGACGCCGGTGACGGCGCCGTTGCGCTGCCGAATCCCGGTGACCTCCGTTTGCTGCAGGATGTCCACGCCATGCGCGTCGGCAGCGCGCGCGAAACCCCAGGCCACCGCGTCGTGGCGGGCGATGCCGCCACGCGGTTGCCAGGATGCGCCCATTACGGGGTAGCGTGACTTCGGCGAGCAGTTGAGCAGGGGTACCCGCTTCTGTACCTGGGCGGTGGTAAGGATCTCGCCGTCGATGCCGTTCAGGCGGTTGGCATTCACCCGCCGCTCGATGTCGCGCATCTCCTGCAGGGTGTGGCCGAGGCTCATCACCCCCCGCGGGCTGAACATGACGTTGAAGTTGAGCTCCTGGCTCAAGCCCTCCCACAGCGTGAGCGAGAAGTCATAGAGATGCGCCGCTTCGTCGCGCAGGTAATTGGAGCGCACAATGGTGGTGTTGCGGCCGGTGTTGCCGCCGCCCAGGTAGCCCTTTTCTACCACCGCGACATCGGTGACGCCGTGCTTGCTGGCCAGGTAGTAGGCCGTCGCCAGGCCGTGCCCGCCGCCGCCCACGATCACCGTGTCATAGTCGGCCTTCGGGGCGGGGTCGCGCCAGGCCCGCGGCCAGTCCTCGTGGTGGCGGCCGGCGTGCCTGAAGAGGCTCAGGAGAGAGTATTTTTCCATGGGTTCAGCGTCTTGAACGCGGGGCGTATTTGACCATAATTCCCGCAATCCAGAACGGGTTTGAGGAGTGCTCCGGTGAAGGCCCGAACTACCCTTAGCGCGCCCGGCCGCGGCAACGCAAGCACGCCGTCGCATGCGGATTCCGACGCGTCGCCAATCGTCACCTTCACCCGTATGGATCAGGGCACGGCGGAGGATTACGCGCTCCTCGATGAGCTTGCGAAGCCATACATCGCGAAGACCGGCGAGCGCGTGCTCGCCTATCTCGAGAACATCGCGGACGGCTTCCCCGGGTACCCGATCGACCGCTACCAGCACTCGCTGCAGACGGCGACCCGGGCGTTGCGGGCCGGAGAGTGCGAGGAGTACGTCGTGGCCGCCCTGCTGCACGACATCGGCGACGATCTTCGGTGCTGCGGCCTTATGTCGCGAGGCACACCCACTGGATGGTGTTGCAGCATGGCCTGTTCCAGGGCTACTACTATTTCGACAAGATCGGACTGGACGCCAATGCGCGCCTACGCCACCGAGATCATCCTGCCTTCGACATGACGGTGCACTTCTGCGACGCGTACGATCAGAAGTCGTTCGATCCCGACTACGACACGCTCGCCATCGACCACTTCGTGCCCATGGTAGAGCGCATCTTCGCGCGCAAGCCGTGGGGAGAGCACACGACCCGCGACTGGCCGGTCCAGGACTGACGGATCACCCGTTGGGTTTCCGCTTGACGTAACGCGTATTCGCGGCTACGGTCGAAGTGCCGCTGCCAAATGAATTGAACGGACCTTGATTGTCGGCTTCGCGGACAGGAGAACGGAGGACTTCTACAACGGTCGTAGGGTTGCCGCCTTCTCCGGCATTGCCCGCACGGCATCGCGCAAACTCGACCAGCTTGATGCAGCGACCGGATTGCGCGACTTGGCGCGGCCGGGCAACCGGCTCGAAAGGCTGAAAGGCGACCGCAGGGGGCAATGGAGCATACGCATCAACGACCAGTGGCGAATCTGCTTCGTATGGGGTGCCAGGACTTCCGGCCCGACGAACGTGCAAATCGTCGACTACCACTGAAAACGGGAGAAAGAACATGACGCGCGAACCGATTCATCCGGGCGAGACGCTGCGGGAAGACCTGGATGCGCTCGGAATGAGTGCGGCGGAGTTGGCGCGGCGGATCGAAGTGCCAGTGAACCGCATCACGCAGATCCTGAACGGCCAGCGTGCCGTTACGGGCGACACTGCCCTGCGTTTGGGTCGATTCTTCGGGACGTCTGGCGAGTTCTGGCTCAACCTGCAGAAGCTATACGAATTGAGGCGTGCTGAACGCGAGCACGGTGCGGAGATCGGGCGTTTGCCATCCCTGGCGGACGATGGCCGGTTGTCGGCGTCGGGTTAAGTTGGAGGCCGTCTCGGCGTGCGAAGCGGCGATCTCGGAAGACCGTGATTAGTTGGATTTTCTGGTGGGTGTCCGCCTTGAACGCCGCCGCTGCGCGCGGGCGGGCCGATCTGACGCGGCACGGACCCGATCAGGAAAGGCGTTGGTCCCGCCCGGTATCGCCATGGCATCGACAAAGTACGCCTGGAAGTTCGGCTCGATGGCGGTCTCGATCTTCTCCACGCGCCTGACCACCGACTCGATCTCGCCCCGGGAGGCCAGGTTCAAGAGGGCGATCCTGGCGCCGTGGCCGGCCGCGTTGCCTGCGGCTGACACTGCATCGAGCGGACAGTCCGGAATCATGCCGAGGGCCATGGCGTAGCGCACGTCGATGTGACTGCCGAAGGCGCCGGCCAGGCGAATTCGATCCACCGAACGCACTTCCAGCCGGTCCATCAGCAGCCTGATGCCGGCGAACAGCGCCGCCTTGGCGAGTTGAATCTGCCGCACATCGGTCTGCGTGACCGTGATCTGCTTATCGTCCTGCTCGCCGTGGATGACGAAGGAGAAGGTGCGGCCGTCTGGAACCAGGCGGGGCGAGCGGCCCGCCTGGCTGCCGTCGATCACTCCGTCGCTGGTGAGAATGCCCGCGAGCCACATCTCCACCACCGCCTCGATGATTCCCGAACCGCAAATGCCGGTGACGCCCTGTGCCGGCAGCGCTTCGCTGAATCCCGGCTCGTCGGACCAGAGATCCGAGCCGATCACGCGAATCCGGGACTCCCGGGTGACCGGGTCGATCCGTACCCGTTCAATGGCGCCGGGCGCGGCGCGCTGGCCGGCGCTGACCTGGGCGCCTTCAAAGGCCGGCCCCGTCGGGCTGGAGCAGGCGAGCAAACGCTGGTCGTTGCCGAGTACGATTTCCGCATTGGTGCCGATGTCCACCAGCAGGGTCACCGCCTCGTCCCCGTGGGGTTGCTCGCCAAGCACCATCCCGGCGGTGTCAGCGCCGACATGCCCGGCGATACAGGGCAGCACGTAGGCGACGGCGCCCGGATTGACCTCAAGGCCAAGGTCCCGGGTCGGCAGGTTGACAGAATCCTCCACCGCCAGCGCGAAGGGCGCCTCGCCCAGCTTCACCGGGCTGATGCCGAGCAGCAGGTGGTGCATGATCGGATTGCACACGAACGTCAGGCTGAGGATGTCCCGCAGGTCGACGCCGCCGTCCTCCGCAGTTCCGGCCACCAGTTCGTTAACCGCCCTGCGCACCTCCCGGGTCAATTCATCGGCACCCTCGGGGTGCATCATGACGTAGGAGACGCGGCTCATCAGGTCCTCGCCGAAGCGGATCTGGGGATTCATCATGCCGTTTGAACAGAGCACGTCGCCGCTGCCGATGTCGCATAGATGGGCGGCAATGGTGGTTGAACCGACGTCGATCGCTACACCGTAAACCGACTCCTTGAAGCCCGGCCAGATCGCGAGAATCTCCGCATTCTGATGGACGGCGACCGTGACTGACCAATCGCCGTCCCGGAGTACGCCTTGCAGTTCGGGCAGCAACGCTGGGGGAAACGCGGGGCGCAGCCCCCATTGCGTCTCCAATGCCTCGAGCAGGCGCGTCAAGTCGCTGCCCGAGCCCTGAAGATCCGCAGGCGCCACTTCCACCAGGTAGAGACGGACCACCGGGTCCAGGCGGATAGGCCGCGAATCGGCTTCCTTGCGGATCACCTGGCGGTGAACCTGGCTTTCCGGAGGCACGTCGATCAGCAGGTCGCCTTGAATGACGGCCTGGCAACTCAGGCGATGGCCCGGCGCAAGCGGCTGGTTGCGTTCACCGAAGCGGGTTTCGACAGCGCCGGCGGGGGACAGGTGATCCGGCCTGGAGATGATGCCGTGCTTGGGGAAGTCGCCTTCGCTGCAAACGACTCGGCAACGTCCGCAGAGTCCGCGGCCACCGCAGATGGAGGCGATGTCCACGCCGAGTTCCCACGCCGCCTGCAGCACCGGCGTGCCGACCGCAAACTCTCCGCGCCGGCCGGATGGCGTGAAAACCACCCGGGCCTGGCGACCGGTTTCTTTTCCCATCCCCTCCGCGGCCACCGGCATCAGCTTTCCCGCGAGGGACCCCCTCGGGGGCCCGCGCGCCGGCGACGGCGGGGCCGGTCCCGCCGGTTCCCTCGCGCCCCCGCGGGCGCGCCGGGTTCGCGGTACTTGCCGATCCAGCGCATGCAATCGGGATCGTTGCCCATCATGACGTCGGCGCCGAGCACCGCCTGCATGACCTCGTCGTGCAGGGGGTTGGTGATGGCGGAGGTCATGCCGGCGCCGATCGCCATGGTGAGGAAGGCGCTGTTGATGCCGTTTCGGTTCGGCAGCCCGAAACTCACGTTGGACGCGCCGCAGGTGGTATTGACCTTCAGTTCCCTGCGCAAGCGGCTGACCAGGTGCATGACCTGCTGGCCAGCGGAGTTGATCGCGCCGATCGGCATGACAAGGGGATCGACGACGACGTCGCTTAAGGGGATGCCGTGGTCGTGCGCCCGTTCGACGATCTTTCGGGCCACCTCGAAGCGCACGTCCGGATCCTCCGAGATGCCGGTTTCGTCATTGGAGATGGCCACCACCGCAGCGCCATGCCGGGCGACCAGTGGCAGCACCGATTCCAGCCTGTCCTCCTCGCCTGTGACCGAGTTGACGAGCGCCTTGCCGTTGTAGACCGCGAGGCCGGACTCCAGCGCGGCGACGATGGAGGAATCGATGGACAGGGGCACGTCGGTAACCGACTGCACCAGTCTGATGGCCTCGGCGAGAATGGCTGGTTCGTCGGCCAGCGGAATGCCGGCGTTGACATCCAGCATGTGGGCGCCGGCGGCAACCTGCGCGAGGGCGTCGTCGACCACGCGGTGGTAGTCGCCTGCTTTCATTTCCGCCGCCAGGACCTTGCGCCCGGTGGGGTTGATGCGTTCGCCTATGACCACGAAGGGCCGCTCGAAACCGATCACCACCTCCTGGCTGGCGGAAGCGATAACCGTGTCGGTCATGGCTCGCCCGCCGACTGGCGGTTGCCGGCCGCAGGATCATCCTGCAGGCCGTGATTGCGGATGAGCGCGAGCAGCCGATCGTCGGAGTAGTCCGTTTCGATTTGTTCCGCAAGCCGGTCGGCGGCCGCCTGCAGATCGGTTGCCCCATCGTCCGCGTCCGGACTGATGGGGTCGCGCGCCCACTCGCTGATGTACGCATCGGCGCTGCGCTTCTTTGCCCGCATGGCGGCGCGGTCAATGGCGTTCTGAAAACGCGGGCTCAGCAATACCTTCGCGCGCCTTCTCCCCTGCCTGACGATGATCTGCGACGGAATGTCGCGCCATCTCATGAGGATCGCGTCCACCCTGTCAGCCCTTTCTTTCAGCGATTCGGACTACTGCCGGTTCCAGTGCGCCGTAGCCGGTATGCACGTGGGTGAACTCGAGTCCCAGCCGGTCTGCGGCCGCTCGGGCGTCGGCGAGCAGTTCCGGGTCCCGGGTCTGCGACAGGTAGGTCAGGCGGCGGTAGTTGCCGAAAAAGTCGTCAGACAATTCCGGATGGTCGTCGAGCTGCAGGGTTTCGACGACGAGCCGGTCGAAGAAACGCACCAGGAAATCGGTGAGGTAAAACGTGCCCGGCTCGTCGTCTGCCAGGCGTTCAAAGCGCTCGGCGCCGGCGAAAAACTCGTAGCAATGCAGCCCCGGCAGGCGCTCCAGGCCCGGATAGTCGCCAAGCACCTGGTCGATCCCGCCATAGGTGCCGCAATCCGCATAGCCGACGAAGATGCGGCGGTACTGCCCGCGGGCCCGCTCGATCTCGGCCCGCAGCCGAGGCGGGATCTCTGCCGGACGGAGGTGCAGTTCCGGGTCCAGGCAACGGATGCGCAGGTGGTCCCAGCCGTTGGCACGCCGAATCGCGTGCAGTTCCCTGCCGAGGGCGCCGCAGGCGATGACCAGCACGGGGTCCCGTTGCACCTGCAATTGCGCCTCGCTCGTGTCGCCGCGGACCACATCGGGGTGCATCATCAGTAGTTGTGCCTGGCACGCATCAGGTTCAAAGCGGTGTCCACCGCGGTGGCGGCATCGCGGCAATAGGCGTCCGCACCCACCGCCCTGCCGAATTCCTCGTTCAGCGGCGCGCCGCCGACCAGCACGATGTAGTCGTCGCGGATGGACTGGGCCACCAGTTCGTCGATGACCACTTTCATGTACGGCATGGTGGTGGTCAGCAGGGCCGACATGCCGAGAATGTCCGGACTGTGCGCCTGCAGGGCCTCCAGGAAGTCCTCGACGCTGTTGTTGATGCCGATGTCCACGACCTCGAAGCCGGCGCCCTCCATCATCATGCCGACCAGGTTCTTGCCGATGTCGTGGATGTCGCCCTTGAC
>JAPPGA010000048.1 GCA_028821515.1 Gammaproteobacteria bacterium | reverse complement strand
CCTCTGCACCTCGCGGTCGAGCCGGCTGTTGAGCAGGGGCCGGTTGCGCTCCAGAGCCAGAAGAATCGCGTCGTTCAGCGTCAGTTCGCACTTGGCCAGAGTGCAGCTTGGGAGCTCTTTTGCCGCCGCGACTGTCTGGGCGGCACCATCCGGCGGCATCCAAAAGCACAGGGCGAGGCCTGCGGCGCACAACCGCCCGAAACCAGCGATCCCGCCAGGAACAAGGGGGGGGGGGGCACGGCAGGGAAGGCCGCTGCGGGAGGCCTTCAGGCCACTATCATGAAGAGTCAACGGTATGACTGGCAACTATATTCACCGTGAATGTTTGAGACTGCTTAATTGTTTCAGTTGTTGTTGAGCTGTTAAGTATATTTGCAGTAATCTGAATAGACAGTCTAATCCCATGCAGGGCGATTCCGTAGTTGGCCGTAACTGATTGAGAGGGCAGGGGGAAGGAGCGGCACAGCGTTTTCCAATGAGATTATGAGCCTGAACGTGGGCGCAGGGGAGCGCTGGTTCGGACGTGTGTGTCGGCATCTTAGGCCGCGCACGGGGCTTGCGGCAAGGCTCGAGTTGCCCCGTGTCGGGTTGCCCCGCATGCGGGCACGTTGGTGAGTGGGTGCCCATGAACTGAGCGACGGCGCCTGATGCGCGCCGAGCACGGTCCCCGACTCGGGCAACGGGGGTCTTGAGGGAGAGCGTCACGCCACCGAGACGTTGGCGTGGGCGATGGTCCGCAGCAGCTCGTCGCGGGCGCGGTTCGCCTCGAGGCCGGACATCGCGAGGGCGACCTGATCGAGTTCGGCGAAGGTCACGCCGGGCTTGAGGAAGCGCTCGGCGTCCGGCAGCGACTTGAGCTTCTCGTAGGGCGTCGCGACATCCCGGCGGCGGTAGCGGCGGCGCACCTTGCCGTTGCCGTCGCGGATCTCGGTGGCGAACAGGCAGGGATGGTGGTAGTTCAGGTGCGGCGTCAACACGTCGCGGGAGAAGGCGTTGACCTCCTCGGGCGCGAAGCGCTGCGGGATGTGGTCGTGGCCGAACCACTTGCGCACCACGCTGGCGTTCTTGCCCTCGACCAGGGCGTTGTCGTTGGAGCGCCGCGCGCGCGACTTCGTGAAGTTCGGGACATGCGGCTTGTTGAGCATCGCGACAACCGTGCGGTTGACGTACTCGGAGCCGTTGTCGGCGTGGAAGCCGACCACCACGAACGGCAGCGTGGCCAGCATCTCCTCCAGGATCGGCACCAGGAACGCCTCGGAGATCGTCGCCACGGCGCCGAGGTGCTCGAACTGGGTGACCTCGTCGATCAGGTTGATGTGGTAGATGCCCTTGACGCGGTCGCGGTCGCCCTGGTGCACCGTGTCCACGCGCACGTGGCCGGGCTTGCCGTCGGGCTCCGGTCGCCGCCGTTCGCCGATCCGCACCGTCGTCGGCCGCGTGTGCCGGAAGGTCGTGCGCCGCGTGCGGTAGGTCTTCGACCGCCGCAGGTTGTACAGGTGTGACGGGGACAGTCGCGACAGGCGCTCGAAGCGCGCATCGCCGAACACCTCGTACTCCCGGCGCAGCACCGCGCACGCCGCGGGACCGCAGAGCTGGCCGCCGATCTCGCCGGCCGCGGCCAGCAGGCGGATGTCCGCCGCCGTGTACACCCGCGCGAACGGCCACCCGGTGGTCGCGACCGGTCTGGTCGCCGACATGCCGGAACTCGGGCAGGTCGACGGCAAGGCGGTCGCCAGCCTGGTCGGGGTCGCGCCCTGGACACGCGAGTCCGGCCAGTGGCAGGGACGCAGCTTCATCCGTGGCGGTCGCGCCAGACCGCGGCGTCTCCTCTACATGGCCACCGTCGCCGCGTTGCGCTGCAACCCGGACATGGCCCACAAGTACGCCGAACTGCGCGCCCGCGGCAAGCCGGCGAAGGTCGCCCTGACAGCGATCATGCGCAAGATGGTGGTGCTGGCCAACGCGCTGCTGAAGCAGGACCGGCTGTGGACGCCCCATGCCGATCCTTGGATAGCGGGTCCGGCCACGACAGACCGCGGCGGCCACAAACAACCCGTCAACCACCCCTGTCGGCGCGCGCACGGCTCAACGCTGAAACCCGACGCTTGACAACATGGATACTCATATAGCGTTGAATAACTCTAATACTGGACGAACTCCGGGTGCGATAGTACCTTGACCGCACGGACCAGGGGAGCCCGAAATGCCGCAATACAATCTGAAAGAGGCCGGTCTCAAGGTCACGCTGCCGCGGCTCAAGGTCCTGCAAGTCCTCGAAAGCGCCGAGCCGCACCACATGAGCGCGGAGGATGTCTACAAGCACCTGCTCGAAACCGACGATTCCGTCGGGCTTGCGACGGTCTATAGGGTACTTACGCAGTTCCAGTCTGCCGGCATCGTCGAACGGCACAATTTCGACGACGGCCACGCGGTGTACGAGCTCGCAGACCAGGCGCACCACGATCACATGGTGGACGTGGACACCGGAGCCGTAACCGAGTTCGTCAACGAACGCATCGAGGCCCTGCAGGAAGAGATAGCCGATAAGCACGGTTTCGAGCTGGTGGACCACGAACTGGTGCTCTACGTGCGCAAGCGCGAACAGGCATAGCACGGTCCCCGCACGGCCTGTTCGGCCAGCTTTCAAACCGCTAACGAGAGGGGGAACCCGTGTCGAATTTCAGACTTGACGGCAAGACTGCCATCGTCACCGGCGGCGCCGGTGGCCTCGGCAAGCCCATGGCCATGGCGTACGCGGCGGCCGGCGCCAACGTAGTGGTGGCGAGCCGCAACGCGGAGAACATCGAGCAGGTCGTGCGCGAGATCGAGGACAAAGACCAGAGCGCGTTGGCAATCCCGGTCGACATCACGGACGAGGCGCAGGTAGACGCCCTGATCGCTGGAACGGTGGACGCTTTCGGGAGGGTCGACGTGGTCGTCAACAATGCCGGACGCTGGGGCCGGGGCCGTGCCCCGGAAGATACGCCGCTGGACGAGTGGCGCCACATCGTGGAACTGAACCTGACCGGCTGCTTTCTTGTCTGTCTCGCCGCCGGCAGGCAGATGATCAGCCAGAACGGTGGCAAGATCATCAACGTCTCCTCCACCGCGGGCAGCAAGGGAAACCCTGGGCAACTCCACTATTCCGCGGCCAAGGCGGGCGTCCTGAGCCTCACGAACAACCTCGCCTGCAGGTGGGCGAGGCACAACATAAACGTCAACTGCATATTGCCCGGCCTCATCGCCACAGAAGAACTGAAGGGCTACGGCATCATTCCGCCGTCCGTGGACGACGAGGGCAACCCCGTACCGCGCCTGGACCTGCCGCCCAATCCGGAAGACGTCGCGAACCTTGCACTGTTCCTGGCGTCATCGGCGTCGGATGCGATTACGGGCGAACTCATCCCCGTGCGGTCCTGGCTGAAGACCGAACGATTCTGGTTGTGAGTTCCGGGGCACGGGGCGTCCGGGGCCTTACGCCTGTGTGACTCCCGCCAGATAGTCATCCACCGCCTGCCAGAAGTCCGGGGCGTAGGGAAACGCGCCGTGGGGCACGTCCACGGTACGAAACTCCACCGGCGGACCGCCCTCCACCGCCCTCATCGCCTGCACCATTGCTTCGCTCTCGGCAAAAGGGATGACCCCGTCCACGGATGACGCGATGGCGAGGGTCGGCGGCATCTCAGCGACCACGGCTTCGGCGCGGAACGGATGCCGCAGCATCCAACGTACGGGGAATACCCGAAAGTGCTTCTGCGCAACCCGATCGATGCCCCGGTACGGACTCACCAGTATCGCCGCGTCGGCCTCGGCATGCGCGGCGGCCAGCGACGCGACCCCGGTGCCGAGGCTCGATCCGAAGAGCACAAGGGGACGATCCGGAAACTGCTCCCTCGACCACTCGGCGACGGCTACGGCATCCTCCACCAGGTGGCGTTCCGAGGGCTTTCCGGTGCTGTCGCCGTACCCGCGATAGTTGAAGAGCACGGTGGTCGCACGCCGGTCGGCGAACCATCCGATGTTCACCGATACTTCCTCCGCGTTTCCGCCGAAGTAGACGATGACCGGCCCCGCCTGGTCGCCATTCACGACCCAGCCACGCAACACCGCATCGGAGCGTTCGATTTCCGCGATGACCGCAGCGGGATGAGTCGGCGGGTCCGCCAGTGACCGGGGATGAAAGACCAGGCCGTCCTGCGTCGCCCACAGCAGCGCGCAAGCACCCAGGTAAGCAAGAAACAGCGCGGCAGCGAACGTCATTGCGAATATCGCCCCGCGTCGTACTCCATCAACAGCATGCGCCAAGAACCCTGCCCACTCACAGCCGAATCCTTGGGATTGTACGTCGTAGCGGCGGTGCCTTCACGCGAGCCCGGCTTTTCAATCCGCCATTCCCGCGAATACCATTGGATGTTAATCCACGCGGAAAGGACCCAGGATGTCGAAGCTCGATGATGGCGTACTCGAAGCCTTGCGCGCCCTCGACACGCCGACGGTATGCAATGCGCTGGAGGCGGTTGCGCCGGGGCGGCGGGGCTACGGCTTCACTGTCCAACCACTGGTATGCACCCGGCCGGAACTGGGCTCCATGGTGGGATTTGCCCGCACGGCCGTCATCCGGGCCATGCACCCCACCGACATTTCCGATAGCGAAATGCGAGCTTTGCGGGAAGGCTACTACGCCTATATCGACGACGGCCCCAAGCCGTCCGTCGTCGTCATCCAGGACCTCGACGGCGATTCCCGGGGTTACGGGTCGTTCTGGGGAGAAGTGAACAGCAACATTCATCGCGGGCTCGGCTGCATCGGGCTTGTCACGGACGGCAGCGTGCGCGACCTGCCCGACATCGCCGACGGATTTCAGATGCTGGCCGACCGCGTCGGTCCATCCCATGCCTTCGTCCACCTGGTGGGTTTCGGCAACCCCGTCAATGTTGCCGGGATGCGGGTCGCGGATGGAGACCTCCTGCATGCCGACCGACACGGGGCCGTAGTGGTTCCCGCGGACGTGGCGAAGGACATGCCCAATGCTGCAGCGCTCATCGCCCGCCGGGAGGCGGTCATCATCGAAGCCTCTCAGGAACCAGGTTTCAACTTCGAACGCCTGCGGAAGGCTTGGGGAGATCAGGCCGAAGTGCACTGATGCCTGCGTTGCTGCCAGCCTTTTCACTCCGGGGTCTCGACGGCAGGACCCACGCTTTTCCTCGTTCCACGAAATCCGTCGTCTGCTTCGTCAAGGAAGACTGCCCCACCTGCAACCTGGTGCTGCCGCTAGTCGAGGCCCTGCACGGCCACGCGGGCCTCGACATCCTCGTCGCGGGGCAGACCGCCGAAGGCAACACGATCCTGGCCCGCCGTCACGCCCTGTCGGCCCCGGTGCTCGATGACTCCGACCTCACGGTCTCGTTCGCCTACGACATCGAAACCGTCCCCCTCGTAATCGTTGCCGACGCCGAGGGCGTCGAGGCGGATCGCCTTGTCGGTTTCGACAGGGCCGAATGGCGCGCATTCTTCGAACGCCACGCGCAAGATGCCGCCGTGGATTGGGACGCCTATCCCGACTGGCGTCCCGGCTGCGGCTCGCTGACCCAGGACCCGATCATTAGCGAACGCCTCCGGGCGACGTCCGAAAACAGCCCATTGCGCGCCCGGCGAATAGAGACCGCGCCGGACGACGACGTGCACGAGTTCATGTTCGACCAAGGGTTCTCGGACGGGTTGCCGGTCGTGCCGCCGACGCCGGACCGCGTCCTTCGAATGCTTGAGGGGACGGCGCGCGATCCGCAGTCCGTCGTCGCCACGATCCCGCCGAACATGGCGCCGGCGACGGTGGAGAAGATTGCCGTCAACGCGGTCCTCGCCGGATGCAGCCCGGAATACCTGCCGGTGATCATCGCCGCGGTCGAGGCGGCATGCACTGACACGTTCAATGCCCACGGCGTCATGGCAACCACCATGGGGGCCTCCCCGGTCATGGTCGTCAACGGCCCCATACGTGAGCGGATAGGCATGAACATGGGGCTCTCCGCACTCGGCCAGGGCAATCGCGCGAACGCCACCATCGGCCGGGCGTTAAGGCTCGCTTTGCGCAACGTTGGCGGCGCGCGTCCGGGCGGGACTGAGCGATCGACCCTGGGCAACCCCATGAAGTACTCCATGTGCTTTGCCGAATGGGAAGAGCGCAGCCCCTGGCCGCCGTTGCACGTCGAACGGGGATTCGACGCCAGCGACTCGGTTGTGACCCTTTTCGCCATGACCGGCGGACCCAGCCTCATCGTCGACCAGGCCTCGCGCACCGCAAGCCAGCTCGCGGGATCCTTCGCGCTGTCGATGGAATCAGCACACCACGTGCGGGCGCACACCATGGGCGACTGCATCCTGGTGGTGTCCCCCGAACACGTCGACACGTTGCGAACCGGAAACTACTCCAAGACCGACCTGCGCGACCGGATACAGGAGGTCACCTCCCGGCCCCTGCGCGACCTGGTCGCGGACGCAGTCAGCGGTGTGGGGCTCGATCCCGCACGGGCAGCCGGCATGCCGGCCGAAAGGCTCGACAGGGCTGCACCAAAGTTCTCGTCCGGCGACAATATTCACATCGTCGTCGCCGGGTCCGAGGCGGGCAAGTTCTCCGCCTTCTTCCACGGGTGGGCAAGCGGACCGCGCGGCTCCATACCCGTCTCAAGGAAGATAGAGCTTCCCTGAATTGCATCCGGGCCGCATCGCTATAATCCACCACCGCATCGCCATTGGAGGAGTCTTCCCATGACTACCATCATGGATCCCACCGACGAGCGCGTTCCGATCGCGCGCACGGTTTCCCCGCGTCCCCCGGAGATTGCGGGCACGCTCGCCCTGCTCGATATCTCGAAACCGCGTGGCAATGTCCTGCTCGACCGGCTGGAGGAACTGCTCGCCGAGCGTCTCCCCGCTGTCGAGGTCAACCGGTATTCCAAGCCCACGTTCACCAAGCCCGCGCCGCAGGCGTTGCGCCAGGAGATCAGGGAAAGCAACGACTTCGTAATCGAAGCACTCGCCGACTGAGGCTCCTGTACCACGTGCAGTTTGCATGACACGGTATGGTTCGAGATCCAGGGCGTGCCCTCGGTATCGATCGCTTCGAGCGAATTCGCCGATGCGGCAGCCGCCCAGGCAACCGCGCTCGGCATGGACGCAAAGCGCTGTTTCGTCCGGCATCCCATCCAGGACCGCACGGACGACGAGATGCGCACACTCGCGGAGGAGGTGCTGGACGACGTCATCAAGGCATTGACGGCGCAGTAGGACGCGGCCGTCAGGCGGACACTACTCCCCCCGCAGCGCCGTGGTGATCGGCAACCGCGCGGCGCGGACCGCCGGGAACATCCCGCCGACCAGGCCCAGTCCCACCGCCCAGACGATCCCGAAGACGAGCAGTTCCGGCGTAACGGCAAAGTCGAAGGCGACCTGGGAAAAGGACCCGCCCAAGGTCGAGACGGTCCAGCCGTTGAAGCCGAAATAGGCCACCGCCGCTCCAACCGCACCGCCGAGGAGCGCGAGCAGGAGCGCCTCGATTACCACGGACGCCACCACCGGCATGCCGCCGAAGCCGAGGGCGCGAAGCGTCGCGATTTCCACCGTGCGCGCCGAGACTGCCGTGTACATGGTGTTGAGCGCCGCAAAGATGGCGCCAACGGCCATGATGGCGGCCACGCCATAACCAAAGGTCTCGATCAGCGTGGTCAGTTGCTGGGACTGGCTCTTGAAGTACTCGTCCTCGCCGGTGAGCGTCAGGTCGAGGCGCGGATCGTCCTCCATCCGCTGCGACAGCACGTCCGCCGCATCCGGCGATGCCAGCCGAACGCGCATGGAACTCACGCCGCCTTCCCTGCGGAATATCGACTGGGCGGTGGCAAGATCGGCCCAGACCTCGGATTCGTACACGGACCCGTCCGCTTCGAACATGCCGACGATGGTCCAGGTAGAGTTTCTCAGTTCGATGGTCGATCCGGTTTCGACGCCCTCGAACTCCGCGACGGCGCCGCGGCCGGCGATCATCTCCGTCCTGCCGGTTACGAATGAACGGCCTTCGACGATGGAGATCTCCGGGCGAATCTCGAAGGCGTCCTGTTCCACGCCGCGTATCGCGAGGTTGGCGAGCGATTGATTGGAGCGCTTCGGCACGTCGGCCACGAGGTAGAGTTCGCCGCTGGCTGCCGTCACCTCGGACCAGGATCCGACCACGGCCATCTCGCCCGGACCCATTCCGCTCGACAGTTCGCTCGTGGACCCGCCGCGCATCACGATCGCCCGGTCCGGCTGCCCCGCCCGGGACATGGATGCCTCGAAACCCTTGGCCATGGCGAGTATGGCCACGAGCACGCCAACCACGCCGCCGATGCCGACGACGATGACCGAGGAACTGCCGAGGCGCGACGGGAGGTTGCGAAGGCTAAGCAGCGTGATCTGGAAGACCTGGCCGATCACGCCTGGCGCTCCCGCAGCGCGTCCACGATGGTCAGGCGCCATGCGCTGAATGCTGGCACGAGACCGACGATTGCCCCGAGCAACACTGCGAGGGCAAGTCCCTGCGCGATGATCGGCCAATCGACCGCTATCGGACCTATGACAGGCTCGAGGTAAACGCTCAAGAAACCCTGCACCCCGGCCGCTAGGCCGATGCCCAGGGCACCTCCTGCGACACACAACAGTATCGCCTCGGCCAACACCAGAGATCCGACGGTCCCGTCGGTAAACCCGAAGGTCTTCAGTACCGCGAGTTCCGGAATACGGTCGCGCAGCGCCTGGGCCATGGTGTTGGCAGTCAGCAACAGGATGGTGAAGAACACCGCGCCGAGGATTCCCGTCGTGATCAGTCCGATGTTCCCGAACTGCTTGGCGAATTCCCGCTGGGAATCGTCTTCCGTCGCGGTGCGCGTCGCGTTGATGGAGTTCTCGAACATCGCGTCGATCGCACTCGCGATCTCGGCGGCCTTCTCCGGGTTGCCCACGCGCACGATGAACCAGCCGACACCGCCGTGCCCGAACTGCCGCGCCTCGTCGAAGTAGTCGTACTGGAACAGGAACACCCCCGGGTCCGGGTCGTCCGGCTGGCCCCGGTAGATGCCGACCAGGTCGAACTCCCACAGCCGGCTACCATCGCGCTTCGGATAGATGTCGCCCTCGATGGGGATCCTGTCGCCGATCTTCCACCCGAAACGTTCCGCGAGACCCGCGGACACCACCGCACCGGTCCGCGTATCGCGAAACGCCGCAAGCTGCTCGGGGGCGATCACCCGCTCGGAGTAGATCGAAAAGTATCCCTCGGGATCGACCGGGAACTTCGGAAAGAAGTTTCGCGGCTCCTGGTAGATGCCGCCGAACCAGTCCGCATGCGTCACGGCCTCGACGCCCGGGACGGTGGCGATCGAGCGCTGATGATTGACGGGAAGCGGATCGATGATGGAGTACTTCGGCGAGACCACCAGCCGGTCGATCCCTGCTTCGCCGAATCCCCCCGACGTAAACGCCACGGCGATCGCCCGCAGATACGTGAACAGCACGAATGCGACGAGCAAAGACATCAGTGTCAGCACCGTGCGGACCGGCTTGCGCCCGAGGTTTGGCCAGACGAGGCCTATAGCGCTCATGCGGCCTGCTCCACCAGTTGTCCCTTGTCGAGGTGAAGTATGTGACTCGCATGGTCAGCCGCCTTCGGATCGTGGGTCACCATGATCACGGTCTTGCCATGCTCCCTGTTGAGTATGCCGAGCAGGTCGAGGATTTCTTCCGCGGTCTCCCTGTCGAGGTCGCCGGTGGGTTCGTCGCAGACGAGGAGCGCCGGGTCCGCGACGATCGCCCGCGCGATTGCCACCCGCTGCTGCTGTCCACCGGACAGTTCTCCGGGCTTGTGGCTGGCGCGGTCGCCCAAACCCACTATCGTCAACGCTGTCTGGGCGTTCTTCCTGCGCTGCGCTCCCGAAAGGTTCGTCAGCAGGAGCGGCAGTTCGACGTTGCGCAGCGCATTGAGCACTGGAAGCAGGTTATAGAACTGGAAGACGAAGCCGATGTTTCGGGAGCGCCACCTGGCCAGCCCCTTGCCGGACAGGTCTCCGAGCGTCTGCCCTCCGACAACCACGGAACCCTCTGTCGGGTTGTCGAGGCCGCCGATAAGGTTCAGGAGCGTCGTTTTGCCGGAGCCCGAAGGACCCATGAGCGCAAGGAAGTCGCCTTCCTCTATGTCGAGGTCTATGCCGTCGAGGACATCGATCACCTCGCGGCCTTTCCGGTAGGACTTTGCAACTTCCTTCAGGCTGACTATGGGCATGAGAGGACTCTCCGAATCTCGCAGTGCTACGGCTTCCCGGGGGGTTCGCGCGGCGCTTTATATCAGACTTTCGGTCGCTGACGTTCGTTTTGCGGCGGTCACCGATGATCGCGCCAGGCGGAACTCACCCATCCGCCGGAAAGCGCAGAGCATCGACGGGGCGGTCGTCAGTTCACGACCTGTACGAGGTCGCCGTCGGTCAGGCTCCGGTCGCCGGATGCGTCGGACGGGAAGGAAACGACCCGTTCGCCGCCGGCAAGCCCCGCGACCACGCGCAGGCGCTCGCCGTGCGGCCCGGCGACAACGACCCGGCGCCTTGCCACCCGGTCCTCACGCACGACCCATACATAGGCCTCGTCCCCGGTTTCAGTGACCGCATCCGCAGGCACCACGACCCCGGTGGCCGTGACCGGCGGCGGCGTCGGTTCGTCGTCCAGGAAACGGACCTTGACCCCCATGTCCGGCAGCACCCTGTCGTCACGGTCGAGAATGCGAATACGTACCCGGACCGTCGCCTTGTTCCGGTCCGCCGTCGGGATGATCGCGATGACCGACGCCGGTATCTGCACATCCGGATAGGCATTGAGCGCTACCGTCGCCGGCTGTCCTGGAAACACCCGGTTGATATATGCCTCGTTGACATCGACCTCCACCTCGAGGGAGTCCATGTCCACGATGGTGCAGATGCCCGTCCGCGTGAAACCGCCGCCGGCGGACACCGGCGAGATCATTTCGCCGGGTTGGGCGGCCTTGGCCACCACGACCCCGGCGAAAGGCGCGCGAATCTGCATGTCCGCCAGCATCTGGCGCTGCACGTCGGCATGGCGCTCGGCGACGTTCAACTCCTGTTCGACGCGGGCCAGCCGGGCCGTCAGGCCCTCGACCGCAAGCGTGTCGCGATCGAGATCCGCCTGGCTCGCAAGTTTCCGCTCCGCGAGACCCGAGGTTCGCGCGAGGTCCAGTTGCGCCTGCCTGAGCTGCACCATCATCTCGTCGAGGCTCGCCCGCGAGGCGCGAAGCTGTGATTCCGACAGTTCGAGCTGCGCCCGTGTGATGCTGTCGTCGAGTTGCGCCAGGAGCTGTCCCTCCTCGACGTACATGCCCTCCTCCACCAGGACTTCCACGACCTTGCCGGTGGTCTTGGAACTGACCGTCGCCTGGCGGCGCGCGACGACATACCCCGTCGCATCCAGCACGCTGTCCCCGGCAGCGGCAGCCGCAAGCTCTTCCACCACCGCGGTTCGGACCTCTACCGGCGATGCCTCGATGGGCAGTACCCACGTGAACGCGGCGAATCCCACGCCCCCGACAACCGCGATCAGCAACAGCCACTTGAGCGGGCGGGCGGAAGACGGGGAAGCATCCGAATCCCGATCGATCGCGAGTTCCGAAAGAAGCGCTTTCTTGTCCATCCGGTAATTCTAAGGCTCGCGACGCGGCGATGCATGCGGCCCGTCAACCGTCGCGTCCGTTAGAATGCTCCTCAAACGGGGAGGAGCATTGAGCGAACTCACAGCGGGCGTCTGCAACGATATCTCCGGCATTTCGGCCGGGGCCTGGAACCGATGCGCGGATGCAGGCGACGAATACAACCCGTTTCTCGACCACCGTTTCCTGCATGCCCTGGAGGCGAGCGGCAGCGCATCGCCCAAGACGGGCTGGCAGCCGTTCCACCTCGTGCTCCGGGACGGCGACAGGCTCCTCGGCGTCGCGCCCATGTACCTCAAGTCGCACTCCCGGGGAGAGTACGTGTTCGACGGCGGCTGGGCGGAAGCCTGGTACCGGGCGGGCGGAGAGTACTATCCGAAGCTCCAGGCCAGCATCCCGTTCACACCCGCGACCGGCCCGCGGCTGCTTTCCGCCAGCGGCGAGCGTGCCGCGGTCGTGGAGGAGCAGCTTCTCGCGGCAAGCGTCCAGGTCGCAGAGCGCATCGGGGTCAGCTCCCTGCACTACACGTTCATGCCGAAGGCGCAGTGGAAGCGCGCGGCCAAGCTCGGTCTGCTGCAACGGGTCGACACCCAGTACCACTGGGCGAACGCCGGTTTCGACACGTTCGATGAGTTCCTCTCGCAACTGGCCTCGAAGAAGCGCAAGAACATCCGCCGGGAGCGCCGGGAAGCGATTCGGGAAGACATTGAAATCGAGTGGGTCACCGGCAGCGACCTGACCGAACGCCACTGGGACCGCTTCTATGCCTTCTACATGGACACCGCGAACCGAAAATGGGGCACGCCGTATCTCACCCGGCGTTTCTTCAGTCTCGTGAACGAGACGATGCCCGAACGAACCCTGCTTATCATGGCGCGCAGGCGCGGACGCTACATCGCAGGCGCCCTCAACTTCATCGGCTCCCACGCGCTGTTCGGACGCAACTGGGGCTGCATCGAGGACCACCGCTTCCTGCACTTCGAACTCTGCTACTACCAGGCCATCGACTTCGCCATCGCACACGGCCTGCAACGCGTGGAAGCCGGGGCGCAAGGTCCGCACAAGGTCGCCCGGGGATACCTGCCCAGGGAGACCTACTCCGTGCATTGGATCCGGGATGCCAGCTTTCGGCAGGCGGTCGAGCGCTACCTTGTCCAGGAGAAACGCTACGTCAGGCAGGATGCGGAGTGGACGGCTGCCCGCGCGCCGTTTCGCAAGGACATCGACCTCTCCCGCTATGTCGCGCGGTGGGAGGGGAACCAGGCCTCGGCCGAGTAGACCGAGTCGAGGCCAGCGCTGGACGGGTCAATTCGAGCTGGTTGGATCGAGAACCTGACGCTTTAGCGCAGCCCGCACTTTCCTCGCATGGCGTTGCAGGCTGGCGAGATTGTCGGGTCCGATTCGGACAAGTTGCTTCGCGAGCGTGGACGCGGCTTCAAGCTCGGCGTCGGCAAACCTGTACCTCGCGTTCGTCTGGACGACTTCGATCGGCAGTCCCGGAAACTCCACCGCCAGGATCTCCGCCAAAGCCGAGTCGGCCATGGCATCGATATCCGCGCCGGGGAGGCCGAACTCTCCCATCGCCTGGGCCAGCAATGGCCCGAACAGCCCGATAAGCGACGCGGCGCGTTCCGGCCGGACACATGTCAATGACTGCACCACCGCGTCGTAGCGGCGGAATGTTGCATCATCGATGAAATACCGGTTTCCCCGCTTACGGACCCTGAAATCGCCCGGCGGGGTTTCGATGACGGAGAAACGGCCGCGGGTCACTTCGGCCCGGGAGGCGTTCTCCAGGATCGCTGCCACACGCCGGAGGATGTCCGTCGGGCCTTCTTCCGGAAACAGCGCGGCGAGGCAATCATCCACCTGCGTGCGAACGAAATCGTCACTGTCGTCGAGTGGGGGCAATTCCAGCGCGGGCACCGGCACGCCTTCGGATTCACTTGCGGGCGGCGCGGGGGGTGGACCCTCTTCGATGACGCTCGGGGTGGATGGCTCGGGTACCGGAACGAAGACCGGTGTATCCCTTTCCCTCGGCATCAGCGCGTTCCACGCCAGGAAACCGAGCCCGAGGATCGCCAGCGCCGCCGCCCCCGCGATGAGATGTCGCGTCATGGTCTCAACCCGATTGCCCTCGCGCTTGCCGTCTTTCCCTCCCGCCTCCCGTGTATTGTCCCGTTCGGACGGGTCCACCTATAATCGTCTCGTCCTCCGGCCCCCGAGCTTCGGTTGCAACATACGCCGGTTTCAGCCGTTATTCACGAAGATGTCGCCCTCGGCCACGCCGTTGCCATCGCTGGCTGGGTACGGTCCCGGCGCACGTCGAGGGGCGGTTTCTCCTTCATCCAGGTGCACGACGGCTCGTGCTTTGACGCCGTGCAGGTAGTCGCGGACCAAGACCTTCAGAATTATGACGAGATCGTCGCCCTCACGGCGGGTTGCGCCGTCGAGATCAGCGGCGTCGTGGTCGCCTCCCAGGGCCGGGGTCAAAGCCGGGAGATCCAGGCCGATGGGGTCCGCGTCGCCGGCTGGGTCGTCGAACCCGACGCCTACCCCATCGCCAAGAAACGGCACACGTTCGAGTACCTGCGTACCGTCGCGCACCTGCGGCCCCGCACAAACACCTTCGGCGCGATGACCCGGCTGCGCAATGCGCTCTCGCAAGCGATTCACAGGTACTTCGACTCCCGCGGGTTTTTCTGGGTCAACACGCCCATCATCACGGCGAGCGATTGCGAAGGGGCCGGCGACCTGTTCCGCGTCAGTACGCTCGACATCGCGAACCGTCCCCCGGGCGGCTACGGCGAGGACTTCTTCGGCCGCGAGACGTTCCTCACCGTCTCCGGCCAGCTCAACGTGGAGTCCTATTGCCTGGCGATGAGCAAGGTCTACACCTTTGGCCCGACGTTTCGCGCGGAGAATTCGCATACGGCGCGGCACTTGGCGGAGTTCTGGATGGTGGAACCAGAAATCGCCTTCGCCAACCTCGACGACAATGCCGATCTCGCAGCCGATCTCCTCAAGACCGTGTTGGCCGACGTGCTCGAGCGTTGCGGCGACGACATGACTTTCTTCGCGGACCGCATTGATCGGACTGTTGTCGACCGGCTGCAGCGGGTGATCGACGCGCCGTTCGAACGCCTGTCCTACAGCGAAGCCGTCGACATCCTCCGGAACTCCGGCGAGTCCTTTGAGTTCCCCGTCGAGTGGGGGCTCGACCTGCAATCCGAGCACGAGCGCTACCTTACCGAGCGCCACGTCAATGGTCCGGTTGTTGTAGTAGATTATCCCAAGGAAATCAAAGCTTTCTACATGCGTCTTAACGACGACGGCAAGACCGTTGCGGCGATGGATGTGTTGCTGCCCGGCGTCGGCGAGATCATCGGCGGGAGCCAGCGCGAGGAACGGATCGACGTGCTTGATGCCCGGATGGACCCGTCGCTGGCCAAGGACCTCTGGTGGTACCGGGACCTCAGGCGCTACGGAACGGTGCCCCACGCGGGTTTTGGATTAGGGCTTGAGAGACTGCTCCTTTACGCATCGGGAATGGACAACATTCGGGACGCCATCCCGTTTCCCCGAGTTCCCAATAACGCCCAGTTCTGACCTGAATGCCGTTCGAGCCCATCGACCAGGACACCGTCCTCGTGTCCATGGAAGACGCCACCGATCCACTGTCCGCCTGGTCCCGGCACGGATTCGAACTTGACGGCGAGACGTGGCCGTCCGTCGCCCACTACGTGGAGGCGATGAAGTTCACGGACACAGGCCTGCGAAAGGCGATCTGCGCTGCCGAGTCCCCCAGCGTCGCGCGGCGGCTGGCCCGGCGCAACAGGAGACGCATCCGGGACGACTGGAACACGCTCAGGGAGACATACATGACGCGCGGCATATACCGGAAATGCCGCACTTCCGAAGACGCCGCAGCCGCTCTCCTCAGTACCGGCGAGCGCCGCATCCTCGAGACCAGCCAATACGACTACTACTGGGGCTGCGGCCGCGATACCCGGGGGCTGAACACTTACGGCAAGGTGCTGATGCAGGTCCGCGCAAGGCTCCGGGAAGAACAGCGCCCGGCGTAAAGACACACTACAATCGGGCCCATGACCAGAAGCGGCGTCAAGTTTCGCAATGCCGACGGGATCCGCGCGATCAAGGACGGCATCAAGGCCGATTCGTCGGCGCAGGCGTCCGTTGCCGGGCCGAAGCCGCCCTGGCTGCGGGTGCGGCTCGGCGGCGGCGCGGGTTTCCATAGGGTTCGCCGCACGGTTGCCAAGCATCGCCTGAGCACCGTCTGCCAGGAGTCCCACTGCCCGAACATCGGCGAGTGCTGGAGCCGCGGCACGGCGACCATCATGCTGATGGGTTCGGTATGCACCCGGGCGTGCCGCTTCTGCGCCGTGGACACGGGGAATCCCAACGGCCGTCTCGATCCGGACGAACCGCAAAACGCCGCGAAGTCCGTCCGCCTCATGAACCTCAACTACGTGGTCCTGACTTCGGTGGACCGCGATGACCTGGTGGACGGCGGCGCCGGACACTATGCGGCGTGCGTGCGCGCCATCAAGCGGCTGAACCCGCGGACCGGCGTCGAGGCGCTGACCCCGGATTTTGCCGGTGTCCACGCTGCCGTCGAAACGGTGGTGGCAAGCGGCATAGACGTGTTCGCACAGAATCTTGAGACCGTCGAACGACTGACCCACCCTGTACGCGACATCCGTGCCGGCTACGCGCAGACCCTCGACGTGCTGCACCATGCCAAGGTCTTCCAGCCAGCGGTACTGACCAAGTCCAGCCTGATGCTGGGGCTCGGGGAGACAGACGACGAGATCCTGCAGGCCATGGACGACCTGCGTGATGCTGGTGTTGATGTCCTGACCCTCGGGCAGTACCTGCGCCCCACAGCAAACCACCTTCCGGTGGAGCGTTGGGTCCATCCGGACCAGTTCGCTGCTTACCGGGAGGACGGCCTCGCACGCGGGTTCACGGAGGTCGCATCCGGTCCCCTCGTAAGGTCCAGCTATCGCGCCGAGAGAATTCTCGAAGGCAACAACCTCGGATTGATCGCAGCCAAGACGGTCTGACCGGCGACGAAGCCGCCCGCCGCCGTGCTATTCGGCCTGATCGGCCTCGCCTCTCCCCGGCGGCTTCAGCGAGAACGCCAAGGTGAATCCCGTGTTCCGCCACATCAGCCACGTGAGGAACGGGTAAAAGGAAATCGCCGTGCTGACGTGCCACTCGGTCAGGTTCTCAAGCCAGTCGTCGTCCTCGATCAGGTTCGTGAGCGCGACCAGCACCAGCCCCTCGATGAGCACCCCGAGGCAAAGCCAGACCTTCGCGCGCACGAGCGGCGTATCGCCCAGCGCGGCCTGGGCGCGGTACGCGAGCAGCAATTGCGCCAGGTAGGTCATGCCAAAGAACATCACCGTGCCGTAGCGGCGCAATGTCCGGTAGATGTCGCCTACGGAACCCAGGAACGTCGTATAGAGCACCAGGAAGGCGGCGCCGACAAGTCCAACCAGGACGATGGTCCAGCGCCACCGCGCGGAGGCCTCGCCGCAGCACCGCAACCACTGGCCGCACAACACCCAGTACACCATGAGAAAGGCCGCGGCCGGCAGCATGGTCGCCTTGAACAGGAAGAACCCGGCGCCGTGGCGGCCGGAGGAACTCACGCTGGTACAGCCGGCCAGGTGGGGAATACAGCTCGGGATGTGGTCCTGCTGTGCCGAGAGAAAATAAGACAGGAACAGGCCGAACCAACTAAGCAGCCAGACAACGACAGCAACGCGACGCAGATCCACAGCGCGACGATACCCGGCACGACGTGGCGAGTACACAGGGCCAGCCGTTGCCTTAAGGCACACAGACGGTATTGCACGTTGCGGCAAGTCATGAACCGGGCAGTTCAACCGCACACTCCCCACGTTGCAGCATTGACCGGCAACCGACAGAATCCGGGCTGCCGGCAATCGTATCGGGAGTACCACAATGTCCATCTCTCAAACCGCCGATAGGCTCCTGAGCAACGCCATAACCGACGGCGCGGTTCCCGGCGTCGTCGCCGGCGCGACTGACCGGGACGGAAACCTCTATCTCGGCGGGTTTGGCGAGCGCGTGCTGGGCGGCGGCGAAGAGATGACCGCCGGCACCGTCGGCTGGATCGCGTCGATGACGAAACCACTGACCGGAGCGGCCGCCATGCAGCTCGTCGAACGGGGACAGCTGGACCTCGACGCGCCTGCCCGGGAAGTGGTTCCCGCCCTAGGTGAAGCACGTGTCCTCGAAGGCTTCGAAGAGGACGGCACGCCGCGGACGCGCGCGCCCAGAGGCGACATCACGTTGCGCCACCTGCTGACCCATACCGCCGGATTCTCCTACGAGACCTGGAGCGCATCGATCCTCACCTACCAGGCGGCCACCGGTACGCCGGGGATCATCAGTTGCCAGGAAGCGGCCCTCGGGACGCCCCTGCTGTTCGATCCGGGCGACCGCTGGGAGTACGGCATCAGCATCGACTGGATCGGCAAGATGGTCGAGGCCGTGAGCGGACAGCGCCTCGGAGTGTACTTCCGCGATCACCTCCTCGAGCCGCTCGGCATGCGCGATACCGCCTTTCGAATCACCGACGGGATGCGGGCCCGGCTGGCGAAGATTCACCAGCGCGTCGACGACGGCTCGCTGGTCCCTCTAATGGACCTTGAAATGCCCCAGGATCCGGAGGTGGAACTGGGCGGCGCCGGACTTTACGGCACGATCGGCGACTACCTGTGTTTCATTCGCATGATGCTGAACGGGGGTCGAGTCAACGGCGAGCAGATCCTCGCGCCGGAAACCGTGGCAACGATGTCCCGCAACCAGATGGGGACCTGCCGCGTCGTGCCACTCAAAACCGTGATTCCCCCCTTCTCGAACGATGCCGACTTTTTCCCGGGGATGCCCAAAACCTGGGGCTTGACGTTCATGATCAACACCGAGGATACACCCACCGGCCGTTCCGCGGGCAGTCTCGCCTGGGCCGGCCTCGCCAACTCGTACTTCTGGATCGATCAGGCGAAGGGTGTGGGCGGCGCCTACATGACTCAGGTCCTTCCTTTCGCGGACGAGAAATCGCTACCGCTATATCTCGCCTTCGAAAGCGCGGTGTACGGGAACCTCGACTGACGGCATCTGGTCATTGCGAGTCGAATTCGCCAACGAGTCTGCGCGCTTGACCCGCCATGTATATCGGCAGCGACAACAGTCGATAGTCGATTGCCGTGCCGTTCGAGAGCCGCTTTGCGTCGCGCAGCAGGCTCGGCACGTCGGCATTGAAACGAAGCCCGAAATCGCGCTGTTTCTCCTGCAGGAACTGGTGCAACGAGCGGAGTGAACCCGTTGTTCCCGCCTTGATCTCCACGGGCACTATTCGCTGTCCCGCCGTCATCAGGTAGTCGATCTCGGCCGCCGCGTTCCTGGCTTCCCGAACCCAGTAGTACAGCGACGGCGCCTGGTAGCGCGGTCCACTGAATAGCAAATGCTGGCCAACGAACTGTTCCGCAAGCGCACCGCCATTGATCAGTGTCAAGTCATGCCTGGCCAGATCGAGCACATTGAGATGCAGCGCACCGCACATGAGGCCGACATCCATGCACAGGCATTTGAAATGGCGCTCGTTGGCCTCGGCCGCCAACGGCACGCCGTTAGCAGCCGTGTGCGTGATCCTGGTGGCAACGCCAGCCAGGCAAAGATGCCGTAGAGCGTCGGAGAGTTCGGCGGCCCGATGATCCCGGCTGACCTGCACGTACTTGAACTTGCGGCCCACCATGGCCGGGAGCTTGTCGAACACCAGCTGTATCCGATCTCTCAAGCGGCCATGGCCGTATTTGTGGAAATCATCCCTATACGCGGAGACGATACCCTGTTGCACGCGGCTGACTCGCGCAAACTCCTCACCAGCGTTGGTATCCGCATCGACATATTCCGCAACCGCCTCCGGGAGACCGCCCACCACGCAATATTGCCGGAGCAAATCCAGGCATCTACGATGCACAGCCGCAGGGAATGCCACGTTTTCGCCCCCAGACAGGTCTGACAGCGAAAAACCCCGCAAATGTGCAGCGAGCGGCGCATTTCCCGAAGCCTCGAGGAAGTCCTCGAATTCCATGGGACCCAAATGCAGGTACTCGACCCGGCCCACAGGCATCGAGAATCGCGCATCCGCCAGCGCGAACTCCATCAGAGATCCCGCCGCCACGACACGTAACTGCGGCATCTCCTCGTGGAAGTAGCGCAGCGCAACCAACGCCTCCGGCGCCGCCTGGATCTCGTCAAGGAACAGCACCGTAGCCGCAGGCGCGATCTCCCTCGCGGTAAGCAGGGCCAGGGTGGAGACAATCCGCGCCGGATCTCTCTCGGCAAAGGCCTCGCGGAACTCCGGGTTGCGTTCGAAGTTGACCTCCACCATCGGCATGTCCGCCAGCCGAACGAACTCGCGCACCAACGTCGACTTGCCAACCTGCCTCGCACCTCGAATCACCAGAGGCTTGTGTACGTGACGGCTGGACCACTCCTGCAAGTATTTGATTTCTTGCCTTTTCAGGATCTTCTGCATCGAATCAGAACCATCATTGCGGGTCGAATCTCAAGCGCATCCAGATTGCAATACAGCCCATCTTTAGCAATATAAATGTTTTTTGACAATGCTTATTTATACATCCATTTATCAAAATAAATGCCTATTTTGACAGAACCGTGCCATTCAATCCGATCTAGGTGCCAATTTTCCGCCTGCTATAGTTTTCTCAAACGATCAAAGGAAGAACATGCAAGATTTCCTGCGCTGGCGCATCGGCGACGTCACGGTGACCCGGGTGGTAGAACTCACGTCGGCCACCATTGGCAACCACATACTGCCCCAGGCGCCGTCCGACCTCGTGGATAACCTGCCCTGGCTTACGCCCTTCACCAACGCCGAACGCAAGCTCGTTCTCTCCTTCCACAGCCTGATCATCCAGTGCCCCGACCAGACCATCGTCGTCGATACCTGCATCGGCAACGACAAGCCGCGCGGCTATCCTCGATGGAACATGATGCAATCCGATTTCCTGCGCGACTTCTCCGACGCGGGGTTCGCGGTAGACGGCATCGAAACCGTCCTCTGTACCCACATGCACGTCGACCATGTCGGATGGAACACGCGCCTCGTGGAGGACCGCTGGCAGCCAACCTTCGCGAACGCGCGCTACCTCTTCGCCGAGGACGAATGGAACCACTGGCGCGACCGAGGCCGGGCCGGCCGGTACGCTGACATCATCGACGACTCGGTGCAGCCGATCCTGGACGCGGGACTCGCCGACCTTGTCGACACCGACCATCGCATCAACTTGGAGGTCCACCTCCTGCCGACGCCGGGACACACTCCCGGACACGTCAGCGTACACATCGAATCCCGGGGCGAGGAAGCGGTCATCACCGGCGACCTGATGCACCACCCCTGCCAACTGGCGCATCCAGAGTGGTCCTGCACGGCCTGCGTGGACCCGGTGGAAAGCGCCGCTACCCGCAAGGCGTTCGTCGAGCGCTACGCCGACCGTCCCGTACTGATCATCGGCACCCATTTCTCCGGCCCGACCGCGGGCAGGATCGTCCGCGATGGGGATGCGTATCGGCTCGATTACTAATGGGAGGTAGTACGCGCGTCCCGAATGCGGGATAATTTCGCTCGATGTTCCATTTAGCCGCACACTGCGCTTGTCGGGGCCAACGATTTAGTTGAGGCTCTCTGCGGGCACTTGTCCGTAATCTCCAATCGCTGCGGACCATCCCATGGACATCCATATTCACGACACATTGACCGGCATCAAACGGCGTTTCGAACCGCGCGTACCGGACTCCGTGTCGATGTACGTCTGCGGCCCCACGGTCTACAACCTGGCCCATATCGGTAACGCCCTGCCCGAAGTGGCATTCGATGTCCTGGCGCGACTGCTGAGGCTTTACTTCAAGCACATCAAGTACGTCCACAACATCACGGACATCGACGACAAGATCAATGCGGCGGCGCTCGCCAACGGGGAGCCGATCCGCGCACTGGCCGATCGTTTCGCGCACGAATACCGCGCCGACATCGCAGCCCTCGGCGTGCTCGAACCCGACGTCGAACCGCGCGCAACGGAGCACATCAGCGAGATCATCGACATGATCGGCACACTGATCGACCGCGGCCATGCCTACGAGTCCGAGGGCCACGTGCTGTTCCACGTGCCGTCGGACCCGAACTACGGAAGCCTGTCGAAACAGTCCCTCGAGAACATCCTCGAAGGCGCCCGCGTCGAGGTCGCTCCATACAAGCGGGATCCCAAAGATTTCGTGCTGTGGAAGCCGTCGAGCGACGAGTTGCCTGGCTGGGACAGCCCCTGGGGCCGCGGCCGTCCGGGATGGCATATCGAGTGCTCGGCGATGATTCGCAAACACCTGGGGCCGAGCATCGACATTCATGGCGGCGGCAGCGACCTGACCTTTCCGCATCACGAGAACGAACTGGCCCAGGGCACGTGCGTGGAGGACGGCCAGGTTTATGTGCGCTACTGGATGCACAATGGCTTGCTGCGCATGGGCGACGAGAAGATGTCAAAGAGCCTCGGCAACATCGCCACCATCCGCGAGTTGCGAAGCGAGCACCCCGGCGAGGTCCTGCGCTACGCGCTGCTGTCCGGACACTACCGCGGCAGCCTCGAGTGGTCCGACGACCTGATCCGCCAGGCGCGCGCCAGCCTGGATGGCCTTTACCAGGCGCTGGTGGATGCACCGGGCGACATGTCGGTTACATCTACCGATTTCCGGAACGCAGGCGTTGGCGCCTTTCCCGAGTCCGTGCTCGCCGCGCTCCGAAACGACCTCAACACGCCGCAGGCACTGGCAGCGATGCACGCCATCGCCGGGGACATTCACAGGTCCAGCGATCCCGCGAGCGTTGAAGTGTCCCGCAACCAGCTCCTCGCTGGCGGTTGGCTGCTCGGCATCCTGGGCACACCCGCAAATGACTGGTTCCAGCAGGCGGCCAGCGTCGATCCCGGCTGGGTCGAAGCGAAGATCGAAGAACGCGCCGCCGCGCGTCACAGGCGGGATTTCGCGCGCGCCGACGCCATCCGGGACGAGTTGGGCGCCAACGGGATCGAACTTGAAGACAGTGCATCCGGAACCCGCTGGAAAGTCATCCAATAGCGTCTGTCCAGGGGAACCTGGCCCGCTGCCTTCCCGCTATACTCGACATCCCGAACCTGGTGTACGGGAAGCCGGTACGAATCCGGCACTGCCCCCGCAACGGTAATTCGAGGTTTTGCCACCCGAACGGGTGACGCAACGTCGCTGTCTCAAGCCACTGTCGCAGACGGGAAGGCTACGGTGACGGGCGTCTTACGCCACCTCATGAGTCCGGAGACCGGCCAGGTTCTCAACGTTCTGGGCCGCGCGGGGTGCGACGGCAGATTTGGAGCAAACCATGAGAAGGCTCATCCTCCTGATTGCCGTCGCGCTGGCCGTGCCCGCGCAGGCGGCGGAACTCGAAACCATCGTCGTCCATGGCAGCCGGCTTGGCACGAGCACACAACAGCCTACGATCCTGACCGAATCCGAAATCGAGGCCCGCCGCGCCTACCACGCGGGAGATATCCTGCGGGCGTTGCCGGGCCTGGCCGTGAGCCAGGCGGGCAACCGCGGCGGCCTGACGCAGGCCCGTGTCCGCGGAGCCGAGGCAAACCACGTGCTCGTCATGCTGGACGGGATAGAGATGAACAACGTGGCGCTTGGCGGCGAGTACAACTTTGGTCACCTGGACCTGACCGGCGTGAACCGCGTGGAACTCACAAACGGACCGCAAAGCGCCATCTGGGGCAGCGATGCGCTTGCGGGCCTCGTGTACATCGACACGACGCCCGGCGAGAACGCCGTGACGGTGGACGCTGCCGCCGGAAGCATGGGTACGCGCGATGCAAGCGTCACGGCATCGCGTTCCGACAGCGCTGGCCACGCGGCTTTCACAGCCAGCCACTTCGCCACGGACGGTAACAACCTGGCACGCACCGGAGACGAAGAGGACGGCTACCGCGCCACGACCCTGCACGCGAATCTCTCCCGAAACCTCGGACCGTGGACCCTTGCCGCAGTGCTTCGCGGCGTAGACGCGGAAGTGGAGTACGATCCGACCCCCTTCCCCGCTTACATTCCCGCCGACGGCGACAACATCACGGAGTCGGATCGCCGTTATGCCAAGTTCGAAGCGAGTCATTCCGGTGCCGGGTCCTGGGAGCCGCGCCTGACCATCACCGGGGCGCGCGCCGGGGACGAGAACATCGAAGCCACGAGCCGAACCGGGACCGTGGGCAGGAAAACGGCCATCGCGTTCAGCAACAACTTCGCGATGGGCGACGCGCACCGCCTGAACGCCACGGCGGAACTCGAACGCCAGCACTTCAGGCAACGCGGATTGGCGACCCCATTCGGCGATCCCAACCAGCGGCAGGCCACGCGGACGGCCAGCGTCGCCTCGGAGTACCAGTTCCGGGTCCGCCACGCCCTCGCATCGGTCTCTGCCCGGTACGACGCCAACGACGAATTCGACAATTCCACCGCGTACCACGCCGGGATTGCCTGGGCGCTGGGACCCGGCCGCCTTTTCGCAAACGTCGGCACCGGGACAAAGAACCCGACCTTCACGGAACGCTTCGGCTACTCGCCGGACACCTTCCTCGGCAATCCCGAACTGAAGCCCGAAAGATCCGTCGAATACGAGGTGGGCTATGCGACCCGACGCTTGTCCTTCACCTACTTCGACAATCGGCTGACCGACGAGATTGACGGATTCGTTTACGACCCAATGCGAAGAGGTTTCACCGCCGACAACCGTGAGCAGAAGAGCCACCGACGGGGCGCCGAGATCGGCTACGCCGACAGTTTCGGCCGGTTCCGGGTCTCGGCTCACTACACCTATGTCGACTCCTCGGAAGCGGACCGCGCCGAGATTCGACGGCCGCGCCACCAGGGCCGGGTGGACCTAGCGGGATCCATAACCCCGTCCATACAGTTCAACATCGGCGCGGCAGCCGTCGGCGAACAGTACGACAACGACTTCTCCGCGTTTCCCGCCATTCGGCGCACGCTGGACTCCTACGTGCTCGCCCACGGCGGGCTGGACGTCCGGCTATCCGCTCGCACCCGCGTCTATCTCCAGGTGGAGAACGCGTTCGATACGGACTACGAGGATGTGTTCGGCTACCGGACCCCCGGCCGGCGAGCCGTCGCCGGATGTACACTTCGACTGTGACCAGGTTGCCGGAACGCCATTGAACACAGAGGACACCCGCAAGTTCGTCGAGACGGTCTGGGATGACGAAATCGTCCCGGCGCTCAAGGACTACATACGCATTCCCAACAAGTCGCCGGCGTTCGACCCTGACTGGGAGCGCCGCGGCCACATGGCCGACGCCGTGGAGCAGTTGCGCCAGTGGGCAGAGTCGTTCCCCATCGAACGTGCCCGGGTAGAGGTTGTGACGCTGCCAGGACGCACACCGACACTCCTAGTTGACATAGAGGGCGACGCGCCGGGAAACATCCTCTGGTACGGGCACTACGACAAGCAGCCCGAATTCACCGGCTGGGACGAAGGCCTTGCCCCCTGGACACCCGTGATCCGCAACGGACGCCTTTATGGACGCGGCGGCGCCGACGACGGCTACGCCATGTTCGGGAGCCTCACCGCCATCGCCGCCGCACAGCGCCAGGGCATACCCCATGCGCGCTCGATCGTCCTGATCGAAGGATGCGAGGAGAGCGGCAGTTTCGACCTGCCCCTCTACATGGAGGCGTTGAGCGACAGGATCGGCACGCCCGATCTTGTTATTTGCCTCGACGCCGAATGCGGAGACTACGACCGTCTCTGGGCAACGACCTCCCTGCGCGGCATGCTGTCCGGCACCCTTACCGTCAGCGTGCTCTCCGAAGGCGTGCACTCCGGGGCGGCCGGCGGCATCGTGCCGTCGAGTTTCCGCCTGTTGCGGCACGTGATCGGACGCGTCGAGGACTCCTCGACCGGGACCATTCCCGAACTTGAAGTGGAAGTTCCCGCAGACGTGCACCGCCAGGCGGAACAGGTTGCCCGGACCCTCGGAGCCGGCGTGGTCGAACGGTTCCCCTGGACTGCGGCTTCACGACCTGATTCCGCGCTGGCGGATCTCGTCGCCACCAACACCTGGGGACCGAGCCTCGGCGTGGTTGGCCTCGGCGGCGCGCCCGGCATCAGCGATGCCGGCAACACGCTACGCCCGTTCACCTCCGCAAAGCTCGTCTTCCGCCTGCCGCCGAGCCTCGATGCCGAATCGGCCTCGCAGCGCATCAAGGCGCTCCTCGAGAACGATCCGCCGCCGGGCGCGGAAGTGCGATTCGAACTGGATCCGGCCCACACGGGTTGGCACGCGCCACCGACGGCCGCCTGGCTCAGGGAATCGGTGGACAACGCATCCCGCGACTTCTTCGGTCAGCCCGCCCTCACCATGGGCACCGGCGGCACCATACCGTTCATGAAGATGCTGGGAGACCGGTATCCCGATGTGCAGTTTGTCGTCACCGGTGTGCTCGGGCCCGGCTCCAATGCGCACGGCCCGAACGAGTTTCTCGACATCGCCACGGGCAAGCGGGTCACCGCATGCATGGCCCGGATATTGGCGGACCACGCCTCCCGGTAAGGAATTAACGGCACCCCGCCGTCGTCGATGCAGGGCTTGACCGGCAGGTACCCCAGCCGGTTATGCCAACAGGCGGCTGTCCTTGCCGAACTGCGTCCTCAGGAGGTCCATCTGGTCGCCGAGAATCCTGCTCCCATTGGTAAGCGCGAGGTACTCCGCAAAGTTCGGGACGTAAGGCAGCGCGATCAGCTCCAGGCCGCACTCGTGGGGCAGGCGGCTGCCCTTGAAGTGGTTGCACCGCTTGCAGGCAGAAACGCAGTTGTCCCATCGGTCCTCGCCACCGCGCGCACGCGGCACGATGTGATCCCGGGTCAACTCGAAATCGACGAACTTACCGCCGCAGTACAGGCAGAGGTTGCGGTCGCGCCTGAACAGTGCCGAGTTGGTCAGGGGCGGCACGCTGCGGGACGGTGCAACGATCCGCCCGCGGCAGGCGACGATGCTGTGCACGTCCAGCTTCGATTGGGTCCCATCGGCGCGCGAGTGGCCTCCGCGCAGGCACAGGATGGCATCGCCCAACGTCCAGACGACGAGTTCCCTGGCATAGACGCACACGGCTTCCCGCCAGTGCATCCAGTCCACCGGCTGCCCGGCCACATTGAGCCGGAGGATGCGAGGCACGCGATCAAACTGTTCGAGCGTCGCAAGCATTGCCCAGGTCCCCAAAAATCCGGCGCATTCTGACCAATCACTACCTTCAACGCAATCCCGCGTCGAAATCAGGACAGCCAAAAAGGAAAATTCTTCGATTGCATCGTACAATTTGACACATGTGGATCGAACGTCAGGTCGAGTCTTTGCTACTGCAACGGGCAGCGACCCGGCCTGTAGTGGTACTGACGGGGGCGCGTCAGACGGGCAAGACGAGTCTCGTCCGCCGCCTGTTTCCGAGCCATTCCTTCGTCACGCTGGACTTACCCAGCGAAGCCGAACAGGCGGAATCCGATCCGGGATCCTTTCTCGCGCGGCATCCACCGCCAGTCGTTATCGACGAAGTGCAGTACGCGCCAGGCCTCTTCAGGCACTTGAAGGCCGTCGTGGACGAGCATCGTGACCGTGCCGGCGCGTTCATTCTGACGGGATCGCAACCATTCGGACTAATGCGCTCGGTGTCCGAGTCCCTCGCGGGGCGCGCCGGGATCATAGAGTTGGAACCGCTGTCCTATGCGGAAGCGAAGTCGGCACTTCCCAACCTCCGCGTCGAGGAGTTTCTGGTGCGAGGTGGATTTCCGGAACTTCACGGCAACCTGGATATCGACTCGCGCGGGTTCCTGCAGTCGTACGTGGCGACATATCTCGAACGGGACCTGCGCCAGCTTCTGCATGTATCAAGCCTGCGCGACTACGAAAGGTTCCTGCGAGCAGCCGCGTTGCGCACCGCGCAGCTACTTAACCGGGCCGACCTCGCACGGGACGTGGCCATCAGCGGATCGACTGCGGCTACCTGGCTGGCAGTACTCGAGGCTTCTCACCAACTCGCGCTGCTCGAACCCTGGTACGGCAACCCTACCGTGTCCCTGGTCAAGAGGCCCAAGCTCTACCTTCGCGATGCCGGCCTGGCGGCATTCCTCTGCGGCATCCACACGGTGGACGACCTGCGCTCGTCGCCTCTCGCAGGCCCCTTGTGGGAAACCCTTGTCTGCGCAGAGATTCGCCGCGCGCAGTCAAATCGACACGGGCGCTGGCAGTTGAATTTCTGGCGCGACCGCAGCCGCGAAGCCGACTTTCTCGTCCACCGCGGTGGCCGATTCCGACTCGCCGATGCAAAGTGGACCGAACAGCCGCGAGCCCGCGATGCTTCCCCACTCCGCAAGGTGGCGACGATGTTTCCAACCGATTCCGTCGTCGACCTTTCCGTGATCTGCCGCGCGCCAAACGCTTACCCGCTGGATGATCTCGTTACCGCTACTCCACTCGACGACATGCGGATCGATTGACGCCACGCGCCCAGGTGTCCATCCAAGGCTGTCATCCGCCTCCCTGCAACTCGACAAACCTGCGGTAGCGGCTGGTAGGATCCGCCATCAGCGCTTCGTGGCTTCCGATACCCCTGATCTCGCCCTCTTCGAGAAAGACGATGCGGTCCGCCCGGCGGACAGCGGAGAGGCGGTGCGCTATGACGATCACCAGCCGTCCCCTGCTTGCGTCTCGCAGCGCCTGGACCAGGGCATTTTCGGTTTGCGGGTCGAGCGCGGCGGTCGGCTCGTCCAGGATCAGTATGGGCGTGTTCCGGATCAGGCCCCGCGCGATGCAGAGCCGCTGCTTCTGGCCGACGGACAGGGTATCTCCTGACCTGCCGAGCACGGTGTCGATGCCGTTCGGGAGCGCGCGCACGAACTCCAGCGCACCAGCAGTCGCCAGCGCTTGCATCACTTCTGCCTGGGTCGCATCCGGTTGGACCATCAGGAGATTGTCGCGGATGGACTCCGACATCAGCATGTGTTCCTGGAACACGTAGGCGACCTGGTCGCGCAGCGAATCCACGTCGACCTCCTGGATGTCCCGGCCGTCGAACAGCACGCGCCCCGCGTCCGGCCGAATGAACCCGGGAATGAGGTACGCGAGACTGGTCTTTCCCGCTCCCGTAGGACCGACGATGGCGACCAGTTGCCCCGATTCAAGCTCCAGGTCAATGCCCTTGAGCGCCTGCCGACCATCGGGATACCTGAAGTCGACCCCCTCTATCCGCACAGTGCCGGCAAAGGACTCCAGACGAAGTGAATCGCTGCCGGGGTCTTCAACCGGCTGATCAATGAAGAAGAACACTCGCCTGACGGCCGCTGCGTTGCCCTGCAGTTCGATCCAGAACGTGCCCACGCTGAGCGCGGTGAATCCGAGTGAGAGGCCGAGGCCGAACAACACGCCCCAGTCGCCAGGCGTCAGCACTCCGTCAATCACCTGGTCGGTGATGAAGACATAGGCCCAGAAGCCGAAGACGGCCAGCGCGCCGAGGCCCGCGAACCCGACGATGAGTTCCACCAGCTTGACGAAACGGTAGCGCCGGAACGACTCGCTGCTCCGCGCATCGATCCGTTCCTTCTCGCGCGCCATCCCGCCCAGGCTTTGCACCGCCGAAACGTTGCCCAGGCTCTCCTCCAGGGCATTGGTCGTGGCGGAACCGGCGGCGCGGCTCTGCTGCTGCACGCGTCGCGTGAGCCCCGAGAAAGGCACGGTGATACAGAGGCCCGCAGGAATCACCGCGCACGCTGCCCAGACCAGTTCCGGTGCGACATCGCCGTAGGAGTAGCCAATCATGTACAGCGAAATCGCAGCGCCCACGAGCGCAGAGAGCGGTTCCAGCGTGGCGCGGTAGCACATTTGCGGCAGCATCGGCGCGTCGTACATGACGCGATACACGGCGTCCCCAATGCGATGGTTGTCGAGCACCGTCATCGGCAGGCGCCCCATGCGCCGAAACAGTTCGGTGCGCAGGCGGTTCGTCAAACGCTGCGAAATGCGAACCTGCACCAGTGTCTCGACAAGGCCGACGATGCCGGATGTCCCGCTGCCGCCCTGGCTGATAGCGTTCTCGGACTGGGTCGCGCTGTCCTCTCCCTGGGAAAATGACGCCCGCGTCTCCTCGCGGCCAAAGAGGATGAGTAACACGAAGAGAAGGCCGGTGACCGCCGCCATGATCCCCATGGGCGACAGGTCCGCAATGGCATCGACAAAGGGCGCGACATGTGGCGGGAAAGGCACTTTCGTCTGATCGAACGGCTGTTGCAGCAGGACCTGATCGATGACGATCTTGGCGAGCCACGACAGGTACAGACCCGGGATCAGGGCAACGAAACTCAAGGCGATCTTGCTCAGGAACAGACCGCGCGCCGCGGAGAGGAGTTTCAGCGCTCGCCACAGGATCCCCGCCACTTCCAGGTTGGAGACCCGCGTGTGCGTGTCAAGGCGGTCGTCGAAGTAGGTACTCGACGTATCCGGCGCGGCGACGTCACTCATTCCGGCAGCTCCGACGCATCGATTTGCACTTCTGCATTCACGTAACGTCTGTAGCGGCCATCGGGGATCGACATCAATGACTCGTGGTCGCCGAGTTCACGGATCTCGCCGTCCTCCAGAAAAGCGATCTGGTCGGCATTGCGAATCGTGGACAGGCGGTGGGTGATGAGAAACACGATCCGTTCGCGCCCCCAGTCCGACAGGTTCTCGAGCACGGCGTGTTCGGTCTCGGCATCGAGCGACGCGGTGGGCTCATCGAGGATGAGAATCGGCGTATCCCGCACGATGGCCCTGGCGATGGACAGGCGCTGGCGCTGGCCGGTGGACAACTTGCCGCCGCGCTCACCCAGTTCCGTGTCGTAGCCCTGCCTCATCTCGCGAATGAACGCGTCCGCGCATGCGACCCTCGCGGCGGACTCGATGTCCTGGCGGCTCGCGTCCGCCTTCGCGTAGGCGATGTTGTCCGCCACCGTGGTGGCGAAGAGCGTGTTCTGCTGCAGCGCAATGGCCACGCCCGCACGCAGGCTTTCCATCCGTATCCCGACGAGCGGTACGCCGTTGATCCGAATCGTCCCCGCGTCCGGGTCGTAGAGCCGCAACAACAGCGACATGAGGGTCGACTTGCCTGAACCGGTACCACCGACAATGGCGGTGATGGTGCCCGCTTCCGCGTTGAGATCGACCTCGTCTAGCACCGGCCGCGCCGGGTCGTACCCGAACGCCACGCGTTCAAACCGGATCTCGCGGATCGGCGCGGGCAGCGGCACGGCGTCGTCCGCGTCGACGATGTCCGGCTTCAGGTCGAGCAGGAAAAACGCGCGGTCCAGGCCAACACCCAAATCCTGAATCACGCCCCACATCCCGATCAGCTCCGAGCCAGCCTCAACGAACTCTTCGTTCCGGCTGTTCGCCGCCTGGAAGGTCCCAAGGTTCCAGACCGAAAACCCGACCAGCGCCACGGCCCCCGCAAGGAAGGTCGGGGTTTCGGCGATCGTCCAGCCCGCCATCAGGTACTGTGTGCCGATGATCATGGCGCCGGCGATCACCACGACCAGCACTCGCATGAGGATGAACTCCGTGCGCAGGTAGAAGGCCGCATCCAACGCCATCCGCGAGTCCCCGTCGAAACGTGAACCCATCACGCGCTCGGCGCGGTTCGCCTTGACGATGCGGATGGCAGCGAAGGCCTCCTGGATTCTCGACGTGAGCGCGCTATTGGCCGTTCGGGCGCGACGCGACCGTATCTGCAATCGGGGCGTAAACCACACCACGAGCATAATGATCGGCAGCATCCCCGCCAGGTACACGCCACCGAGGATCGGACTGAACAGCCAGATGACCAAAAAGCTGAATACGACATGTCCGACCGCGACCACCGGTTCCAGCACGGCCCGCTCTACGACGCTCGTGATCATCGCGCTGTCCTGGTAGATCCGATAGATGGCATCGCCGGTGCGGGCGTGGCTGTGATATCGCAACGAAAGATGTTCGGCGCGCTCCATCATCGTCACCCGGAGGTACTGGTTCACCCTTTGCAATATCCAGGTGCGGTAATAATCGATCGTCGGTCCGAGCAGGAAGAACAGGATCGCCGCGATGGCGAACACCGCGCCCAGCCGATTCCGAACCACGCGCCGCTGTTCGGTGTTCATCGTTACCGCCGGATCGAGCGGCCGTTCCACGTCGTCCGTATCGTCGAACAGCGCATCGAGGGGCGCTGCTTCCTCCTCTGCACCGACGCCGAGGGTATCGGGCGCGCGGACATAGCTTTCGTCCAACTGCAACAGCACCGCCTGGTCAGGTTGCAGCTTCTCCCCGAGCAGGATCTTGTTGTTGAACAGGTCGAACGCAATCAGCGTCGCGACCAGGAAAACGAGCTCCAGGGCATAGCGCGCCACGATCCAGGCCACGAGATGCCGAAGCTGCGGCCGCATATACGGCCATGTGCGCAACACCAGGCGGCCGAGCTCTTGCGGCGACAGCGTGCTCTGCTCGTCCGGAGAGCCTGTTGCGGAGATGGCCTCACTCACGATCCGGCACCCACGCACCTTCGGGCGCGCCGTCTTTCACACCCAGCCTTTGACAGATGGCCAGGCGACCGGCAAAGTAGCGCGCCATGCCGACCACCCCTGTCAAGCTTGCCGTGATGCTGGCGCTCTTCCTCGTGGCTGTATCTGGATGCCGCTCGGGGTCCACCGCAAGCGTTGAGGCGCCGATCTCATCCAATGACGAAACGGACTGGTTTTGCCAGGAGGATGGAGATTCCGGGGAGTGGTATTGCATCCAGGACGACGAGTTGGCACGCAACCCCGAAAAAGCGGAGCGCGGTTCCCAGTAGCGTCCGTAGCGGGCCGGCGACCCTCCGGCCGGCCCGTTGGAAAACGCCGGCCTACAGCGCTTCGAGGATGGCTTCCGCCCTGCTCACGTCGAACTCGCCCGGACCCTCTACCGCCAACTTGGTGACCGTGCCGTCCTCGACGATCATGGCGTAGCGCTGCGAGCGTGTCCCGAGTCCGAACCCCCTGCCGTCCATCTCGAGGCCCAGGGCCCGGGTGAAATCCCCGTTGCCGTCGCACGCCATGGTGAGATCCCCCGCGCCACGGTCCTGGCTCCAAGCGTCCATGACGAACGGATCGTTGACCGCTACACAGACGATGCTGTCCACGCCCTTCTCCCTCAGGGCACCCGCGTTCGCGACGTAGCCGGGCAAGTGCTGTTCGGAACACGTCGGCGTAAACGCTCCCGGCACCGCAAACAACACGACCTTCTTGCCGCCGAACAGCTCGCCTGTACTGACCGGTGCAGGCATTCCGTCACGAATCGTGTGCACGGTCGCCTCGGGGAGTTTGTCGCCTTCCTGAATTGCCATTTCCGTATTCCCTGTGGAGTGGTTGCATGGAGATTGCGGGCGAGTGTAACGGCGAAGATGGAGGCGATTCAATTGGAGGACACCCCCGCCATATAATCCTCCGTCCATTCTCCCCCTGAAGGCTTTCCATGACGGATAAACGAACCGTGCTCATCACGGGCGGTGCACGCGGTATCGGCAAAGGCATCGCGAAGAGCTTCCTCGAGACCGGCCACCGCGTCATGATCGCGGACCTCGACACTGCACCCGAGCCCGGCAAGGACTGGAATTACCGTCTCGCCTCGGCCACGGAGATGGACACCGCGGTGGATCAGCTCGCGAGCCTCGGCGAAGTGCGATGCACGCCCGTGGACGTGACGCGGGCGGACTCGTGCGCGGCCGCCGTCGCCGCGACGGTCGACGCGTTCGGTGGTCTCGACGTGCTGGTCAACAACGCCGGCCTCATCGACAGCGGCCCCATCGACACGTTCAGCGAGCAACAGTGGGACAGGATCTTCGCCGTAAACGTCAAGGGCGTGTTCCTCATGACGCGCTCCGCAGTGGCGGCGCTGCGTGCCTCTCCGGACCCTGCCATAGTCAACACTTCATCCGTTTCCGGAAAGCGCGGCGCGCCGCAACTCGCCGCTTACGTTGGATCGAAATTCGCCGTGGTCGGCGTGACGCAGTCCTTCGCCCTGGAACTTGCCCGGGACGGCATCCGCGTCAACGCGCTATGCCCGGGAATAGTCGGAACCGCCATGTGGCTGGATCACCTCATGGCGGACGAGGACGCCGGAGCCTTCGAGAAGCGCATGAGCGAACGCATTCCGCTTGGCAGGCCGCAGACTGCGGAAGACATGGGCCAGGCCGCCGTCTTCCTGGCGACGGCACCGAACGTGACCGGCATCGCGCTCAACGTTGCCGGCGGCGTCGAAATGCGCTGATGCCGGGGCTTGCATGGAAGCACGCCTCCCGCCACGGAGGAAATGCCGGCACTTCCTTACGCGTCAGCGGTCGGGGAACACTCCCCGGCTGAAGGCTCTTAGAGCACCGCTTCGATCAGGTAGGGACCGTCCTCTGCAAGCGCGCGGCCAAGCGCCGCGTCGAACTCCTCGCAGTCGGCCGCGCGGGACCCCGGTACTCCCTGGGCCGCCGCCAGGCCCACCCAGTCGATTTCCGGGTTGGACAGGTCGAACATGCTCGCCGCCGCCGCGCCGATGTCGTTGACCCCCATCCGCCGGTACTCCACTTCCAGGATGTTGTACTGGCGGTTCGAATAGATCACGGTGACGATGTTCAGGTTCTCGCGGGCGGCCGTCCACAGGTACTGCAGCGTGTACATCGCGCCCCCGTCTCCGACGAGCGCGAAGACCTGCCGCTCGGGGCGGGCCACGGCAGCACCCACGGCGACCGGCCCGCCGTCGCCGATGGATCCGCCCGTCAGGTTGAGCCAACTGTGGCGCACACAGCGCTGCATGATCGGAAAGGCCGCGCCACCTCCTCCTGAATCCGACGCCATGATGCTGCCTTCCGGCGCGCGGGCTGTCAGAATCGCCGCCACATTGCCCCTCGACAGGCGGCCCGAGGGGATCTCCGGCCGCGCGCCCTCCGGACCGGGCATCACCGGCGCATCCAGCGCATCGGCGACATCGGTCAGCGCCTGCGTGACGTTCTCGTGGCGGTGGGCGAGGCGGACAACCTCGCAACCCTCGGGAACGAGGTCGCTGGGGAGACCCTGGTAGGCGAAGAAGCTCACCGGCCGCTGCGCTCCCGCGAGGACAAGTCTCTTCACGGACTTGAGTGCATCCGTGACCTGCTCAGGAAAGTATGGCAGGCGATGCACCAGCGGCAGGTCCGGACCCGCTTCGGCCCGCGCCGGGAACGTCGTACTGCCGAGCCTTGAGCCCCGGGCAGCCGCGATTCGGCCTGCCTGGCGAATTCCGTCCTCGGTGAGTCCATCCCCATCGATAAGAATCAGGGTGTCCTCGTCGAGTTGCGGCACGACGGACTCGATGACATCCGCGCTGACCCGGGACGGTCGGATCGAGTCCTCGAAGGCAGGATCCCGATCCCGTGGTCGGCCCGCTCCCCACGCGCAATCCGCGGGAACGATCAGGGTCGCGATGCCACCTTTTGGCTGCGGGTTCGGCGACCTTGCCGCACGTACCGCATCGACCGCGTCGAGACCCACCCCTTCCGGAGTCCGCGCAGTCCTTATCCAGGCAGACACCGGCTTTGCGACCGCTTCGATATCCGATGTCAGCGGCGCATCGTGGGCCACGTGATGGATCGCGTGGTCTCCCACGACGTTGATCAGCGGCGCACCGCCGCGCCGACAGTTGTGCAGGTTCGCGATGCCGTTGCCGAGACCGGCGCCGAGGTGCAGGAGCGTGATTGCCGGCTTGCCTGCCATTCGCGCGTAGCCGTCGGCGGCGCCGGTACACACGCCCTCGAAAAGGCACAGCACGCTGCGCATCACGCCGGTTGCGTCGATGGCCTGCACGAGGTGCATCTCGGAGGTTCCGGGATTGGCGAAGCACACGGCCACGTCATGTGCCGCCAGGGTCCGCACCAGGCTCTCCGCACCGTTCATGACATTCCTCTTGAGTTCAGGCGCGCGGGAGCCTACCACGGCGAGGCCCTGCCACGACCGCGCGGGACAACAGGACAGGTCGACCTGATACGATCACCGCCCCGCTCGCGATGGAACCGCCATGTCCGATACGTTTGCATTTCTCAAGCTCACCGCACACCAGGGTGGCTGGCAACCCCTGCACGAGTCGCTCACGAACCATCTCGCGCCGGGGGAGATCTGGGGTGCCTTCCACGGTCTCTTCGGCGTTGGATCCAACGAACTGATCGCCGTCACCGTGGGCAGCGACGATGCCGTAACCGAGTCCATCGAAACGGCCCGCCGTTTCGAGGTGGACCATGTCGAGGCACTGTTACTGAAGCCGACGGCACGGCCGACGAGCACCGCGCCGCTGACGCGCGAGGGTCTCTACGTGTTCCGATTCCTGGATGTCGCGCACACCGACGTCGAGGAGATCGCTTCGCTTTCCGCCCGCGCGTGGCAGACGTTCGAAGGTTCGGGAGACTACCGGGCCGAAGCGCAGGCGCTCTTCTGCCAGCACGACCGCTCCGAGCCACGCGGCCGCATGCTGCTCCTGACGTGGTACGACGGGCTGAACTCCTGGCAGACCTCGAGGCAGCCACCCGCCGAAGCGGCGTCGTACTTCGAAAGACGGCGCAGACTCACGCCGGGCTCGATCGCCTACGCAACGCGCCTGATCACCTGAGCCGGCGCAATCACGAACTGCAGGAGAGCATGGAACAGCCGGGCCGGTGGCGCGCCCAGTCCGGCCGCTTCCCGGCAAACGTTTCCTGCCCCGGCTGATCGGCATATGGGTCGCGCAGCACGGCGAGCAGTTCTCCGACCATGGAATGGTCGCCCGCCTCCGCCTTGTCGATGGCCAACTGTGCAAGGTAGTTTCGCAGTACGAAACGCGGGTTGACGGCGTTCATCCGCGCCACGCGGACCTCGTTCGGGCATCCGTCGAGTTGCACGCGCCGGCCATAGTCCGAGAGCCAGGCGGCCAGCCGTTCCCGGTAGGCGGCGTTGCGCTGCGCCGGCTGGTAGTACGCCTCCTCGAGAGGCTCGCTTGCGGGATTGTCCAAATCGACCTTAGCCAGGTTGCGAAAGAACAGCGTCATGTCGGTCTCGACGGCGCCCAGTAGCGCGAACAGTTCCGCAGCCAGTGCTTCGTCGTGCTCCGGGATGAAGCGCACAAGGCCGAGTTTCGCGGCGGTCATCGACCGCGCGGCCTCGGCATAGCGCTTCGCGAAGCCGCCCAGCACGTCGTTCAGCGGATCCGCCTCGCCGATCAGGGGGTAGATGGCGTTCGCGAGTTGCAACAGGTTCCATTGCGCAACCGCCGGTTGCTGGCCGAAGCGGTAGCGCCGGGTACTGGCATCGGTGGTATTCGGCGTCCAATCCGGGTCGTAGTCCTCCAGCCACCCGTAGGGGCCGTAATCGATGGTGAGACCGAGCACCGACATGTTGTCGGTGTTCATCACCCCGTGGACGAAGCCGACCCGCATCCAGTGCGCGATCATGTCGGCAGTGCGCGCCGTGACCTCGTCGAACCATTCGAGATACCGGGTCTTCTGGTCGGCGTCCCCGATGTGCGGGAAGTCCGTGGCAATGGTGAAGTCCAGCAACTGTCGCATCAGTTCGACATCGTGCCTTGCGGCCAGGATCTCGAAGTGACCAAAGCGGGTGAACGAAGGCGCGACGCGGCACACCACGGCGCCGGGCTCGGGCGCGGGATGGCCGTCATAGAGGATATCGCGCACGACCTCCTCGCCGGTCAACACGAGCGACAGCGCGCGCGTCGTCGGCACGCCAAGGTGGAACATGGATTCGCTACACAGGAACTCCCGAAGCGACGAGCGCAGCACCGCGAGGCCGTCGGCGGTTCGCGAATACGGCGTCGGGCCAGCGCCCTTGAGTTGAAGCGTCCAGCGTTCGCCGCGCGTGTTCACGATCTCACCCAGGTTGATCGCGCGCCCGTCACCGAGTTGGCCGGCCCAGTGGCCGAACTGGTGCCCGCCGTAGCACGTGGCGACGGGAAGCATGCCGGGCAGCAGGCGGTTACCCCCGAACACTTCGGCAAGCGAATCGCCATCGCCGGGATCGGCCGGCAGATCCAGCAGTGTCGCCACTTCCGGTGACCAGCCGATCAGTTTCGGCCGCTTTGCGGGCGTTGGCTTTACCAACGAGTAACAGGCACCCGCCACCTGGCGGCGGAAGTTCGCCTGTTCCGGGTCCGCCGGAAGTTCGTCGGCGAACCGGTTGTCGAAGCGCAGCGCGGCGAGTTGCGCCTCGATGGCATCAGGCTGGGCGAGGATCATGTGACCATTTTATCGCGCAAGCGCCAGGTGGAGACACCGAGTAACACCGCCGGAATCAGGCCCAGGGCCACGATGGTCAGTGCGGCGGTGGACGCTTCGGCCAGGCGCTCGTCCGACGCCAGCCGATAGACCCGCGTCGCCAGCGTTTCGAAGTTGAACGGGCGCAGGATCAGCGTCGCCGGCAGTTCTTTCGTCACGTCGATGAATACCAGCAGCGCGGCGCTCGCGACGGCGCCACGCATGAGCGGAAAGTGAATGTCGCGCAGCACCCTGCCGGGACGGGCACCCAGGTTTCTCGCGGCGTCGTCCAGGTGCCGATTGACCTTCTCCAGTCCGCCCTGGCAGGCGTTGTAGGCGACCGTAAGAAACCTGACAAGGTACGCGAACACCAGTGCGGCCACCGTGCCGGTCATCAGGAGTCCGACCCCCAGGTCAAACTGGGTGTTCAGGAATCGCGCAAGGGATTTGTCCAGTGCGGTCAGGGGCGCCAGCACACCGACGGCGATCACGGCCCCCGGCAAGGCATATCCCAGGGTAGCGAGACGCAGGGCAAACCGGTTTGCTGGCCGAGGATCCAGGCGCGCGCAATAGGCCAGCCCGAGTGCAAGCAGGGTGGCGAGGACCGCAGCCGTGCCCGCAACGCCGAACGTGGCTCCCGCGAAGTCCGTGAAGCTACGGCCGAGGAGCGGGTCGCCAACGAGAATCGCGTAGCGTGCCAGGACGATCAGCGGCACGACAAGGCCGAGGAGCACCGGCAAGGCGCAGCCGACCGTGGCGAGGAGCGCGCGGAACCCCGTCAGGCGTTTGGGGACCGGCGGTGCGGTGCGGGCAATCGGGTTTCCGTACCCGCCTCGCCGGGCCCCCTGTTCGGCAACGATCAGGACCGCGACCGCGAGAAACAGCCAGCCGGCGAGTTGCAGAGCGGCCCCGCGGTCACCGAGCGCGAACCAAGTCCTGAAAATGCCCGTGGTGAAAGTAGATACGCCGAAATACTCCACGACGCCGTAGTCGGCCACCGTCTCCATCATTGCGAGCGCCACACCTCCCGCGATGACCGGACGGGAAGCCGGTATCGCGACGGTGAAGAACGCCCGCGTCGAACTCGCGCCAAGCACACGGGCCGCGTCGACGAGGGACGCCGCCTGCGTCTCGAAGTTCGTTCGCGCAAGCAGGTAGACGTACGGATACAGCACGAGGCTCAGCATGGCGACCGCGCCGCCCAGTGAGCGGATCGGCGGGAAACTGTAATCGCCGCCTTCCCATCCGGTGACGGCGCGCACCGCTGTCTGCACGGGGCCCGCGAACTCGAGCAGGTCCGTATAGACATAGGCGACGACGTACGCCGGTGTCGCGAGCGGCAGCACCAGTGACCACGACAGGATCCGCTTGCCAGGAAAGTCCCGTGTCGCCACGGTCCACGCACAGGCAATGCCAATGATCGCACTCAGGAAACCCACGGCGACCGCCAGTACGACAGTGTTGACCACGTAGCCGGCGAGAACGGTTTCCCGCAGGTGGGGCCAGTTCTCGCTCGGCTGGGCCAGAAGCGCCCATAGCACGACCAGGAGCGGCGCGCCGACCAGTGACGCGACCAGCCACGAGCCGATGGTCCAGGTTCGGTTCATCCGCGCAGTTGGAAACAATAGTCCTTCGATTGTGGCGCGACTCACAGGATCGCGCCAGTCGGAGCGGAACTGCCGGTGTGCGTATACTGCATGCGCCATGAGCTTGGAATTCCGGGGCGTCAGTCACCGCTTTGGAGGCGATGAAGTCCTCAAGCGCGTGACGTTCACCGCCGAGCCGGGCGAGATCACCTGCCTGCTCGGGGCTTCCGGCAGCGGCAAAAGCACGCTGCTGCGCCTGGCCGCGGGTCTCGAGCGAATCCAGGCCGGCGAGATTCGTCTAGACGGCGACGTGTTGAGCGGATCCGGCACGGCCACGGCGCCGGAGCACCGGCCGGTAGGGCTCGTGTTCCAGGAGCAAGTGCTGTTTCCGCACAAGACCGCACTGGAAAACGTCGCCTACGGCCTTCACGAACTGAACCCGCCTCAACGCCGAACCGTCGCGCAGTCGAATCTCGATGCCGTGGGCCTGGGCGAGTTCTCCGCGCGTTATCCGGACACCCTGTCCGGCGGGCAGCAGCAACGCGTCGCCCTGGCTCGAGCACTGGCCCCGGCACCCCGCGTGATGCTGCTTGACGAGCCGTTCGCCAATGTGGACGCCACCTTGCGCCGGGCCCTGCGCGAGGATGCGCGGCGGGCGCTTCGGAATTCCGGCGGCATTACGGTGATCGTGACCCACGACCCCGAGGAGGCGCTTGAGCTGGCTGACCGGATCGCAGTAATGGACCACGGACGCATCGTCCAGGTCGAGACGCCGGATGAGGTCTGGCACCGTCCGGCGGGCCGGGCGGTAGCTGGCCTGTTCGGGCAGGCACAGCATCTCGAGGGCACGGCCGAAACAGGCTGTGTGACGACGGCATTCGGGCGGCTCGACTGGCCATGCGAAGAAACCGTGCCAGGCGATACCGTGGATGTCCTGGTACGGCCGAACGCGGTCGCCCTGGAACGGGTGTCCGAGCCGTCGGCCGCAGACGGCCGGGTCGAGGATATACGTTTCCTGGGGGACCGTTACCTCGTGCTGGTCCAGTCGAATGGCGAGACGTTGCGCGCAAGCATCGAGGACAGGGACGGCATCCGTGTTGGCGACCCCGTTACCGTGAAGCTGGATCGGTCCGGCACTTTCGTCTACGCGGCAACGGACGGATAAGCATCCCGGCGCGGGCAGCCCGGTACGGGCGGGCGCTGCAGGCCGACCCGTCTGCGGCGCTCCGACTCGAAATAGAGGGTTCCGGTTGAGCCACCATTGAATTAGAATCGGAATCACTACCAAATGCGAATGACTATCAGTATGCGAACGGTTCCTGCTTCCGTGGTCTTGCTCCTCGTTGCATGCGGCTTCGTTGTGACCGCCGGGACGGAACCTCCACCCGTGCAGGAGGTCGTGAACGTCTATTCCGCCCGCCACTACGATACCGATCTTCAGTTATACGAGCGCTTCACCGAGGACACCGGCATCAAGGTGAACCTCATCGAGGGCGGAAGCGACGGCCTCATCGAGCGAATCGTCAACGAAGCCGAGTTCAGCCCGGCGGACATGCTAATCACCGTGGATGCCGGCCGGCTCTGGCGGGCCGCCCGGGAAGGCGTGTTCCAGAACGTCGACTCCGACGTCCTGAATGCGCGCGTGCCTGCGCATCTGCGCGAGCCGGATGGCTTGTGGTTCGGGCTGTCGAAACGCGCCCGCGTGATCGTCTACAACAGGGCCCAGGGCCTGCCGGACGACATCAGCCGATACGAGGATCTCGTCGATGCGCGCCTCCAGGACAAGGTCTGCATGCGTTCGTCGGGGAACATCTATAACCTGTCGCTCCTCGGTTCGTTGATCGAGCACCACGGCGAAGATGCCGCGCAGCAATGGGCAACCGGCGTCGTGGCCAATTTCCGGCGTTCACCCCAGGGCAACGACCGGGCCCAGTTGCGCGCGGTGGCGGCCGGCGAGTGCGACGTGAGCATCGCCAATACCTACTACATCGGCCGCTTCATGGCCTCCGAAGATCCTGCCGACAAGGCCGTGGTCGACAGCATCGGCGTCCTGTTTCCCAACCAGGATGACCGCGGAGCCCATGTCAACATCAGCGGGGCCGGCGTTGCGCGCCATGCGCCCAACCGCGCCAACGCGGTCAGGTTTCTCGAATACCTGACCAGCGACTTCGCCCAACGTCTATTTGCGGAAGGCAATAACGAGTATCCGGTCGTCGGCGAGGCAACGGGACCGGTCGCTCAACTTGGCATCTTCAAGGAGGACGCCGTGAACGCCTCCGTGCTCGGCGCCAACCAGGCGCTGGCGGTCATGGCCTTCGACAAGGCCGGCTGGCAGTAAACCGGCGGCCTTTTCACTAGATGACGAAGAACCCCACGCGCTGCTCCATTGCGGCCATATGGCTTATCGGACTATGGAGTTGCGGCGAAGCGGTCTCCCCCTCCGAACCGGAGGCGTCCCCGGAACAGGGCGTTGAAGCGCCAGCCGCACTGAGCGACACGGAGTACCTCGTGCGGCTGGGCCTGATGCGCGGCCACCTTCTGGTCGGTCGCGAACTCTATGGGCTTGGCGCGCTGGACGCGGCACGCAGCCATTCCAAGCACCCGACCGACGAACTCTATGCGGGCATGGAACACGAATTCACGGCTCGAAACACCATCGGATTCGGTGACGAGCTCGCGGCCCATGCCCTGGCCTCCGAGGGCGAGGACGCGGCCGCCGTCAGCGCGGCGTACGCAAAGCTCGCTGCCGCGATGGCGCGGACCGAAGCGGCGGTTCAGACCTCTCCGGCGATGATCGTCGACGTCACCGTCGCACTGTTGCGCGAGGCCGCTGCCGAATACGCGATCGGAGTCGTCGACGGAAAGCTCTCGAACGCCCACGAATACCAGGACGCCTACGGGTTCACGCAAATAGCTCTATCCTGGGCGAAGGGGGCAACACCGCACGAGGTCTTCGATCCGATCGTCGAGCGTATTGAAGGTCTGTCCGAGATGTGGCCCGACCTGGTGCCGCCGGAAGAACTTGGGCAGAAGGCTGCGCGAATATACGGCGTAGCGGCGCAAGTGGAGATTCTCGGTCTTGTGCTCACCAGCTTGCCAGCCCTGAATGAACGCGGCGACGCAGCCACCGTTCGGGCGCTTGAGATCAGGAAAAGCCACGAACCTGTCGAAAGAAAGGCCCCGACAACGTTTCAGTAGCCTTCCAACTCACCGTAGCGATTGCGGTGGTAGTTGACGTCGCCGAACGTCTGTTCCGTCACGGCAGACCGCTTGATAAAGAACCCGATATCGAACTCGTCGGTCATGCCAATACCGCCGTGCATCTGGATGCCTTCCCGGGAAACCGTGTGGAAAGTCTCGCCTACCTTTGCCTTGGCCAGGCTCGCGAGCTTCGCCACTTCCTCTTCTTCGCGTTCCTCGTCGAGGGCCGTCAATGCTTCGAGCACCACGGACTTCGATAGCTCGATTTCGCAGAACATGTTGGCCGCGCGGTGCTTGAGCGCCTGGAACGAACCGATCGGCACCCCGAACTGCTCGCGCTCCTTGAGGTACGCGATGGTCCGGTCAAAACACTCCTGGGTCGAACCGAGCATTTCCGCCGCGATGCCGATGCGGGCGATATCGAGAGTCGGGTCCAGCACGTCCGCGCCCTTCCCCACCTCGCCGACGATGTCATCGGCACCAGCCGGGACGTTGGTGAACGCGATATTCGCGGCGTTGCGGCTGTCGACCATGGTCGTGCGGGTGATTTCGACGCCGGGGGCGTCGGGTGCGACCAGGAACAGCGTGATGCCATCCCGCTCTCCCGTAGCGCCCGCCGTGCGCGCCGCGACGATGAGCCTGTCGGCGACATGCCCATCCAGGACGAAGGTCTTCGATCCCGTCAGCGCATAGCCATTCCCGGAGCGTTCAGCGGTCGTCGCTATCCCGTACGGGTCGTGGCGGTGGGACTCTTCCAGCGCCAACGCCAGCAGTAGTTCTCCGGATGCGACCCGGGGCAACAACGCCGATTTCTGTGCGTCGCTGCCGCCGATGTTCAACGCTGTGCCGCATACCCAGACGCTTGCGAACAACGGACTCGCCGCCAGCGTGCGTCCCGTCTCTTCCGTGACGACTCCGAGCCCCTTGTAGCCGAAGTCAAGTCCACCGAACTGTTCCGGAAAGGGTATTCCCGCCCAGCCGAGTTCCACCATCGATGCCCAAACATCGCGATCAAAACCGTCGGGGTCGGCATCGTCACGCAGTTTCCTGAGCTGGCCGATGGGCGCCCTTTCGGTGCAGAACTCCTTCGCCGTGTCTTTGAGCATGTTCTGCTCTTCGTTGAGAATCATCGGCATGGTGCGGGACCTTTAAGAAAACGCGTGTACGCGGGCGGCATCGGCGCAGGCTATGACAGCAGAATCCTTCTGACGAGGTCAACCGCGGCCGGAGCCCGCTTGGAGCGGCACCCCGGGCGTAGTAGTCTCACGCCCGCACGTTGGCCACGCACCCGCACCTTCGGCGTTGGCTCAAGAACAGGAAGCACATGGGTACCTTCACAGTTCCGATTCAAGTGGCCGATCCGGAAGGTCATGAATACGAGACCGTCGAGGCCATGGTCGACTCTGGGGCCACGTACACGGTCCTGCCGGCTTCGGTCCTCGAGCGACTGGGCGTGGTGCCGCATGGCGTCCGCTCGTTTGTCCTGGCCGACGGCAGCCGGGTTGAGCGGGGTTTCGGAAGAACATGGATTCGGCTTGAGGGTCAAGAGGATATCTCACCGGTCGTGTTCTGGGATGAGGGCGCACAGCCGCTGCTCGGCGCCGTTACCCTGGAGATCTTCAGCCTTGATATTGACCCCGTGAACGGACGACTCATTCCCGTGGACGCGTTCATGTTGTCCGGGGCAATCAGTCGGGCTCACGACTCATCTCGAACCAGGTAATTCTCGTCCCACAGGTCCGCCCTGACCCGTTTCCTTGAACTGCTGCTCTGGACTACGCTGGCCGGCGCCTGCATACCCGTCGGCGCCGGACTCGCGCACATCGAACACATTCGGCCCCGGTGGCTGGAAGAGGAGTTGCGCCACTTCGTCATCGCCTTCGGCGGTGGCGTGCTGGTGGGCGCCGTCGCCCTCGTGCTGGTGCCGGAAGGGATCGAACGCCTGCCGAGTCCGCTGGCGGCCATCGCGCTGCTGCTTGGCGGGGGTATCGCATTCATGGCGGTCGACCGAATCCAGGCCAAGCGGAATCGACCTGTCCCCCAGTTCAGCGCCATGGCGGCCGACTTCCTGCCCGAATCGCTGGCGCTCGGCGGCATGTTCGCGGCGAACGCCGAAGGCGCAATCCTCCTCGCGTTCCTCATCGGCCTGCAGAACCTTCCCGAGGGCTTCAACGCCTGGCGTGAACTCGGTTCCAGCCAGTTCAGCCGCCCGAGGGCGCTGAGCCTGATGGTGGTGCTTGCTCTCCTCGGCCCGGTGTGCGGGGTGATCGGCTGGTTCTGGCTGGCCGATCAGGATGCGGTGCTCGGTTCGATCATGCTCTTCGCATCCGGGGGCATCCTCTATCTCACGTTCCAGGATATCGCTCCCCAGGCAAGGCTCGCGCGACACTGGGCCCCGCCACTGGGTGCCGTGCTCGGGTTCGCACTCGCCCTCACAGGCGAGATGCTGTTCTGATTTGCCGCAAACGGTGCGAGGACAGCTGGACGCGGCATGAATAACGAGAGGACCACCTTCGCGCCGGACGCGCAGCTGTGGCTCTTCACCGCAACCATGTTCCTGGGTGCCGCGCTCCTGTTCTGGATCCAGCCCCTCTTCACGAAGATGGTCCTGCCCCTGCTCGGCGGCTCGCCATCGGTCTGGAATACCGCCATGGTGTTCTTCCAGGCGGCACTGCTTTGCGGATACGGCTACGCGCACCTGGTGACGCGCCATCTTGGGTCCCGCAGCCAATGTATCGCGCATTTCTGCGTGCTCGTCGCGGCGGCAATAGCCCTGCCCATCGGTATCGCCGAGGGCTGGCAACCGGACCCGGACGCGACCCCCTCGCTATGGCTCCTGGGTCTGCTCGCAGTCTCCATCGGTGCGCCGTTCTTTGCCGTCGCCACCACGGCGCCGCTCATTCAACGCTGGTTCTCCCGCACGGGCCACCCGCACGCATCCGATCCCTATTTCCTCTACGCGGCGAGCAACCTCGGAAGCGTCGCGGTCCTGCTGGCGTTCCCGTTCGTCATCGAACCGCTGGTCGGGACACGGGGACAGGCGCTTGCGTGGACGCTCGGGTTCGCCATCCTGGCCGCCTGCATCGCAGGTTGCGGCGTCAGCGTGTGGGGCAGTTCCGGACGGACACGTCCAACTGCTCCCGCGCGAGACGGTTTCGCGCCAGGCTGGCGGCATCGCGCAGCCTGGCTGGCGTACAGCGCCGTTCCGTCGGCCCTGCTGCTCGGCGTGACCGGCCACATCAGCACCGATATCGCCTCGGTACCACTGTTGTGGGTCGTCCCGCTGACGCTTTACCTGCTGAGTTTCGTCAATGCCTTCGCGCGCCGCCCGCTCATTCCTTCCTGGCTTGCGGTTCGCTGCATGGCGTTCGGACTCGTGATACTGGCAGCCCTGTTCCCCTGGCGCGAGCCCGCAAGCGTATTCCTCCCGCTACATCTCGTTGCCTTCTTCTTCATCGCGACGGCCTGCCACGCCGCCCTGGCCGGATACCGCCCTGACGCCCGGTTCCTGACCGAGTTCTACCTCTTCGTGGCCATCGGCGGACTCGTCGGGGGCGTGTTCGTGGCCCTCGTCGCACCGCTGGTGTTCGATGCGGTACTGGAGTACCCCCTAAGCCTCGTGCTGGCGGCGGCACTGCTGCCGAACCGGAAGGGGGCACTTGCACAGGGATCCGCCTCCGCCGTAGACAATGCACTTCGCGGTATGGGCCGGGGAACGCTCTGGCGCGTGCGCGATATCGTTCTCGCCGCGCTCATTCTCGCCGTCCTGGTGGGAGGCAGATGGTTCACCGAATGGGCGGATCTGCCCTTGCCCTTTATCGTCTTCGCCGGCGCGCTCGGAGTCTTCGCGCTGTTTGTTCTTGCAAGGCAGGTTCGTCCGCTGGGATTTGCGTTCTGCATCGCGGCCCTGTTGATTGCGGGCCAGAAGGAATGGAGCCACGACGACACGGTCTGGAGCGGGCGCAGCTTCTTCGGCGTGTACCGCATCGTCGAATCGGAAGACCCGCGGACGCGCAGCCTGATACACGGCACCACGAATCACGGCGGCCAGTGGATGAAGGACGACGGTTCCATCGAACCCGCCGACTACTATACGTCGGCAAGCCCCGTAGCTGCCGTCATCCCTGCGCCGCAGGCCGCAATGGACCGCCAACGCACCGGATTGGTGGGCCTCGGGACTGGCGCGCTCGCCTACTACCGGCGTCCCGGGGACACCTGGCGGTACTTCGAGATCGACCCGCTGGTCGCATGGATGGCCACGGAGAGCGGCTACTTCGACATGCTCTCCACGCACGACCCATCGGCAGACATCGTGCTGGGCGACGCCCGCCTCACCCTGGCTCGGGAACCGGATGGGAGTTTCGATCTCCTGATAATCGACGCTTTTTCGTCCGACGCCATCCCCGTGCACCTGCTGACCAGGGAAGCGGTCGGAATGTACATGCGCAAGCTCAAAGACCGAGGCGTGCTGCTGCTGCACATCTCGAACCGCATGCTCAACCTGGAACCTGTCGTGGCGGGAATTGCCGAGGAACTGGGCCTTACCGCGCTATTGGGACGCCGTGACAAGGCTGGTGGCGATAGTGACCCGGCGAGCGCGCCGTCGCGTTGGGTGGCCATCGCGCGGGACGGCGAGAGGCTCGAACAGCTCTCGCTCGGCGAAGGCTGGTCGGCACTGGATCCCGAGAGTCGCCGCGTCTGGCGCGACGACTTCTCGAACCTGGCAGGGGTGATCCAATGGCGCGTAAAGCTCGGAGATTGACGGATGTTGATGTCAAGGGATGCTGATGTCGCCATCCCCCAGACCATCGCATAACATCCGTTGTTCCTCCCATGCAATCTTCCTCAACGCACAGGACGCCCCATGTACAACACCGTCAAGCAAAAGCTCGCGAACGGCGAACAGGTGATCGGCGGCACCATCGACACGCCGGATCCGGACATCTACCGCGCCATGGCGCGGGCCGGCTTCGACTTCATCTGGATCGAGATGCAGCACAGCCCCCTCACCTACCAGGAGGTCGCGCGCATGATCTGGGCGGGGCGCGACCTGCCGGCCATACCCTTCATACGCGTGCCTGATGCGACCGAAGGCGATGTCCAGAAGGCGACCGACGTCGGCGCGCTAGGCGTCATCGTGCCGATGGTGGTGGAACCGGAGAAAGTGGAGTCGGCGGTCCGGTTCGCCAAGTATCCGCCGGTTGGCGCACGCAGCCTCGGGGGCGGCCAATACGGCGAACTGTGGGGCGGAAGCTACCGCCAGACCGCAAACGACAATGTCATGGTGGTCGGCATGATCGAGTCTCCAGCCGGCGTGGAGAACGTCGAGCGGATCGCCGCCGTCTCCGGCATCGACGTGGTCTTCACCGCCGCGACGGACCTCTTCAGCTTCTCAGGATTCGCCCAGGGCACGCCGGAATACGAAGCCATGGTGACACGAATCAAGGACGCCACACTGGGGGCGGGCCTTGGTCTCGGCGGCCCCGTGCAATGGCGGAACCGGGACGGGTTCAACTTCTTCCAAGCGCCGACGGCCACGGTCCTGGTCGGACGCGGCGCGAGAGACCTCCTGGACGAAAGCGAAACCGTCGCGCCGGTTGAGGGATCAGAGCGCTAGGGGAGCTACGGCAACAAATCGCCGGTGGAGCCCGTTTGACTCCACCGGCGATGTCCGATTGTTCCCGAATGCCGCGCGGAACTACCCGCCGAGGCTGTACTTCAACTCCAGGAACAGCACGCGCTTGCGAAGGCTGACGCGCTTCGAGTCATACGGCCGGCGGCTCGAACTCAGCATGAACGGAAAGTCGCGATCCAGGATGTTCCGGCCGCCGGCGCGGATCATCAGGCCGTTATCCATTTCGTAAGCGGCGGTCAGGTCCACAGTGGTGTGCGAGGCAACCGGTTCGTTCGGAAGCGGGGTGAAGGCGTTCTCGAAATCGTTGTTGATGTACCCCGGCCGATGACGAATCCACAAATCCGCCGTCGTCCGTCCCGAGATCAGGCTCACGTTGGCATTGAGCTTGTACTTGTCGACACCGATGGATTCCCCGAAGAAAGCGAACTCACCGCCACCGGGCACCGCCTCGTCGAACATGTCCAGCACCCGGTGGTAGACCACGCGCGGCCGGACCGTGCCGAAGGGAGTGTTCATGCTATAGGACACCTCGAGGTCCAGTCTCTCGTCCGCACGGCGCGAGATGTTCACGGGCCGGCTGATGGACTCGAGCAGGTTCCCTGCGTCGTCGCGCACGAAGAACTCGGGCAAATTGGCGTACACGTCCACAGGCAGCAGACCTCGCAACTCCGAGCTTGACGCGATCTTGTTTTCGAAGTCGATGCTCGACCAGGCCGTCCGGATTCGCAGCCCTTCGATGCCGCTTGGGTTCCACTCCACGCCGAGCGTCCAGTTGGTGGAGGACTCGGGCAGCAGATCGGGATTCGGACCGAAGCTCAAGGTGCCAAAGACAAAGTTCGGGGTCGCGAGCGGATCGTAGATGAACGTCTGCTCGATCCTTCGATTGGTCCCACCGAACAGGTTGGTCACCGTCGGCGTTGCGAATGCCTGGGACCGCGAACCGCGCACCATTACGGTCTCCGTCGGATGCCAGGCGACCCCTACCCTCGTCACGGTGTTGGAGAACTCCGCCTGGATGAGGATCGGATTGCCCGCGGCATCGTTCTCGATCGAACCTTCCACATTGTAGGTGTCACGCCTGGACTGGACGGACAGGACGAGACGTTCCAGCAGGGGGCGGCTGTTGGCTTCTCCCACCAGGGGCAGCGTGCCTTCGAAGTAATACGCCGTAAGTTCAACTGTCGGGCGGTCTGTTCCTATGTAGCTCTCGTTGAAGTCGTCGCCCGGCGTTTCGATCCACTCGGTGCGTCTTTCGGTGCCGACGACGAAGCCGACCTGGCCGCCCGGGAGCTTCCAGAGTTCCCCGGTCAGCCTGGGGTCGACAATGCGTGTATGCGTATCGTCGAGGTCGTTCGCGTAGCTGCGGTAGAACTCCGAAATGGTCGGATTCTGTCCCGTGCCGTCGCCGAACAGGTTAAGCGCAACCGACGGGTCCGGACTTGCGATCAGTTCCGTCAGGCGTTGAAACCGCGCCGGGTCGTCCACCCGCGTAGACGGCGGCGCGAACATGAACTGATCGCCCTCCGACGACGACTCCGACTTCGTGTAGTCGACTTCCACGCGCAGGTTGTCATTGAACGCATAGGTCGCGCTCAGGACGTAGCGCAGGGCACTTTGCAGATCCCTCTGCTCCACCTGGGGCAGCAGGCCCATCTCCGTTTCGGTATCGGCGTAGTAACCAACGTAGACGTCGTGGCCGAAGTTATTGAAGGCATTACTCGCGGGCACCCGGATCGAACTGAAGCCGAACGTTGACACGGCGGACGTGGTCTCCGTATCGGACATGAGCAGGTCCGCGCGGAACTGAAGCTGGTCCCGCGCACCGAAATTCTGTAGCAGGCTCGCCGTGATGGACTGATTGTCCCGCGCGGGGTGAACCTCCTCGCGTATGACATCCAGGTAGTCGGAACGCTGGGGCGCCACGAAATCTCCAGGCTGGGCATTGCGGCCGTCGTTGCCCGGCGGCAGGATGAGCGAGGCGGGGCCCCACCGCGAGAGCGCGACGGTGCCGGATCTCGCGAACCCTGTGCCGACGAAGTTGTACCTCTGGTCGCCGCCGTAACGGGGGCTGTAGTCGTTCGTGGTATAGCCGGTCGCGACGGATTTCACCGGATCGGACTGATGCATCGTGAAGATCACCGAGGCGTTGCCGCTGCCCCAGCCGATACCGCCGTACAGGTTTCCCGACTGCGCATCACCACCGGTACTGCTGTCCTCAATCTTGCCGCCAAGGCTCAAGCCCGTGAAGTCGCGCCGGGTGATGATATTGATCACCCCCGCCACGGCATCGGACCCGTAGACCGCCGAGCCCCCGTCGAGCGAGATTTCCACCCGTTCGATGGCCCCGGCGGGAATGTCGTTAAGGTTGGCCGCCAGTTGTTGCGCGTTGCTCGCGATACCTGCCAGCCGCTTTCCGTTCAATAGCACCAGCGTGTTCTTGGAGCCGAAGCCGCGAAGGTTGGCGGTGGCCGCCCCGAGGCCCAAAGCGCCGAGATTCTCATCGAGGAGATCACTGCCGAATAGAAGGCTGTTCGAGCTGTTGATGGTGGAGAAGTTCTGTGGAAGCGAGCGGATCACGTCCTCGACGGTGGTCAGTCCCTGCCTGGCGATGTCGTCCGCTGTGATCACGTCCACCCTGGCGGTTGGATCGCCGCCCTCGAGCCGGGTTCCGGTGACGATGACTTCTTCGACGACCTCTTCGGCGTCGGTGTCGTCGTCCCCTTCCTCCGCATCCTGCGCTGTCACCGTGCCCGCGGACAGCGCCAGGGCCGCCAACAGCATCACAATTCGATCTCGCACGCGATCTTCCTTCATCTCGATCATCCCTCCTTGAAAGAGCTCCCTCGTGGCATTCGGCAAGGGTGTTCCAGTCTCCCCCAGATTGGGGTCGAGGCCCCCTCCGCCGCCACGCGAACGTTGGTCCGCAATCCTTACCGGAACCTTACCAAAACCTTGCAAGGACGGATGCTAGGCGGCGCTGGCAAGTCAGCTTTCGGTAAGATATCCCCCATAACGTGGCGGGAGCGGAACTGCCTGAAGATTGCTGCGAGATGAGCCTTTGAACCCGTGAAAATCCTGCTCGTTGAAGACGATCCCAGCCTCGCCGAGGCGATAAGGCGCCTGTTGCAGAAGGAAGGCCATGTCGTCGATATCGCCGAGTCGCTGGGCATGGCCAAGGCGGCCATCACCGGCAGTCCTTACGCCGTGGTTCTGCTCGACCGGATGCTCCCGGACGGAGAAGGCACCCGGCTCATCTTCCACGCCCGCGACCACGGCGTGCAGACCAGGTTCCTCATCCTGTCGGCGCTCGGTGATATCCATGAGCGCGTCGAGGGCCTGGACATCGGGGCGGACGACTACATCGTCAAACCCTTCGAACCCGACGAACTGTGCGCGCGGATCCGCGCCGTCGCCCGGCGGCCGGTGACCGACACCGCGCGGAAGGTGAGCCTCGGCAACCTGCGCATGGACGGCGCCACGGGAGACCTCGTGACCGTCGCGAACGGCGCCGAGGACGAAGAGCCCGTGCTGCTGCCGCGCCGGGAGATGACGCTGCTCCAGAAGCTCATGGACCGGGCCGGCCGGGTGGTGACCCGCGACGCGCTGGAGACCGCGATGTACGGCTACGACGACGTGATCCAGTCCAACACCCTCGAGTCCCATATCTCGCGTCTGCGGAAACACCTGGCGGAAACCGAATCCAGGGTGGTCATCCATACCATCCGCGGTGTCGGCTACATGCTCAAGGACGAAGCATGAGTCTCAATCGGTTCAGGTGGCTCTCGCAATCCCTGATCGGCCGCATGACGGTCCTGTCGGTGATCTTCCTGATGCTCGCCCTGGGCTGGTTCACCGTCGTCCCATACTGGAGCTACGCTACCGAAGAACCGTTAACCCTTACCGGCTCCCGCGTAAGGGCTGAAGTACGCGCGGTAACGAATGATGATCAGAGAACACTTGGTTCCCTTAAGGACTCGGCGCTTCTCAAGGAAGTCGCGGCCGCCAACGAGCGTTTCCGACTCTATGTCCGGCACGGCAGCGACGAAGTGCAGTTCGGGGAAGCGCCCCGTTATATCGCTCACGTCATGGCGCTGGGCGAGTCGCTCAAGACGACGCAGACCGAACCTGGCCAAGCGTACTCAGGCCTCACCCTCGAAGAGGAAGGCGCCGAAACCGACGTTGTATTCACGCGACGGGAAGGCGCCGATCTTTACTACGAGATCGGCGGCATCGCCACGCCCGTCGCGAGCGTCCAGAACGTATTCACGGCCGTGAATCCGATGGTGTTCTGGTTCACGAGCAAGAACCCGCTGATCGCCGGCGCCGGCGTGCTGCTCATCGCGTTCGTAGTGCTGCTGTTGGCGGCCCGCTCGCTAAGGACCCTCACTCGCGCGGTGCATTCGTTCGATAGTCGATCCGCGGAACTCCAACTGTTGCCAGTGGAAGGCTTGCCGACGGAGGTCGCCTCCCTGGTTCGCGCCATCAACGAGATGATCGAGCGGGTCGAACAGACCCACGAGGAGCAGGAGTTGTTCCTGGCCACCGCGGCGCACGAACTGCGCACGCCGATGGCGGTGTTGAGAACGCGGCTGGAGGAACTGCCGGATTCAGACACGAAGGAAACGCTGCGCGACGACCTCCGGCGAATGTCATCGCTGGTCGACCAATTGCTGCGTCTCATGCAGATTCGCACCAACCGCGCCCTGACCGACGAGGTCGACCTCGTCACCGTCGCACGCGACGTCGTGGCCGAGCGCGCCCCGCTATCCATCGATCGCGGCGTCGACATCGAACTCGAGAGCGAACCAAAATCGCTCACCGTCAAGGGCCACGCCGGGCTCGTGGGGGTAGCGATCGCCAATCTCGTCGACAACGCGATCTCTTTCAGCAGACCCGGCGATACGCTGAAGGTGAGAGTCCATGGCAACGGCCGGGTCGCCGTGCGCGACTGCGGGCCCGGCATCCCGCCCTCTGAACTGGAACGGATCTTCGAGCCATTCGCCAAAAACCCGCCCAACCGCCAGGGACATGGACTGGGACTCGCCATCGTGCGGGCCATCATGGCAGCGCACGGTGGCGAGGTCTCCGTTCGCAATATCGAGGGCGGCGGCGCTGACTTCTCCCTGCAGTTCAACAACCAGTCACTGCCACAGCCCGCCTGACTCAGCGTTGATTCGGGTCTGTACAGGGCCTACCCGTAAATCGAATCCATCTCCCAGACATCGAGCCGGGTCAGTGCGCTGCCGGCGCCTTGTGAGCGAAACGAGACTCCGGTACTGTCCCCGCGTTCCGGGTAGACCCGGGTCGCGACGCACTGCCTGTCGTTGACGAACACCTCGACGATGCTCCTGTCCACGAACACCCGCAGTTCCAGGGGTTCTTCAGGCCCCAGCCGGACGCCCGCCGTCTCCGGCGCACGCGAACGGACATCCCCGGAGATGGATGAATAGGAGGTGTCCAGCGTGACAAGGCTCCCGATATGGCGCTTGCCAAGCACATGGTCGCGATATCCTCGGTCCCGATAGAACGCGATTCGCGTGAGTTCTTCCCGGTTCGGTGAACGCAGCACGTCGAGTTCCACCATCGAAGCTGCACCGGGCGCGATGCTGGCCTGGATCTCAAGCGCGTCGCCACGCATGCCCTCGAGGACGACTTCCCGGTTGGCCGGGAGTTCGCGCGCGCCTCCGCCCAATCGGGACTTGCGGCACGACTCGACCGCCGCGACCGGCGCCATCCTCAATTCGTCGTGATCGCCGAGCCATAACCGCCGGGGCAGGCTCATGATCTGATCCCAGCCCGACGTCGGCTTGGCCGGGTTCATGTTGAAGATCACGACGATGCCGGAGCCGTCGGGCGTCGCGGACGGCGCATGGACGCCCCCGGGTCCGACGGGACCCATGTTGAACTTGCCTGCCCCGGTCACCACGAGTTTCTGGCGGTCCGTGTCGTAGTTGCCGAGGAGATACTGGCCTCCGCTCATGTGGCTGAAGAAGAGCAGCATGTGCCTGTCGCCGATGGGCCAGAAATAGGGACACGCGCCGTCGTCGCCGAGCAGCGTGAAGCGGTCGCCCTCGGTGAACGGATGCAGGTACTCCCAGTGTTCGAGGTCAGTGGAGCGGAACAGGAAATCGGCTGCCACCGGCGCCCCTCCGGGACCTTCCGGGAGCTTTCCTCCGGAGAGCGAATAGTAGAAGTCTCCCTCCTTCCAGATGCACGGATCGAACACCGCGTAGGGCAGCGTTTCGCCGGGCCCCGCGATCGGAATCACCGGCCCGCCACCCAGCTTGGTCCAGTTCAGGAGCAGCGGATCGCTCGCGGTCGCGACCATGTTCCCGGCCTTCGTGCCGTGGTACATGGCGATCACGCGGTCGTCCTCGACCAGCGTCGCGCCCGAATAGCAGCGATCTTCCGGATCCGGGTAGATGCAGTACGGCAGGTCGCGCCAATGGACCAGGTCGTCGCTCACGGCGTGTCCCCAATGCTGACGGGGATCCTCCGGCGGGTAGCCCTGGTAGAACAGGTGCCATCGGCCCTGCCAGAAACACAGTCCGTTGGGATCGTTCAGCGTCCCCTCGGGGTTCACGTAGTGGTAGATGGGACGATGGCGGTCGCTTGCCAAAGCCCGGCGCACCCGTGCGAGGCGTTCGACCATCGGGTGCTGCCCCAGGGCTTCTTCCTGTGCCGCCAGGGTCTCCGGGAACGTGTAGTGCGGAACCCTTGAACGAAAGTCAGGCATCGAGTCGGCTACCCGGGGAAACGAAACAGCGCGCGATGCTACCACCCCGCGTCGCTACCGGTACCGCTCCTCGATGTCGCTCAGGCCCGCGTCGAGTTCGGTCCGATCAAGCCACCGCCCCCGGACCATGACGCCTTCGATGCGCTGCGTATTGGCGATGTCCAGCAACGGGTTGGCATTCAGCAGCACGAGATCGGCATCGCGCCCGACCTCGATCGCGCCCCACGCGGATGTGCCGAAGAAAGCCGCGGGCGCCGTCGTGCCGCTGGCCAGCGCCTCGAACGGCGTGAGGCCGGCCGCCACCATGGCCGCCAGTTCCCGGTGGATCGAGAACCCCGGCACGTTGAATATCTGCGGCGAGTCGGAGCCGAGCAGCACGGGGACCCCGCCATCGTGGAGCGCCTTGATCAGCGTCTTGCGAATACCCAGAAACCGGGCGGCCTTCTCGGCGCTCGCGTTCCGTGCCATCTGTTTCAGGTACCCGATGTCGCGCTCACGAATGTCCTTCGGCACGTAGGCGAACTGCGGGCGCCGGGCCATCGATTCCCAGTCGTAGGCGTGCGCGGTGTTCTCGAGCAGCGTCTCCGTGGGTACCACCGCGCTGCCCGAGGCCTTCGTGAACGCGACGGCGCGCGGGATGAGGCCGGGGTCGACGTGCGGCGCCAGCGCTTCGCCGAACCACGTCAGGTAGGACTCCGGATAGGACCCGGCATCCGGCGTGATTGCCTGCATGTAGCCATCGAGGTGGTCGATGGTGGTCTGTCCGGCTTCGAGACTCGCCTGCAGGCCCGACCGAGGCAGTCACATGACCGGCAAAGCTGATCCCTACCCGGTTCGCCTCGGTGGCAACGGCTTCGAACGCCTTTCCGGGGAGCCCCCCGATGATCTTCAGAAAGTCGTACCCGGCGTCCTTCTGTTCCCTGACGCGTGCCGCCATCTGTTCGGCGCTTGACAACCGGCCTGACAGCGGCGGGCCCGAGGTCAGGAGTATCCATGTTGTCAAGGTAGGGGTCGCCGGAGCTCTGTGCATGCCGCAGCGTCAAGCCGCGATGCGGCTCCTCCACTTCGTTCCGGCCCTCCGGGTGACCCCG
>JAPPGA010000069.1 GCA_028821515.1 Gammaproteobacteria bacterium | reverse complement strand
GCCATGAAATCCGTCAGCCCTTCGGGCGTGCCGTCTTTCACCCCCGCCCAAGCCCCCTGTCTCACCCAGCCCACCCGTCCTGCGCCTTGATCGGCACTGCGTGCCTTTCTACGGCGCACGCTGCCAGGCCCCACTAGGGGCGCGTCTTACGCCTTGCCGCCGGTCCGTCACGACCGGCTACGCCTGCCGTCGATACCCAAGCGTTCCAAAGAGCGGCTCAGGAACTGCACTGCGCGGGTCAGTCGGACCTGGGACACATGGGTCGCGTCCGGATCGAGTTCCGCCTGCTCGCGCTCCTGGACCAGTCTCTCGATGCGATTGAACATTCCTACGTAAAACACGCCTGCGGTCAGCGAGAACAGGCTCGCAATCGGGAAGAAGTACACCCAACCCACCGCATCGGCGAGAAAGCCGGTAACGACTGCCCCTGTCGCGACGCCGAAACCCGTGAGGCTCGACATGAGGGCGTAATCGGTGCCGGCCTGGGCCTTGGATGCCCAACGAAAACGCGAGATGGTGACCGGATAGCTGAAGAGCCCCGTGACGAATCCCAACACCGAGACCATCACGATCAGCACCGGAAAGGGGGGCAGGGACGTCAGCGCGAACACGCTGTACATGGCAGCCTCTATCGGAATGACACAGACACCGATCAGCGCTGTCCTGCGCAACCCGATCTTCTGGACCAGCAACGGTGTTGCAATGGCGGTCAGGGTGGAACTGGCAAAGTCGCCGAAGGGGAAGATGCCATACAGGGTCATACTCAGTCCCATGTCGGCATAGAAGGCACCTATCATCGGTCCGACGAACCCGGCGCCGAATCCCCAGAAAAAGGCGAATGGCAGGATGTAGAGAGACTCCGGTCTCAACAGGGTCAGCAGAATGTTGGCATGGTCGCCGCGCGCCTGACGCCTCTGCCGTGCCGCGGGCGGGGGGTGTTCGCGACGAATCATGGCTGGCGTAACCGCGAGAAGCAGGAGCGCCGATGCGGACATCATCGTCGGCGTCCACCCGATTCTTGGAACCAGGGCAACCGTGCTGCCGCCCGCCAGATTGGCGACCCCGGCCAGCCAGTTGATCATGGCCGTCCCTGTCGGCCGCTCTCTCTCGGTCATGGCTTCCGCGGCATAGGCATCGATTGCGACGTCCTGGGCAATCATCACGATCGCCTTGAACAGGAGTATTCCGGTGATGACGTACACGGCGGCCACCGACGGCGGGATGAACGCCAGGACCGAGTAGGCTATCGCCCCGACCAACGTACAGGGCAGGATCCAGCTCTTCCGATAACCGAAACGTTCGCTGCCGAAGTTGTCCACGGCGATCGACATCAGCCACCTGAACGAATTCGGATAGGTCGGCAGCGCGAGCAGCCAGAACTGGTCCAGCGGCAAACCCTCCTTCCTGAACATGAACGGTAGTGCCCTGCCCGTGAACGACTGGGGGAAGCTCTGCGCCATGTTCAGCACGCCGACGATGATCAGCTTCCTGAAGTCGATTCGCTCGGTTTCGGTTTCCCGTTCTGCCATTCAAATCTCTTCGGTCGATTGCTCACGGGGCCGGGATCACACTGCGCCCGCCGCGAGTGCTCAGGTTGTCCTGAGCGACCCGCGTTTGCTACGTCGTGGATTAAGCTCGGCCCCCGCCCGTGCTTCCGAGCTTATGGTCTGGGTCGCGCACCTGGCAAGTTCGGACACCGGCACCACCGGCTGATAGGCTTGGAACATCGATAGGGGGAGGCCAGCATGAAACTAGGGGTCAGTTTCCAGTACCCGGAAAAGCTCACGCCGTCGCACCTGAGCTATCTCAGGAACATGGGTGTCGAGACCATCGAAGTGCGGATGTTCGCCGAGACCTACGACTTCGACGACCTGCTCCGCGTCCAGGACAAGGTCACCAAGGCCGGGCTCGACATCCACGAGGTCATGCTCCAGGACATGTACAACCGACCGTCGATCACTACCGGGGGCGCCGACCGCGACAAGGATATCGAGACCTTCCAGGAGTTCCTGCGCGACCTCGGCAAGGCGGGCATTCGGCATACGACCTATGCGTGGCACTCGGGAGGCGCAGGCATGACCGGCGAGACGACGTCGCGCGGGGCGCGCACACGGCTCTTCGAGCAGGCGGCCGCGCTGGCAACGCCGAATGTCTACGACCGCACCTACTCCGACGACGACATGTGGGAGACCTACTTCTACTTCATGGAGCGCATGCTTCCCGTCGCCGAGGAGGCCAACGTCCGCCTCCAGTTGCACCCCAACGACCCGCCCCTGACCCACCAGGGCGTCGCCCGGATATTCCGCGACGTCGCATCGTTCCGGCACGCGTTCGACGCGGTGGATCACAACCCCTACAGCGCCACTCTCTTCTGTGTCGGCACGTTCTCGGAAATGCCGGGAGAAGACGGCAGGGGAGAGGACATCGTGGCGGCGATTCGGGAGTTCGGGCCGGCGGGCCACATCACCCAGGTTCACCTGCGCAATACATCGGGTCCCATTCCGAACTTCCAGGAGACCTTCCCGGACAACGGCTACCTTGACCTCCTGAAGATCGTCTGCGCGCTGCGCGAGGTCGGCTTCGACGGCATGATCACGCCGGACCACATCCTGGATTGCGGGGACGGCAGGGGTACGGGGTCGATCGGTGAGGCCTACGCGCTCGGCTACATTCGGTGCCTCATCCAGGCGAGTGAGGCCATCGTAGGTTCGTCCTGATCGCGCCGAAGCGCCGAACTATCGGACAAAGGGCGCAGAAATAGCGTCGAGTTTCTCGCGGACCGATTCGTCGAGTGTCCAGCCGACGGCGCCGAGGTTGTCGTCGAGATGTGCCGCCGTGTCGGCGCCGGTGATCGCCAGCGTGATCTCCGGATGCGATAGCACCCATGCGAGGGCCAACTGCGCCGGCGTCTTGCCCAGTTCGCCCGCGAGTTCGATGACGGTGGCCATTACCTTCTGCGCTTCTTCGCCGGCCATGGTGGCGTAGGCAGCCGGAGGACGCGATGCGAATAGCGATCCAGGGGGTGGCGGAGCGCCGGGCGTATAGAGGCCGCTCAACAGTCCGATGTGCAGGGGGCTGTATGCCATCGCTCCCTGGCCGGTATCCCGTAGCAGCGGGAACATTTCCTTCTCCAGGTGCCGATTGAGCAGGCTGTACATGTTCTGCACGGCCATGTAGGGAACCGCGTTCAGCCGATCCGCCACCCAGAGCGCCTTGCAGACCTGCCAGGCCTCGTGGTTGCAGCACCCCACGTAGCGGACCTTGCCCGAACGCACGAGATCGTCCAGTGCCCTGACCGTCTCCTCCAGCGGAGTCGGTTCGTCGAACCGGTGCACGAGATAAAAGTCGATGTGGTCCGTGTCGAGCTGCCGCAGCGATGTCTCCACCTCCCGCATGATGTGGTAACGCGACAGCCCCTGGTCGTTCGGCCCGCGACCGACTTCGCTGCCGACCTTGGACGTGATCAGGACGTCGTCCCGCTTGCCCTTGATCGCCCTGCTCAAGATCGCTTCCGACATCCTGATGTTGGCCCGGTCGTCCATCAGGCCGTAGACGTTGGCGCAGTCGATGAGGTTGATGCCCTGGTCGATGGCGTGTTCGATCGCCCTCTGGGCCTCGGCAGCGTCGTCCTGGCCCCTGAGTCCCAGACCGAACGCTAATCGGCTGACCCGTACGCCCGCCCTTCCGAAGTTCACGTATTCCATGGTCTACGTCTTCCTCTCAGTTCAAGAAAAGGAGGCAAACAGGCTTCGGCACGTCGGTTTCGCAGACGACATCGCCCGGCCTTCCCTTGTCCAGTGCGAATACGACCACGTTGTCCGAGCTCTGGTTGGCAGCGAGCAGCCACGCTCCGCTGGGATCGACGGTAAAGAACCGGGGATGCTCACCATGCGTCGACGCGTATTCGGGCTCCGAAAGGCGGCCCGCATCGTCGACGGCGAAGCTCACGATGCTGTCGTGGCCGCGATTGCTGCCGTAGACGAAGCGGCCATCCGCGGACACGATGATCTCCGAAGTGGTACTCGCGCCGTCAAAGCCTTCCGGCACCGTCGAAACAGTCTGCAGAATCCGCATCGGACTGTCGGCGGCGCGTTCCAGGACGTCGATCGTGTTGCCGAGTTCGTTGATGACGTAGAGCACCGATAACGTCGGATGCCGTTCAACGTGCCGTGGCCCCGCGCCAGCAGCGAGTTGGGTCACGCCGGGTTCACCCACGAACGCGCCAGCCGCGTCGATGCGATACGAGTAGAGCCGGTCGCTGCCGAGGTCCGGAACCAGCATGTCGCAGTCCGTCAGCAGGTACGTCTGGTGCGCGTGCGCGCTTTTCTGGCGGACCGGGTTGGGGCCGGAGCCGGTGTGCTGCGCAAAATCGACGCGCTCGTCGATCGCGCCATCGCTGATCCGAAATGTCGCCACGCTTCCAGTCGAGTAATTCGCTACAGACAACCAGTCAGCGGTAGCGGCCACGTGACATGGGTAGGCACCGTCCGTAGGAACGGTGTTCAGGAACGCGAGGCTGTCGTCAGTCAGAGCGAACGCTGACACTCGCCCCGGGTCCAGTTCGTTCACCGAATAGACGAACTTGCCGTATTGGGTCAGAAACGCCGGGCTCTGCGCCTCGGCCGCGAGCCCGCGCACCGTGAACTCCCCAGTCACGTCATCGAACGTCGCTTCGTAAATGCCCCTCGATCCACCAGGCTCGGGTTCACGAGGCGTATACGTGCCGATAAGAAGGCGACTGACGGTCATAAGGCGGGCCGATGTCGGAAACGCTTAAGCATATCGGGCGGGACACGCCGTATGCGAACTCGCTGCCGGAATCGGATCCGATCAGGCGTGGTCGAGGTGCGGATTCTCTATCTCGTGCGAGAATGTCCCGGAGTTTTCCCCGAGAGTCTCGTATGCCTAGCCAGAAACTCGGCACGATCGTCGTCGCCCTTCGCCTGGAGGACCGGCACCTGGAGGCCATCCGGGCCGCCGCACCCGGAGCGGAGGTGGTCAAGATCAACGGTCGCGGGGAGTGGCCTGCCCGCCGCGCCGAACTGGAATCAACGGTCGAAGTGATCGCCGGGGTACAGGGCTCAGACAACCTGGACCTGGCCTCGATGCCGCGGCTGCGCTGGATCCAGACCGGAGGGGCGGGAAACGACTGGCTCATCCGTTCTCCCGAAATCGCAAACAGCGACGTCATGGTCACGAACGGATCCGGTGTGGCCGCGATCCCCATTGCCGAGCATGTGCTGGCCATGATGTTCGCGTTGTCCCGCCAGATTCCCCGCTTTACGAAGTCGCAGCTCGATCACGAGTGGTATCGGGGCGAACGGCTGGCTGAGGTCGACGGCAGCACGATGGGAATCGTCGGTCTCGGCGCCATCGGCGAGAAGACGGCAGAGAAAGCCCGCGGACTCAACATGCGCGTGCTGGGCTTGAGACGCGACCCCACGCGAAGCTCGCCGCACGTAGACCGCATGCTCGGCCCCGACGGACTCATGGAGTTGCTGGAGGTGTCCGACTGGGTGGTCCTCGCCAGCGCGCTCACGTCCAGGACGCGCGGCCTGATCGGCGAACCGGAACTAAGGGCCATGAAGGATACGGCCTGTTTGATCAACATCGCCCGAGGCGCGCTGGTGCAGGAGAAGGTTCTGGTCCGGGCTCTCAAGGAGGGTTGGATAGGGGGCGCGGGCCTCGACGTGTTCGAACGCGAGCCGCTGCCGCCGGATTCGCCGCTCTGGGACATGGACAATGTCCTGATCAGTTCGCACTACTCGCATTCCACGCCGCACTACAATGACCGTCTCGCCGGGGTCTTCATCGAGAACCTCCGGCGCTACCGCGCGGGCGAGCCGATGATCAATGTCGTGGACAAGCAGCACAACTCGTAGGGCGCCAAGAGCCAAGAAAAGACAGCACCAGGGAGAACGAAGAGATGCCAGACACGGTCAGATACGGACTCATCAGCACGGCGCGAATCGGGTTCTCAGCCCACGTACCCGCCGCCAACGACTCGCTCCACTCCGAGATCGTTGCCGTCAGCAGCCGCAACCTCGAGACCGCCCGGGCGGCGGCACAGGAGCACGGCATTCCATTGGCCTTCGGCAGCTACCAGGAGATGATCGAGAGCGACGAGATCGACGCCGTCATCAACACACTGCCGAACTCCATGCACCACGAGTGGACGATCAAGGCAGCCGAAGCGGGCAAGCACATCCTGTGCGAAAAGCCTCTCTCAGCGACCATGGCGGAAGCCCGAGAGATGAAGGCCGCCGCAGAAGCGAACAACGTGGTGCTGGTCGAGGCGTTCACGCCGCGCTGGACCCAGCAAAGTCGAACCGTGCGCCACCTCATCGCAATTGGCGAGATCGGCGAGGTCACCTACCTCGAGTCCAGTCTTGCCTTCAGGATGAACAGACCTGACGACATTCGCCTCAGCAAGCCCTTGGCGGGGGGCAGCCTGATGGATGTCGGGTGCTACGCCGTGTACGCAGTGCGCTACGCCATGGGCATGGAACCCGTGTCGGCAATGGCATTCGACCGCAAGCGCAGCGGTGTAGAAGTCGACACTACGCTGAGCGGCCTGTTGCGTTTCCCGAACGACGCGGTCGGCCACATCTGGTGCAGTTTCGACGGCCCGCGGCGGATCGTGTTCGACGCGGTCGGAACCCAGGGCACGATTTCCGTGAACGGCGCCTTCAGGGAGACGGCGCCCGTGACCATCACGCGGGGTGACGACGAGCCGCAAATCATGCCGATGACCAGCAGCAATCGCTTCGAGGTGCAGCTCGACGAGTTCTCGGAGTGCGTACTCACGGGCAAGGAGCCCGAGTTTCCGCCGGACGACGCGCTGCGCAACATGGCGGCGATCCTCGCGCTATACGAGTCCGCGGAGACGGGCAAGGCCGCCGCAGTCGAGCAAATCTAGCGCCATGAAACCCGTCGGCCCTTCGGGCACGCCGTGTTTCACCCCCGCCCAAGCCCTCTAATTCGCCCATCCCGCCCGTCCCGGATCCTGCGCCTTGATCGGCACTATGTGCCGTTCTACGGCGCGGGCGCCTAGCCCGCATGTTGCATGAGTGACGGGATTCGACCGCGATACGGTCGATGAGG
>JAPPGA010000043.1 GCA_028821515.1 Gammaproteobacteria bacterium | reverse complement strand
GCCCCAAGATAATCCACGCTCTTGAGGACGGGCAGGTCAAAACATTATGTCTAGTTGGAGAGAACGGCAACCAGTTCCGTTCGATTGGAGGTCCCGGTTTTCTGAAAGATGGACGTCAGGTAGTTCTCGACCGTCTTCACCTGCAATCCCAGGGACCCGGAGATCTGGGCATTGGTCATACCCAGGGCCACCAGCTTCACGATCTGGGTCTGCCGGGGTGACAGCGACAACTCGCGCGCGCGGCCATCCGAAATGCCGGCGTAGCTCTGGTCCAGGGCGATGAGCACGTAATGCCTGGTCCCGTCCGCATGCTTTACCACCTCGACACGGTGTGAATTCCGGGTGTTCCCGTGTCTGTCGAGGAGAATCGCGACTTCCCTGCCCCGGCCCTCACGTGCTCGCACGAGGCTTGTGCGGACCTGCTCGGAGAGGAGGTGATAGACGGAGCACCCACGCAGACCCTGCAGATCGGCGTACGGCGCGATCAGATCGGCATCCTCGAATTCACCGACTACATCGCGCAGCAGGAAGTCCTTGTCCAGCATCAGGTAGCCACGAATCCCCCGCAGGCGCAGGAGATTGGTCACAACATCGTCACGCTTTTCCTGCTGCCGTCTGCTGTAGCGGAACCGCAGCGCAATGCTCAGGTAGGGAATCAGCAGTTGCGCAAGCCGGTGATCCGTTTCGCTGTAATGCCCCAATGGTTCCGTGCGGTGCATTCCAACCAGTCCGAACGGCTGGCCTTCAATATTGATGCCGAAGATCATCGCCGAATGGACGCCGGTCGGGCGCAGGAAGTCCTGGTAGAACTCGCACTCCCGGTAAGAGCTGTCGGACTCGATGACCTGGTCCGTGGAGACGCTGGGCAACTCGTGCACATGGGACAACCGCTTGTAGCGGGCCAGCGCCGGATCCAGGTGCTGGTAATAGTCCAGGTATTTCTTCATGTTGCTGTGATCGACCTGGTACGACGTGCCTTCCAGCAGCTTCAACTGGGGGGAGCCAGGGTCGAACTCGATGAACACGCCCGATGAGGACCCGAGCAGATACATCAATTCGCGGGTCATGATGGCCGCGAAGTCCCGTTCGGCCACGCACTCCTGTGCGAGATGGCCAATCTGAACCACCTGGTTCAACTGGAGATCGCTGACGCGAGCCATGGCTCGATCATACACGCGCAAATGCGTTGTGCGATGAGCCATCGCTTTGGCTCGTCGTATGATGCGACCTCCATCCGATCACAGGTCATGAATCCATGGCGCCAAATTCCACGTTGCCCCCATCGACACCCAGAGATGTCCGTCTCGGCATTACCGATCCCGCGGATGTCGCGTTCCCGCTGCGCTGGGGCATCCTCGGCGCCGGCAGGATTTCGGCGCAATGGGTCCCGTGCCTGCATGCGTGCGCCGGCGCCACGGTCACTGCCGTCGCCGCGCGTTCCGTGGATCGCGCGCGGGAGTTCGCCGCAAGGTTCGGTATCCCTTCCGCCTACGGCAGCTACGCCGAGATGGTCGAGTCACCCGACGTCGATATCGTCTACGTCGGCACCATCGACCGGCTGCACAAAGAGCACGCCATTCTCGCCATCGAGGCCGGCAAGCACGTGTTGTGCGAAAAGAACCTGGCCGAGACCGCGGCTGACGCCCGAGCCATGTACGCCGCAGCGGAAGCGCGTGGCGTCATGCTGCAGGATGCCGTCTGGACGCGTTTCTTTCCCGCCGTGGAGCATGCGCGAACGTTGATCGAGGCGGGCGCCATCGGCGAAGTCGTACTCGTGCAATCCGATTTCGGCGGTACGATCTACACTGTCCAGGCCGCCCCGTTGGCCTTTGGTTCCGATGCGACGCCGACGGCAGTCACCGTCGCGGGCCTGAGACCCGGCGGCGCCATCGTCGAGTACGGTCCCGACAAGTGCGCGGTGCTGACGTTTCCCTCGATGCCATCCGAATTCGTGGAAACAACCGAGATCATCGGTCGCGAGGGCCGCATCACGCTGGAACAGCCAGCGCATGCGCCAACGACGATCACCGTCCGCATACCTCCTCCCGGAACCGTTCCGTCGCGTTACATGACCGCCAATGTCCCCGCCCCGGCGCAGCGTTTCGAGTACCCGTTGCCGGCGGCGGTGAGCCTCCCCGATCTGGCCTATCCGAACCAGCAGGGATTTCTGTACCAGGCCGAGGCGGTGCACCGCTGCCTGGCCGCCGGCCTGCGGCAGTGTCCGCAATACGACAAGCAGGAATCCCTGCACACGCTCGATATCCTGGACGAGATCGACGCGCGGCGAGCCAGCGGCTAGCGCTAGCTTCGCGTCGGCAGCGCGACGATGGCTGAGCCGAACGCGGTTGTAAGACCCGATTGGTTGCTGTTCTGCATCTGCACTTCGACCAGGTGCTCACCATCGACGACGGACTTTCTCACCACTGAGCCCGTCAGCGTATTCGTGTCGCCGACAATGTTGGGATGGCGCACCGACGCGTTGAGCTTCTTCAACGTTCCGTCGTCCCCCATCCAGTCCGTGACGATCTGGGTAAGCCAGCAGACGCGCTGGGGTCCGAAATCGAACTGGCCCGGCATGTTGCGCCGCTTCTGGGCGTGCTCCAGGTCGAACCGGCCACCGCCGCCGAGTTCCCCGGATCCCTCTGCGTCGAGGCGGTCCCGGGTGCTGCGACGCAGGCCGAGCACGCCGTGGGTGAAGAGGAACAGTTCCGACACCGAGTAGGTTCCCTTCCTCAGGGTATCCAACGCGTCGCCCTCTGCGACATCCTCCCAATACCGCGGCTCGGCACCGCGCCGCTCCCGTTCCCACACGAGCGGATCCGCCGCTTCATACACGCTGTCGGGATCGCCGCCCTTCGGATTGCGGTCATATTGAAGCGTGCCGCCGGTGTTCTCGTATCGCGCCATCAGGGTCTTGAACGTCGCCACCGTCTCGTGGCGATGGTTGGTATATATCACGTGACCGGTGTTGAAGTTGATTGCGCCGATGCGGCTGCTGGTCTTTCTGATCGTCTCACCGACTTTCTCAGTGACGGTGATGCGGTCCCCCAACCAGACCGGTCGAACGAAGTCGATCTCGACACCGGCGTAGTTCACCGGCAGGTACTGTGTCGATACCCGGGCGCGGTCGATGGCGCCCGTCTCCCCGGCAATGACGCCGAGGGCAACGCTGTAGAGGAAGCTCGGGGGCGCGGTGATCATGCCGAAACGGCTGTTTCCTGCATGCTCCTCGTCCTGCCAGAGTGGGTTGTAATCGCCGATGCCTTCGCAGAAGTTGCGGATGTTGTCGAGACTGGCCTCCTTGGTCGGGTGGTGGGGGAGAACCTCCCCGATTCCCTTCCTGTACTCGGCTTCAAACTCGTCGATGGTCTTGATCAGATCCGGCGCCGCCATGGTTTCCTCCTCCTGTCCGTCTCGGGTTTACCCGGTTCGCCGACGCGACTTCATCCGCGCCCCGCCACCTCGCGCATGAGCAGATCCATGGTGGCGATCTTCTCGTCGCCCTCCCCGAATACGGCATCCGTCACGACGATCTCGGTAACGCCGATCTCTTCGTACTGCGCGACGATATCTCTCATCTCGGCAGGCGTACCCGCGATCGCGCGGCCCGGCGGTCCGAGCGGTTGACGACCCGCGGGGTGGGCCTTCAAACGCGCCTCCACCTTCGCGTTGGTGGTGTCCAGGAACATCAACACCGCAGCCGTACGCTCGATGTCCGCCGGGTTGCGTCCGACATCCGCGCAGTGCGCGTCCAGGATCGCACCCTTGTATTCCATCATTGCCACGTTGCCCCAATGGTTCCACTCGTCGGCATACTTGGCCGTGATCTTGAGCGTGACCTTCTCTCCGCCGCCGCCGATGAGGAGCGGCAGTGGGTCCTGCACGGGCTTCGGCTCCAGCGTCGCGTCGGTGAGCTGATAGTAACGGCCCGAAAAGTTGCTCGTCTTTTGCGTATACAACGCCTTGATGACCTGGCACGCCTCGTCCAGTCGCCGCAGTCGGCCAGGTATCGTGTCGAACTCGATGCCGTACTGGCGGTGTTCGTTCTCCTGCCATCCGGAACCGAGCCCCAGCACCACGCGCCCGCCGGAGATGTGATCCAGCGTCGCCGCCATCTTCGCCAGGACCGCCGGATTGCGATAGGTATTGCCGGTGACCATGGTGCCGACGCGCACCCGCGGGACGCGGGCGGCAAGGGCCGACAGCGTCATCCAGGCTTCGGGGAACGGCATGTCGGTGTTCGCGCCCGCCGCCATGAAGTGATCCGCGACCCAGAGGCCATCCCAGCCCGTCGCCTCCGCGTGCGTACAAAGCTCGACCATCTCGTTGAACGGCAGCCACGGGCTGGGCCAGTAACCAAAGCGCATCATCAATCTCCTGCGGGCGGAAAGCGCACAGTTAATGGGTACACGCCGCCGTTGTCAAAGCGATCACATCGCTGCACGGTACTTTGAACGTTCGCGCAGCCTCTCTCGTATCATGGGGGACAACACCCTCGAGTCCGCCGCCGACAATGACCGACAGCAACTCATCGCGCCCCCTGGCCGTATCGCCGGCCGACGGCCCAGTCGCCGTCACCGGCGCCAGCGGATACGTCGGGTCGTGGATCGTCCGCGAACTCGTGGAACAGGGCTACCGGGTCCATTCGTGCGTTCGGGATCCCGGCAGACCGGACAAGGTCGATCATCTCCTCGCCATGAACCATCAAGGCCTTCCCGGGAGCAATACGCTGTTCACCGCCGACCTCCTGAAGCGCGGCAGTTACGACGCCGCCTTCGAGGGATGCTGCGCCGTCATGCACGCGGGGGCCGTTCTCACGCGTCACCAGGCGACGCCGCAGGAGGTGTACGACGGCTGTTTCACCGTCGTGGATCACGTCATCGAGTCGGTGCGAAGGGCCGGCACGGTCCGGCGCCTGGTCTTGACGAGCTCGTTCTCGGCGGTATCGCACCCAGCCGAAGAAGGCTACATCTACACCGAGAAAGACTGGTGCACCGACAACATCGAAGACCGGCCGCCCGGCTGGTCGGAAGAGGACATCCCCAATAACCGGCATGCCGCCTACGCCTACGGCAAGGCGCGGGCCGAGCAGTTGATCTACAGGGCGGCGGAACAGGACGGGCGCTTCGAGTCGATGTCGATCCTGCCGCTCGACGTCATCGGCCCCGTGATGTGCGCCAACCACGACGAAGGCGGCTGGCACGTCTGGATCCGGCGGATGCTTCAGGGCGAACCCTTCACCCTGACCCCGGGGGGCAGAATGCTCTGGAACAACGTCGACGTGCGCGACGTCGGGAGGGCGCACCGACTGTGCGCCGAAAGTACCGTGGCACGAAACGGTTCGCGTTACATCCTTGCGGCGAGCGACCGGTCGGGCGAACTCTTCACCTGGCAACTGCAGGCGAGGCTGAAGGAACTGTTTCCAAGGTTTCAGAACATCGGCGGTGAAGAGATGGACGGCGACAGGCCGAAGGAGCCGACCTTCGACAAGCCACGTTCCTATTGCACGCTCGCAATGCGCGAACTTGGCCTCAAACCGTATTCGATCAACGAGTCGCTGAAAGCGACCGTCGACTCCTTCGTTCGACTTGGGGTCCTGCCGGTCCCGAACTCGTCCTAGAGAGCGACGCCGGACATCGTCCCGAAACGCGATTCGACGACATCGAGGATCTCTGTGTCCGCCGGGGCGACGATGTCGCCGGAACGCACTAGGTAGGCGTCCGGACAATCCGCTCCCTTGGGTGTCTTGCCTTCCCCTACGCCGGATGCCGCAGCCAGGACCATATTCCGAAACTTCACAACCCCGAGATCCGTCTGGCCGAGCAGTTCCCGGGTGCGATCCGCGATCAGTCCCTGGCTGTCGGCGATAGCCTGGTCCTGTTCCGAGATGCCCCGGATTCCGGTGAAGCTCGATTCGCGCTGCAACGTGCGGTCGACCAGGTAGTCGTTCTCGCGCCGCCGTACGGGCACGTAGTCCGCCTCCATCTCGGGGAAGACGCCCCAGCCGCGACTCAATCGCTCGGTCTCCTTCTCGGTCAACGGCCGGTCGGGGTTCCAGCAATAGCAGAAGATCCAGCACGATTCGTCGTCGATCGGGACCCAGGTGTTGCCGAGATTGTTCTCGTCCGGGAAGTTGCCCGGCGCGAGCGAGTGGTTGGGCATGAGGAACTGGGTCATTCGCCAGTAGAGTTGGTCGCCGTCTGCCTCGCGTGAAGCGCAAAGCAGCAGCCCGGCATCGTGTTCGAGCACGGTGAACTGCGGGCGTCCGTCCTCGATCAGCCAGCGGAAGCGGGCCATGGACGGCGGTTCGTTTTCACCGTCCGAGCGGGGCCGCTGCGGTGAGACTTCATGCAAACCCACTCTCTCGCCGTCCCGGATGCCCGCGTGCAGGTACGAGAAGTGCGCAGTGTCGAGGCCGCCCTCGCACGCCTGCGCCCAGTTGCACTGCTGCAGCTTCTTCGACACGAACCGGTGTTCCGGCGGCACCTCGGCGAACTCGAACCGGGGCAGTTCGGGGGCGGGACCGTCTCCCATGTATGCCCAAATGACGTCCCCCGACTCCCGGGCCTCGAGCGCCCGAATCGCTGCCCTCGGCCTGACACGCTCCTCAGCTTCCGGCGTGAGCGTGGGCATTTCGAGGCAGTTGCCCCGGTGGTCGAACTTCCAGCCGTGATAGCTGCAGCGGATGCCGCAATCGGCAACGCGCCCGAAGAAGAGGTTCGCGCCGCGATGCGGGCAGACCGGTTCGACGATGCCGACGCGGCCACGGGTGTCGCGAAAGGCGACGAAGTCCTCGCCGAGGAGCCTGACGCGTTTCGGCGGACAGTCGGGTTCCGGCAACTCGCTGGACAGGAGCGCGGGCATCCAGTACGCGCGGAACACGTTGCCCATGGGCGTGTCCGGCCCGGTCCGGGTCAAACGCGCGTTATCTTCAGACGACAGCATTCGGGTCCTCCCGCGCAACCTGCGCTGTGGTACGAATGTACACTGTCGCCGCATGAAGTTGGGAGTGCTGGATCAATCGCCGATCGCCCGCGGGGAGGATGCGCGCACGGCGGTGGACAACACCATCCGGCTCGCCCAGGAGTGCGAAGCCTTCGGCTATCACCGGTACTGGATCGCCGAGCACCACGCTTCGAGTACGCTGGCGAGTTCGACCCCGGAGATCCTCATCACCCGCGTGGCACGCGAGACCGACCGCATTCGCATCGGCTCCGGCGGGGTGATGCTGCCGCACTATTCGCCGTTCAAGGTCGCCGAGAACTTCCGCATGCTGGAACTCATGTATCCCGGAAGAATAGATCTGGGCGTGGGCCGGGCGCCCGGAAGCGACGGCCTCACCGCCGCCGCGCTCGCGTACGGCAATCCTCTCGGCATCGAGTACTACCCAGCGAAAGTCAAGGACCTGGTCGCATTCGTCTCCGGCGAAAAGCCGTTCACGGAGGCGTTCGAGCGCCTTCGCGCGACGCCGAACGCACAGACCACGCCGGACATCTGGATGCTCGGGTCAAGCCTCGACAGCGCCGTCTACGCCGGGCGATTCGGTCTCGCGTTCTCCTTTGCCCACTTCATCGCGCCACAGCCGACTGTCGCCGCCATGCAGCGCTATCGTGACGAGTTCCAGGGCGAACACCTTTCGGCCCCGTATTCCTCCATCGGCGTCTTCGCCATCGCAACGGAAGACCCCGAACGCGCCGACCTTTTCCGCCGCATGCGCGAGATCCAGCGCATCCGCCGCGACCGGGGAATCCGCGGGCCCCCGCCGACACTGGAAGAAGCCGCCGCCGCGCCGTTCAGCGACGAAGAGATGGAGCAACTGCGCAGCAGGCGTTCCCGGCAGATCATCGGCAGCGGCGCAGAGGTGAAGGCGGAGATCGATGCCCTCGTGGAAGAAACCCAGGCCGACGAGGTTATCGTGCTGACGATCACGCCGTCGTTCGACGACCGCGTGAAGTCCTACGAACTTATCGCGAACGCCTACCGCGAACCGGCTACTCCTCCAGGCCCCGACCTACCCTGAACACGTGGCCGTCGGGATGGCGCACGTGCATCTCGCGAACGCCCCACGGCATGTCCTCGGGAGGCCAGGTCACGTCAAGACCCTGCTCCAGGCAGTGTTGGTGGATGGCGTCGACATCGTCGACCCAGATAGACATCCAGACCCCCTGGTCCCCGTTCTCGTCGCCGTCGGGACCGAATGTGCGCGGCGACGGGCCGCGTCCCCGGCCGCCTTGCGCGTCCTGGCAAAGGAAGATCTCGCAGTTCCCCGAGCAGACGCCGCCGAACCCGGGTGGATCGCCCCATTCCCAGCCCTTGGTCCATCCGAGCTTCTCGAACCACTCGAAGCTGGCACGAATGTCGGAAACGTTGAGTATGGGTGTCAGTCCCTGCGCGAGCATCCCGGACTCCTTCATGAAATACCGATGGAGAGCATAACGGTTGATCGGCCGAAAGATAGTCGTGTGCAACGGTTTCCGTAATTCGGGATACTTGAATCGCAATCCAACGCAACAAACGAGGCATGCCTAAATGAAACTCGGCATTAGTCACCAGCGGCCCCAAGACCTCAACGACGACCACTTCGCCTACCTGCGCAAGATGGGCGTGGAAACCATGGAGGCGCGTCTTCCGACCAGTGACGCGACGTACGAGACGCTGAGGGACATCCGGGACAAGGTGACGGACGCGGGATTCGAACTGCACGAGATCATGCTGGACGATCTCTACTCGTCGAAAGAGTTCACCCTGGGGCTGCCCGGCCGCGACGCGACGATCGACCGCTTCAACGAATTCCTGGCCGACCTCGGCCGTCTCGGCATTCAGTACACCACCTACGCCTGGCACACCGGCGGCGCCTACATGTCGGGCATGACCACGACCCGCGGCGTGAGAACCCGCGAACTCGTCGCCAGCGAGGCGCTGGCGCTGCCCGACGCCTACGACACGCAGTACGACGACGACACGATGTGGGCCAACTTCGATTACTTCATGGAGCGCGTGCTGCCAGTCGCAAGGGAGGCAGGCGTAAAGCTGCAGTTGCATCCGAACGACCCGCCCCTGACCCACCAGGGTGTGGCGCGCATCTTCCGCAGCACGGACGCTTATCGCGACTCCATCAAGCGCACCGGCGGCGATAACTACGCGGGCATCCTGTTCTGCGTCGGCACTTGGTCCGAAATGCCGGGGCCCACCGGCGAGGGTGAGGACATCATCGCGGCCATCCGCGAATTCGGCCCCACCGGCCACATCCACCAGGTCCACCTTCGCAACACCTCGGGGCCGCTGCCACGGTTTCACGAGACGTTTCCCGACAACGGCTATCTCGATCTACCGGCGATCGTACGGGCGCTGGCGGAGGTGGGCTTCGACGGTATCGTCGTGCCCGACCATGTTCCCGGCCGCGGACGCGGGCAGGTCGAGGAAGCCTTCATATTCGGGTACATCAGGGCGCTGATCCAGGCGTGCGGCTGAGGTCGCCTGCGGAGCAGGTGAGAATTGATGACAAGGACAGAAATTGACGCCTCGGTGGCCGGTGCAGAATCCCCAGACGCATCCGAGACACTCGAAACCGGAGACAGTGTCGACCAAGCATTCGAGAGACTCGAAACGAGCATCGCCATCGGTCTGGAAAGGTTCACCAACCAATGCATCAGGGACTCTTGCATGGCGGCCGTGTTGGTCGTTGTCTTACTAAAGCTGCTATAAGGGCGCTGGACGTCTCCTTCGGGCAATTGCTCTCGACTTAACCGGGACATCACTCCTGCCCCTACGCGATGATGTCTAATCTCCGCATCGGTACGTCGCCCGAGGCTCACGTGTTTCGAGGGTTTTCGCCGCATGACGCAAGCGTGGGGATTTCTTAGAATCCCCGTCGAGATCAACGCTCGAATGGCCACTTCGGCAGGAACAATGGCAATGCCCGCTTTCGATACACACAAAGCCGTCAAGGAGCTGTGCAGCGCGGGTTTCGACGACGCCCAGGCCGAAGCCGTCGTCGATCAGATCCATGGAGCTGTCAACGAGAACGTCGCCACCAAGACCGACATCGAGAAGCTCGCGACCAGGGAAGAACTAAGGGATGCGATCACCAACCTCGCCACCAAGAAGGAACTGAGAGACACGATCGCAAACCTCGCCACAAAGGAGGAACTCAAGCAAGCGGTCGAGACAATCGAACTACGTCTGGAAGCCGAGCTTGAGAAACTGACCACCAAGTGTCTCAGATACGTCGGCGTGGCCGCTGCGGCGATTGTAGGGTTGACAAAAGCGCTCGACCTCCTCGTCGTGTAGACGCTCGCCCGTCAACTGCGACTAACGTATCCAGCATCAATACGAACCAACGTGGTTTGCAGGTCCGTCAGGGCAGGTTGAGCTGGCTCTGGGCGATGCGCTCCAGCATCCGCAGCCGTAGGCCGTCCTCCACGTCGCGGTAGTCGTCCAGTCCCGCGAGATTGCGCGTCTCGTCTGGATCGTTCTCCAGGTCGAACAGCAGGTAGACGCGTCCCTCCTTATTGATGGCGGCCTTCCACTCCGCATTGGCCAGCATGATCTCCCCTTGGATCTCCGAGATCGCGTCTTCACGATACGGGGCGGTCGACCCGTTCATGGCGGGGACCAGTGACTTCGCGAACTGCTGATACTCCATTTCCCCGCCGGCAAGTTCCACCAGTGTTGGACCCACGTCGCAGTTCTCCGCCGGTGAGTCGTTCACGCGTCCACCGCTTGACGCCATTTCCGGGGTGCGCACGATCAGCGGCACGCTGACGGCGCCGCCCAGGAAGTTCTGCTTGTAGATCAGGCCCCAGTCGCCGTTCATTTCTCCGTGGTCCGAAGTGAACGCGATCACGGTACGATCCAGTTCACCGCGCTTTTCCACCACCTCCAGGACTTCCCCGATCTGGTGATCGATGAGCGTCACGTTGCCGGCGTAGTTGGCTCGCATCGCCGCTTCGTCGCCCGGATCGAGTTTCGGCGAGCGATGCTCCATGAACTCGTCGAGCCAGCCGCGGGGACGGTCGTGATCGTCCGGTGCGCGCGGGATCGGCTCCGGCATCGCGTCCGGTTCGTACATGCTGGCGTACGGTTCCGGCGTGTCCCAGGGTTCGTGGGGACCGCCGAAACTCACCCAGCAGAACCAGGGCTCCTCGCGGTCGTATTCCTCGAGGTAGCGCTTTGCGCACTGGCCGACATAGACGTCGTAGTAGAGTTCCAGCGGCAGCACGGACGGCCGAACCACGTGCGGCTTGTTGTCGAAACGCTCCTGGAAGTCTGCGCGATAGGCTTCCCACACACCCTTCTCCTCCCACATTGCGGTCATGTGGCTGCCTATCCTGGCGCTCGCCCGGGGCCCGCCGATCTCGTTCACATCGTCGAGGCCGTAGGCGTGCAGCAGGTATTCGCGCTCACGCAGATCGACGTCCCCGTGAGGATGCAGATGGGTCTTGCCGAACAGGCTCGTCCGGTATCCGAGATCGCGGATCACCCGCATCCACGTCGAGGCGTCTTCAGGCAGGGTGTACCGGAGGTTGTTCCAGACCGCGTTATTGTGCGGATACCGGCCCGTTGCGAGCGTCACCCGGGCGGGAACGCAGATCGGCGTGGTAGTGACGCACCGACTGAAACGCACACCCTCGCCGGCGATGCGATCGAGGTTCGGTGTCTTGAGCCAGCCGCCGCTGCAGCCCATGGCGTCGGCGCGCTGCTGATCGGTCATGAAGAACAGGATGTTGGGTTGGGTCATGGGTTCCCTCGTCGCAACCGGTCAGATCACGCCGCGTTCCCGCATGGCGTCGATCGACGCCGCGTCGTAGCCGAGTTCCCGCAGAATTTCCTCCGAGTGCTCGCCGAGTTTCGGCGGGTGCTTCGGCTCCACCTTGGGAACGTCTGCGATGTTGATCGGGGGTCTCACCACCGACGGCACTTCGAACCCGTCGTCCTCCGCCGGGACGATCATGCCGTTGTCCCACAACTGGGGATCGTCGGCGTGCTCCTCGACGATACCCACCCTTTTGGCCGGCACTTGGGCCTCCTCGAACCGCGCCATCCACTCGTCCGAGTCACGCTGTTCGATGATCCCCGCGATCAGGTCGATGAACGCCTCCCTGTTCTCGGTCCTCGCCTGGTCGGTGGCGAAGCGCTCGTCGAAGAGCACGTGCGAGGCGTCCATGGCGTCAAACATGAGGAACAGCAGTTCTTCGGTGCGGACCATGTTGAACTGCAGCCAGCGCCCGTCCGCGCATTGGTACACGCGCCCCAGCGCGCGCGGCGCACGCCTTTTCTCGCGGTACTCACCGATGTCCGCTCCCGACATGATGCCCTGCGGGATCGCGGAGACCGACCACAAACCGTTGGCGAGCAGCGAAGTGTGCACCATGCCGCCAACACCCGTGCGCTCGCGGTGCAGGAGCGCGGTGACGATGCTCGCGTACAGCGCGATGCCCGTGGGGTGATCGCCCATGCCCGGCAAGCCCTCCGTCGGCTGCTCGCCGTGCTGGTGCATGAGATCCATCAGGCCGCTGCGCGCCCAATAGGCGACCATGTCGTAGCCCAGACCCTCCCGTTCCCGGCCCTTCTCGCCGTAGGCCGACAACGACGCGTAGATCATCCTCGGGTTGAGCGGACGCAGGTCCTCGTACGTCAACCCCAGGGATTCGCGCGATCTGAAGGCCATGTTGGTGATGTAGACATCGCAGCCGGCGATGAGCTTGCGCAGCACTGCCATGCCCTCCGCCTGCTTCAGGTCGAGGACGATGCCGCGCTTGTTGCGCCCCTCCAGGTTCCACATGTAATCCGAGTCGGCCCCAGGCATGGTGGTGGTGCGTCCGACCTGCCGCATGATGTCGCCGGACACCGGCTTCTCGACCTTGATGACATCGGCGCCGAAGTCGGCCAGCATCACCGCCGCCGCGGGGCCAGCAATGACCGTGGCCACATCCAGGACCTTGAGGCCAGAAAAGGGATATCTGTCCATAGGCCAGCGCCGGCGCCCGGACGCAGCGCCCCGTTCTCCCGAAAGGTTGTTGGAAAATTAGTGGCATGGTAGATAGCGGCAGTCAAGGCGGACCGTGGACGTCATGCCCAACCAGGAACAACAGCGGCTGCTTCGCTTCCTCAAGCACGGCATCGAGACCGGTGAGACCGTAGACGCCGGCGGTATCGTCCGGAGTCCCGTCGCCGACTTCACCTGCCCCGACCTGCTGGCGCAGGAACAGCAGGTCTTTTTTCGGGAAACGCCGCTTTTCATGGGCCTGTCATCGGACCTGCCCGGGCGTGGCAGCTACTGGGCGGATAGCGAGACGGGCCTGCCCATCCTCATGACGCGCGCGGAGGACGGCGAGTTTCGAGCCTTCGCGAACGTCTGCCGCCATCGGGGCATGCAGGTGGTCGCCGACGGCCGGGGGGACGGGGTCCGGTTTTCCTGCCCCTATCACGCGTGGACATACGGCAATACCGGCCAACTCATCGCAGTAAACCGCGAGTCGTCCTTTGGCACGGTCGACAAGGCCAGTCGTGGACTCGTCGAACTCCCGTGCGCGGAATTCGCAGGAATGCTTTGGGTCAAACCGACCCCGGGCGGGGACATCGACGTCGCCCGCCAACTTGGCGGGCTCGCGGACGACATGGAGCAATGGGACCTGCCTCAACACCCCTACGGGGCGTCACAACTGATCCGCGCGGACATTAACTGGAAACTCGCCATCGACACGTTCGGTGAGAACTATCACTTCGACGTTTTGCACCGGAACTCGCTCACGTCCGAATTTCACGGCAACCTGCAAACCCACGACGTGTTCGGTCTGAACTACCGCATGGTGTTCGCGCGACGCCGATTCATGGAAATCCTCGACGAGGTGATTGAGTCGGATGAATGGCCCTTCCGGCGGATGACGCTGAGCGTCTACTTCATTTATCCCAACGTCATCCTGCTGGTCGACCCGTCCGCCGTGGACGTGCTGCGCATGTTCCCCGATGGCGACGACCCCGGGAAATCCCGGACCGCGCACAGCTTCTACGTCGCGCCGGAAGTCCGGGAGTACTACGAAGAGAATCCGGACGGTTACGCGGAGCGCTTCATCGCCTTCAACCATGTGGTCGAAAACGAAGACTATTGGGTGGCGGCCTCGGTTCAGGCGAACGCCGCCTCCGGCGTGCAGACTCACATCCTCTTCGGCCGCAACGAGCCGGGGCTGCACCACTATCACAACGCCCACCGGCGCGGTCTCAACCGCCCGCCATTGCCCCTCGAGCCCGCGTGATCCGCGCGTCGGGATAGCCGCCCATGCGCACCGTGAAGGCGGACATCGCGATAGCCGGCGCGGGCATCGCCGGTCTTTGGCTCGCCAACCTCCTCGTGAACCGCGGTCTCGATGTGGCTGTCTGCGAATCCGGCAAGGTCGGCGGCAGGCAGACAATGGCCTCCCAAGGGCTGATCCACGGCGGCGTCAAATATGCCCTCGGCGGGGTTGCGACTGGTGCCTTCGATGCGGTGTCGGGTATGCCGAATCGTTGGCGGGCCTGCCTTGAAGGCAAGGGGGAGATTGACCTGCAAGGCGTCGGAGTGACTTCCGACTGCTACTACCTGTGGTCGCACGATGAGCTCCGCGCGCGCCTCGCGGGATTTCTCGCCAGCAGACTCCTGCGCGGCCGTGTCGCAAGGCTCGCGCCGGCTGAATATCCCGGCACGTTCGCGGGCCAAGCCGGCACCATGTATCGCCTGAACGACTTCGTGATCGATGTTGCCGGGCTGGTGCGAAGGCTTGCGGCACCGCTCACGGACCGGATTCTGCCCATGGCGATCCAACCCGAGGGATTCGTCATGGAGCAGAGAACTGTGGCGGCATTCGAGAACGCGAACATCCGCGTCGAAGCGGATCGGTTCATCCTCGCCGCCGGGGCGGGCAACGAAAGTCTCGCCGCCGCCGCGGGTGCTCCAACACGAATGCAGAGACGCCCCTTAAAGCAGGTGCTGGTCCGCAGTACGGAGCCGGAGCCGATCTTCGCCCACTGCGTTTCTGACCTGCGCACAGAACCGGCGCTGACCGTCACGACCTTGCCGGAATATCACTATCTGGGCGGCGCCCTCGCGTCGGACGGTGTAAACCGCAACGACGCGGAGCAGGTTGAAGCTGCCAGGATGGAACTCCAACGCGCACTGCCATGGATCGACTGGTCGAACCGGACCTTCGAAACGTTGTCGATAGACCGCGCCGAACCTGACGGACCGCGCCTTGAAGGGGCGTTCGTCGAAAGCCACGAAAACGTTCTTGTCACGTGGCCCGGCAAGCTGACCCTCGCGCCCGATCTCGGTGATCGGGTGCTGCGTGCCCTCGCATGACGCTGCCACGCAGGCCATTGGGTACGACCGGCATCGAGGTCTCCCTCATCGGTCTCGGCACCGTCAAGCTCGGCCGCAATACCGGGCTCGACATGGCCCCGTTCGAATTGCCCAGCTTGAGCGATGCACGACGATTGATCGACGGTGCCTGGGACCTGGGCATCAACCTGCTGGACACCGCGGCCGCCTACGGCGAAAGCGAAGCACGACTGGGTGCGTTGCTGGCGGGCAATCGGCAGCGATGGGTGCTCTGCACCAAAGCCGGCGAGATCCACGAGGACGGCAAGTCCCACTACGACTTCAGCGCGCAGGCGATCCGAAAGAGCGTAGAGACTTCGCTGCGCCGCCTGCGCACGGACTATCTCGATATCGCGCTGGTGCACTCCGACGGCCGTGACATGGCCATCCTCTCGGATGCCGAGGCTCTCGACACACTGAACACGTTGAAGCGGGCGGGAACGATCCGCGCCGTCGGCTTCTCTCACAAGACCGTCGCCTGTGGCATGGCCGCGCTCGCGCAATGCGATGTGATCATGACAGCGCTGAGCTACGGGGATCGCAGCCAGCGCGAAGTGGTCCGAGAGGCGGGTGATCGCGGATGCGGCGTTCTGATCAAGAAGCCAATGGACAGCGGACGGGCCGGACCGGAAACACTACCTTACGTCGCAGACCAGCCCGGCGTCTCCAGCATTGTCGTGGGCACGACCAATCTCGCGCACCTCGAAGCTGATGTCGGGGCAGTCCTGGTTTAGTTCTTCCCGCTCGCCCACTCACCGCACCAGTTGGTTGACGCAGTCTCAGGCCATACATTGGGTGATTGCTGAACGGTTTTCCACAACCGTTACGACAGCGGCCGGATGACATGGCCTGTTCGCTAGCGGATCACGCCACGTTCGTGCAGGTCCGCCAGCTTCGAATCTTCAATACCCAACCACTCTCCAAGAACCTCGTCGGTGTGCTCACCGATGTACGGCGGCGACTCCGGCTCCGCGAGGGGCGTGTTCTGGTAGCGGAAAGGCGGCGCCAGCAGCGAGATGGTGTTCCCGTCCGCTTCCTCCAGTGTCCGGACCATGCCGCGTTCGGCGACCTCCGGCGAGGCCAGCGCCTTGTCCACGGTGCGCACCTGGCCGGCAGGCAGGTCGCGCATGCGTGGAATCCAGTGTTCCGCCGGCTGTTTCATCAATTCGCCTTCGAGAATCTCCCAGAGCAGTTCCCGGTTCTTGAGCCGGTCGGGAGGCCTGGCGAACCGCTCGTCACGCGGCAGGTCCGGTCGCTCGATGACGTTCTCGCAAAAGCGCGTAAACAGCCGATTGGAGGCGATGGCCATGTAGATCGGGTCCGTCGCGGTACGGAAGAGTCCGTTCGGCGTGGCATAGATGTGCCTGTTCCCCACGCGCTCCGGCACGACGCCCATGCCGAGCCACGCCATGCCCATGTTGCCAAGTGCGGCAATCGCGGTGTCCATCAGCGCGAGATCCAGGTAGTCGCCCCGGCCGGTCTTTTCGCGTGCAATCAACGCCGCGCACACGGCACTGGTCGCGTGTCCCGCGGTCAGGGTGTCGATGAGTGACAACGCGGTCCGCATCGGTCGCCCATCGGGTTCGCCGGTCATGGCCATCATGCCGGACTCCGCCTGCAGCACGGGGTCGTACCCGGGCCGGTCACTCATGGATCCGTGCTCGCCGTATGCCGATATCGACACGTAGATGAGTTTCGGACAGATGGACATAACGCGTTCGTGATCGAGTCCGAACCGGTCCATCACCCCCGGCCGGAAGTTCTGCACCAGGACATCGCACTGGCGGGCGAGGTCGAGCGCCATCTGCTGGCCGGCCGGGTCCTTGAGATCGATGGCGACGCTCTTCTTGTTGCGGTTGAACCCCATGAAGAAGGGGCTGCGCGCCGGCTGCCCGTTCTCGTCGAGGCCGCGCACATCGTCGCCGGTCGCGGGGTTCTCGATCTTGATAATGGTTGCCCCGAGGTCGGCGAGCTGTTGGGTTGCGAGCGGACCCGCGATGATGCGGGAGAAGTCGAGGATCTTTACGCCGGCAAGCGGTGGCGTGGCTTTGGTCACTGAGTCAGCCTGCGTCTCCATCCAAATCCTTAAGGCAGCAAAGCGGGATACGCGTCCAGGTCGACGCTGATCGTCTGCCGTGCCCGGCGGCAATGCCGGCATGGCGGGATGGTTGTCATCCTTGCCGACGAATCGAAATCAGCATACCACCTGTGCAAATCCGCCTGTAACATGGCCCTTGGACCGTGCGAAATCACGCGAGGAGAACAGATGAAGCTGGTCGATCCCACCGTCGCCGCCCCCGCAAGACAGTCCCGACGGGCCCCGGCGCTCGCCAGTCTGGACGGGCTGACGATTGGCCTCCTTACCAACACCAAGCTCAATGCGGATGCCCTGCTCGAGGAGACCGCCTCGATGCTGCAGGCACGTTTCGGCGGCAACGTCCTGCCCATCGTGGCGAAAGGCAGCGCCGGTGCTCCCGCCCCGGCGGATACGCTGAAGAATCTCTCAGAGGCGTGCGACTACCTGATCACCGCGTCCGGTGACTGAGGCAGTTGCTCGACGTGCAGTTTGCATGACGGCATCACCTTCGAGCAGACCGGCAAGCGGGCAGTCGTTCTCTGTACGACACCGTTCGAGGTTACCGCCAAGAACATGGCCCGGATGCTGGGCCTTCCCGACTATCCCTTCGCGATCGTCGACCACCCGCTGGGCAGTTGTACTTCAGGCGAGATCAGGCAAAGAGCCGCTTCTGCCTCGGAGCAGGCAATCGGCATCCTCATGGGATGAGCTGACGGCGGAACTGCCTCTCCTGGCCGAGAATGGGCTGCATGATCCGGTCCGTGCGAGGAACTCGATCAGCAATCGATACACACCCCGATTGGCTGGCTCTGCATGACGGAGCCCCTGCCCCGGCTCCAGGATGGGATGAACGCCGAATGGCCGCCCCCGTCACCACCGCCCACAGTGACGAGAATGTCGTCAGGGGCGAGGCCGCGGTGAAAGTCCTGTCTCCCCTGCCGCTCGTATTCGCGAAGGACGAACTTGCCGATCCGCTCCATGCCTTCCCTCGGCCGCCGCGCGTGATCGAAGAGGTACTCGCGCACCATCGCTTTCGTCCAGCCGGCACGGGCGATGATCTCGACATGTTCCGGACAAATCACGACCACGCTCTGGCCCGTGGTGACGCAACCGTAGTTCGCCATGGCGTCGGCCATCGTCTCCAGGATGGCTTCCGGCGTGTTGCCGCCGTGGTTCTCCACGTTCAGGAAGCCGGCTCCCGCGAACACCGTCACCGAGCTCACGCCTTCGGGATAGCCGAGTTCTTCGCATAGCGGGGGCCACGGGTTCCTGTCCGCCCGCTCCGCAATGCAGAAGCTGTACTTTCCGGGATGTCCCTGGGTCGACTTGTCGGCCAGTCCCGGCATCGTGCGGAATACGTTCAGGAGCGTGAGTCGCACGGTGCGGCCGATGGTGGCATTGGCGCGATTTCCAGGACCGAAGAGGTTCGCGTCCGCGTTCATGCCGATCTCCTCCACGATGGGTCCGCTGACGATGAGCAAATGTCCCGAGCCACCGGTACTCACCGAGCTTGCGTGGAAGTTGAACGGTTCCCGGTCCATCGCCTCGAATGCGGCCACGATGACCGGAAAGTACTCTGGCAGACAGCCGGCCATGACCGCATTGACCGCCGCAGCCTGAATAGTCAGCTCCAGACCTGTCGCGGGGTGACGCGCGAGCACCGTTTCGGGAGGCCTGCCTTCCATGGCCATCATGGCATCGACGCGGCTCGCTTCCGGCGGCACGACCGGCAGGCCGTCCGTCCAGCCTTGCTCGTAGCAATAGTCGATGGCCGCCAATGGGTCATCGGGAACTTCGCGGACGTTGTCGTCTGCAACACTGACCATTCGCTCGCCTCGGTGGGTGGATCGTTGTTCCATGCTCCGATTTATGCGTGGACGCCGTCAAGGGCATGCCTTGTAGACCCACGGCCTGACATCCACGCCCAACTCGAATTCCTTTGACATCCCCCGGACCGATCTCCATCATTCCGCGCCTTCGCTGGAGAGGGAAAGATGAAGATCTGGCTGTGTCTCGGGACACTGGCATTGGCGCAATCGATCACCGCCAATGATCCCTTGGCCGAGTTCCAGGATGTCCAGTGGGAAACCTACCGTGACGAGGCCCGGGGCTTCACGTTCCGCTATCCGTACCACTGGTCGAGTAGCACCAACTCACAGGGGCAAAAGGTCTTCTACGATTTCAGCTCTGTTTTCGATGCACGGGTCACGGTCTATGCCCGGGATCGTGACCCCGAAGAGGACCTCGCTGGGGTCGCCCGAGAGGCAGCATCCCAAGGTTGGGAAGGAAGCATCGTCTCGGAAAAGAACATCGAACTGGACGGCTTGCCCGCCTATGAGGTCGAGTTCCATTGGGTGCTGCCCGCAGGAGAACGACTGACGGCCGTCGTGCGCGTTGTGGTCGTGGCGCGCGAAGACGAGTGGCTGGTCTTCCACGGGCTGGACGGGAGGGCCGCCGACGGTTTCGACAAGGGTGCGGCCACCGTCATCAATTCGGTGTCCTTCGACAAGTAGGGATCGCGCATGCAACGACTTCTAGCCAGTGCCATATGCCTGATTCTCACCGCGTCTTCCCACGCGGAGCGCTTCACGTTCGTCGCCCTGGGGGATACCGCCTACGACGCCGCGCGAGACCAGCCGATCTACGAGGCGCTCATCGAGACCATCAACCGGTCGAAACCCGCGTTCACCATCCACGTGGGCGACGTGTGGGGCCTGGATCACTGCGGAAACGACGAAATCCAGGAGGTCGCGGAAACGTTCAGGCTTTTCGACCATTCGCTCGTGTACGTCCCGGGCGACAACGAGTGGACCGATTGCCACTATCGGCTGGCCGGCGCATTCGACCCCGCCGAACGGCTGGCGCAGCTGCGCAAGGTGTTCTTTTCCAAACCGGTGAGCCTGGGAGCAACACCCATGCCCCTGATCTCTCAAGGCCGCATCTCGCCCTATGCGAAGTACACGGAAAACGTCCGTTGGCAGAAGGGCGGCGTCCTGTTCTTCACGATGAACGTGACGGGTTCCGGGAACGGCTACCGGTACGACGACAGGAACGCACTCCTGGAGGCGCAGGAACGCAACGCGGCAAATGTCGCGTGGCTGCGGGACAGCTTTCGAATTGCGCGCGAGAACGCCTACAAGGGCGTCGTGATCGCCGTGCACGCGGAGATGCTCTGGGGGGAGTCCAACCAGGCGTTCCGTGGACCGCACGGCATCATCCTGCGTGAGATCCGAATTGCCGCGGAGCGTTATGGCGGGCCGGTCTTGCTGGTTCACGGCGACTCTCACGAGTTCGTCGTTGACCGTCCGTTCATCGAGTCATAGGGTGAACTCGAGCTGCCGCGGTACGCGAACATCACGCGGCTGGAGGTATTCGGGGCGGCGGAGGTGCGCGCGGTGCAGGTGTCCGTTAACACCGACACGCCCTGGCTGTTCGGGTTCGAACCGTTGTACAACGAGTAGTCGAATTCGCTCCACCGCGTTTCTGATCTTACTCTGGCCGCGATCCACTCAATGGCACAACTGAGGCCCATGACCACGAGTGACCTCCTCCACCGACGCGAGCGCCTGCTCGGCCAGGGAACGCCGCTCTTCTACTCGGAACCTGTTCACGTCGTCCGCGGCGACGGCATCTGGCTGTACGACGCTTCCGGGAAGCAATACATGGACCTGTACAACAACGTGCCTTGCGTGGGTCACAGCAACCCTCGGGTGGCGGCGGCGATGCAGACCCAAGCCGGCTCGCTAAATGTCCACAGCCGATACCTCCACGAAGGAATCCTGGACTACGCCGAAAGGCTCACGAACCTGCACGCCGAACCCCTCACCCGCGCCGTCTTCTGCTGCACCGGCACCGAAGCGAGCGAGATCGCGCTGCTCATGGCGCGGACAGCGACCAACGGCCAGGGCATCATCTGTACGGACGCCTGCTACCACGGCAACAGCACCGAGGTCCGGCGGCTGTCCAATGCGGGACGCGATCCGGCAGGCAATCCCGAAATCCGCGCGATTCCGTACCCGCAAACCTACCGTCCCATCTATCCAGCCGCTTCGGAGTCTCAACTTGCCGAGCTGTACCTCGAACGCGTCCGCGAGGCCATCGCCGATTTCGCGAGCCACGACATTCCTTTCGCGGGCATGTTCGTCTGTTCCCTGCTCGTCAACGAGGGACTACCGGACATTCCTCGCGGCTTCATGCCCCGTGCCGCCGAAATCGTGCGCGCAGCCGGTGGCCTGTTCATCGCGGACGAAGTCCAGGCGGGGTTCTGCCGGAGCGGCAGATGGTGGGGCTACGAGACATCTGGTTTCGTTCCCGACATCGTGACCATGGGAAAACCGATGGGGGCCGGCCTGCCCCTCGCAGGCGTCCTCGCACGGCCGGAACTGGTCGACGCGTTCCGTGAGAAGACCCGTTATTTCAATACCTTCGCGTCATCTCCCCTACAGGCGGCCGTCGGCATGGCGGTCCTCGACGAACTGGAGGAGCGCAAGTCGCTGGAGAACGTCGTGACGGCGGGCGGTCACCTGCGCGCAGGTCTCGATCAACTGCAGGCCGAACACGAACGCATGGGAGATGTTCGCGGCCACGGGCTTGCGCTGGGCGTCGAATGGGTCCTCGACCGAGAATCCAGGGCACCCGACCGGGACGGCGTCGGACGCGTCGTCGACCGGCTCAGGGAAAAGGGGTTTCTCGCCGGCAGCGCCGGGTCGCTCCGCAACGTGCTGAAGCTGCGCCCACCGCTCGTATTCTCGAAAGAAAACGCCGACGCCTTCCTCGACGCGTTCTCGGAAACGCTACGGGAACTCCATGGCTGAAATCAGTCCTGCGCTTCGGGCGCTTGCTGAGAAGGCCCTGGCGGCATGGGAATTCGAAGAAGCCCGCCTGCACCCAATAGGCATCAGCGAGAACGCATCCTTCCGCGTCGACACGCCGGGCAAGCGGTACTTGCTTCGGATTCATCGCCCCGGATACCACACGCTCGCCGAACTGGAATCCGAACACGTGTGGACACATGCCCTGCTCGAGGCCGGGGTTGACGTGCCGGTGCCAGCGCGGACCCCCGAGGGTCGCGAATACGTCACGCTTGGCTTCGAGGGAGGCGAGCGGCACATCGGCATGCTCGAGTGGGTGGATGGCGAACTGCTCCACCACGTCATTCACCGGAAACCAAGCGACGTCGCCCGACACTTCCGCAACGTTGGCCGTATCGCGGCAGCCATTCACAACCAGTCCTCCTGCTGGAGCGTACCCGCCGGTTTTCAACGGCATCGCCTCGACATCGATGGTCTGCTTGGTGATGACGCATTCTGGGGTCACTTTTGGACTCTCCCGCAGATGAGCAACCCACAACGGGAGGTGATCGGGAGCGCCCGTCGAGCGATCGCCGAGGAGCTATCTCGCCTGGGGCAAGGATCCCAGATATTCAGCCTGATACACGCGGACCTGCATACAGCCAACCTGGTAGTCGGCGAACAGAGCCTGCATGTCATCGACTTCGACGATGCCGGTTTCGGCTGGCATCACTACGAACTCGCCGTCGCGATACACCGCCACTACGGAGAGGACTGGTTCGACGACATTCAGGCAGCCCTGGTTGAAGGTTATCGCGACGTCCGTCCCCTGGCGGATTCCGCTGTCGCCATGTTGCCGATGTTCCTGCTCGTGCGCTCACTCGTGCATCTCGGCTGGCGCGCCCAGCGGCCCGAGCACGGAACCGACTTGTCCGAAGACATCAAGGACGCGGTCCGCGAAGCGCGTGACTGGATGGGCTGATTCACCGCTCACCGGAGGGCCAACCTGACGACCCGATAGGTGGCCGCACACGGGATCGCCCGGCGCCCCAAGCCCTGCTGCATTGCGACGGTACTGACGCAGCGTGACGCCGCAACGCCGATCCTGTCCTACGCTCGGACGATTCCAGGAAATGCGTCAGTCGGACTTGATCCGATCAATAATGGATGTCGTTGAAGAGTCCTCGAAGAGACCCAGGACCTTGACTGCGCCGCCGTAGCCACGAACATAGTCTGAACCGACGACCTCGCTCTCGGCGTAGTCGCCGCCCTTGGCAAGTACGTCCGGGCGCAGCGCCGACAACAACGCCTCTGGTGTGTCCTCCGAGAACGGGGTCACCCAATCCACCGACGCCAGGCCATCCAGCACGCGCATACGGCTTCCCACGTCGTTCACCGGACGCCCATTGCCCTTGAGCCGCGCAGCGGACGCGTCGTCATTGACCGCCACGACAAGCCGGTCGCCCAGGCCACGCGCCTGCGCCAGGTAGCCCACGTGACCAGCGTGCAGGATGTCGAAGCAGCCGTTGGTAAAGACGATCTTGTCACCCCGGGCGCGCGCGGTGGCGACGGCGGCGATGAGCGCGTCGCGCTCCAATACTCCATGTTCCATCGCCGGCTGCCTGGCGATGGCGCGATTGATCTCCGCGGCGGTCACCGCCGCTGTTCCGATCCGCGTGCACACGAGTCCGGCAGCGAGATTGGCCATCCGTGCGCCGTCCAGCACACTCCAGCCCAGGCTCGCGGCGACACCCAGGCCGGCCGCAACGGTATCGCCCGCGCCGGTCACATCGTAGATCTCGACGTTGCTTGCCTGCACGCGATGGCTCGCTCCGTCGCGTTGGATAACCGCAAGCCCGTCGCCGCCCAGTGTGACAACAAGGGCGCTACCGTCGATGCGATCCAGCAGTTCCCCGCCCCGCCTCGCCAGATCCGCTTCATCCGCCCAAGCACCGGCCACATGTTCGAATTCGGATCGATTCGGCTTGACGATGTCGGCACCCGCGTAGCGGCCCAGGTCCTTGAACTTGGGGTCGACCACCACGGCCACGCCAGCTCTCTTCGCAGCTGCAACGATCCCTTCCGGTGCGTCGACGACACCCTTGTCGTAGTCCTCGATGATGAGCGTGTCTGCGGCAGCCAAGTGACTTTCCAATGACTTGAGCACGCGACCCGTAACGGGCTCGGGCGGTGGCCGCTCGAAGTCGAGGCGAATGAGTTGCTGGCGCTGGCCGAGAACGCGCAGTTTCAGGGTGGTCTCCCAATCCGCCACCTCGACGAAGTCGCAGACGACTCCCGCACCTTCGAGTTTGTCGCGCATCGACTCGGCAGCTTCGTCGGTCCCGACTGCCGAGACGAGCGTACATTCCGCACCCATGGCCACGACGTTCAATGCAACGTTGGCGGCACCTCCCGGACGGTCTTCCACGACCGAGATGTCGACCACGGGTACAGGCGCCTCCTGGGAGATGCGGTGCGCATCCCCATACCAGTACCGGTCCACCATGACGTCGCCCACCACGACGATGCGGGACGATGTGGCGAGAGGAAGCTCCCGAGTCATGCGCCGGATGCTAGTGCCCCCTCCCGCCAAAATCCATGCCCGCATCGCTGGCCTGCTGCGAACAGGAACCAAAAAACCCCTACTCATCCCGACGAAGTTGGATAGAGTTCGCCGAATGGGCAAGCTCCACGGATCCCCCAAGCACTGGCCGTACTTGGCGCTGATTGGCGTTGCCCGCCTGGTTTGCCTGTTACCCGTGCGCTGCTGGCTCGGGCTTGGGCGGGGTATCGGCCATGTCGGCTACCGGCTTGCCAAGCGGAGGCGGCGAATCGCCGAGATCAATATCCGTCTCTGTTTCCCCGCCCTCGGCGAGCACGAGCGCGAGAACCTGGTGCGCCAGACGTTTCTGTCCGTCGGGATGCTGGCGATGGAAATGGCCTATTGCTGGACCCGTCCCATCGACATCCTGGCGCCGCGCATGGAGATACATGGGCTGGATGTACTGCGGGAAGCCCAGGCCGAGAGACGCGGCATCCTGCTCGTTGGGGGACACTATCTCACCCTGGACCTCGGGGCGGCGCTGCTGTCGACGAAGGTGGATCTCGACGCCGTGTACCGCCTCAACAAGAATCCTGCCGTCGAACACCTGATGCTCAAGGGCCGCAAGCGGTTCTGTGGCCGCGTGATCGAACGCAACGACATTCGCCGCGCGATCCGGAGCCTGCGCGATTGCCGGCTCCTGTGGTACGCGCCGGACCAGGACTACGGGATCAGGCACTCCGTGTTCGCGCCGTTCTTTGGCCAGACAGCGGCAACCATTGCCACCTCCCGGCTGGTCCGGCTGACCGACGCGCGCCCGATCCTCTTCAGCCACTTCCGTGACCCCGAAAAGGGCACCTGGTCGCTCTACCTGCAACGCATCGACAACTACCCCACCGGTGACCACGAAGCGGATGCCAAGCACCTCAACAGCCTGATCGAGGCAGAGATTCGCAAACATCCGGAGCAGTACCTGTGGCTGCACCGGCGTTTCAAGACGCGCCCGGAAGGCGTTCCATCGCCGTACGCGTAGGGATTGGTATGGGCGAACGGTCGTGCCTCAGCCGCCCTCGACCGTTCGCGCATGGTTTGCGACGAGTTCGGCGCTCGCTTCCCAGAGCTTCGCACCGTTGGCCTCGTCCGATGCCAGCGCCGACATGGGTTTCTCCACCATCATGTGCAGGTAGATGCCTGTCCTTGCGCCCGCCTCCTCGGCGCAGCAGAGGTAGATTACCGGTTCCGAGGCCTTTTCTGGACTCTGGAACAGCAGCCGCATCACCGGGCCGACGATCGGCTTCAGGATCGCCGGCGCTTCCCGCGCTATACCGGAGGCGATGGCACCGGGGCAGAGCGCATGTACCGCCACCGCCACGGCCTCGCTGCCGGCCGGATTCAGCCGGCGCGAGAGTTCCTTCGCGTAGGTGCACATGTGGAGCTTGCTCGAACAGTACTGCGCCAGGGCGGCTCTAGCGCCTCGATGATCCCTGTAGGCGCCAAGCGACTCGAAATCGATCGGACCGGCGGAGCGGTGCGTTTCTGATGCGACGAAGACGATACGGGCCGGGTCGCAATACTCGCTGCCGTGCCGAAGCAGCCCATCGTTCAGCCAGCGGTCGACCATCACTCGGTTGGCCAGAAAATGCACGGCGAACATGGTCTCGAACCCTTGCGGTGTCCTGCGCGCGCGCATTGCCGCGAGCCCCGCGTTCAGCACCGCGATGTCGATGACGGTGTTCTTCTCCTTCAGTTCGTCGCAAAGCCGATGCACCGAACGAAGATCGGACATATCGACCGGAATCATCTCCACCGCATCGGAAGCCGACTGGAGCTTCACATCCTCTCCGGCCTCCGGGTGGCCGCTGCGGCAGGCCATGATGACGCGTCCGCCGCGCCTCGCGAGTTCCACCGCGACCGCCTTGCCCAGACCGCGGTTCGCCCCGGTCACGAGGCACACCTTGCCGTCGATGCGGACGCTTTCCGGCACGCGGTTCAGCGCGGACCTTGCGCAGACCGAATTCCGGACGGCAGTAACGATTGCGTTCCCAAGGCCGTCGTAGAGGCCTCTGCCCTCAGCTCTGCTCATGGGGCACCCGGTATTCGCGACGATAGAAGGCAAAACACCGCTCGACAGATTTCCCGGTCAGGCCAAAATCGTCCACCCGGTACACGTGCTTCCCGTAGCGGTGCCGGGCGTTTTCCGTTGCGGCGTTCTCGGCCGCCCGCACGGCAGCGTCGTCAAAGGCAATGTCCGCACGCCGGTAGATCCTTTGCAACTCGGCGATGGGATCGGCCAGCAGATCGTAGTACGACACGTCGACAAAGCGGCTGGGCGCTACTTTGCGCGCTTCGATGGACAGTTCCATCATCCGACGCATCTTCCGCGTCCAATGCGCGGCGATCTCGCGGGTGTCGATCCTGTCGCTCAACATCCCCCGCCCATGCGCCACCATGCTGCAGAAGGACGGGACGATCGTCTGCGGGTCGCGATGCGTCTGTACCACGATCGCTTCCGGAAAGACTTCCAGGATGACATCAAGATGTTCTGCGTGATGCGGGGTCTTCAGCACCCAGAAGTCCCCCGGGCGTTGCCAGTGCAGTACCTTCAACAGCGTGGCCAGGTATGCATAGGCCTTCGTGTGATCCTGGCCTTCGAGCCAGTTGGCATAGCTCGGCACGTACATGACGGCCTCGGGAGACTGGCTCATGAAGCAGAGGTCGAGCAGCAACACGTCCTCTTCCGGCGCATAGTGTTCGATCGGATGCACGGCGAAGAACTCCGGCGCCATGTACGCGATGGCGCGTTCAGCCATTCGGGCGCGCCTGATCCGCATGCGGGCGGGGGACGGGAGCGGGTCGAGCGCCTCCCATGCGAGCAGTTTCCGCGCGCGGGGGTCTGCCGCGATCAGGCGATGCAGCGTCGTTGTGCCGGTACGCTGCAAGCTCGCGATGACGATGATCTTGCGCAGATCGATGTCCAGAATCTCCGGGTGTTGCCGAAGCAGTTCCTCGACCCGCAGGCGCTTTGCCAGCGCCCCCGTGAGACGGGCCTTCTGTATCCATTGGCCAACCGGCGTGAGTTGCGCCTCCGTGTTGATGGCGTCCACCAGGACTGCCAGGGGTTCGAGAAACCACTCGTCGCCAAAGTCCGTGAGCCCGGTGCGTCTCTTTGCCCTGGCGACCATCGCCCCTACATCGAGACGACCCGGAAGTCCGGTCAGACGCGCAGCCGCATTCAGCGTCGAGACGGCGAGAGGCCGGTACGGTCTCTGGTAGTCCGTCGACGTACCCATCGCCTGCGCCGCGCTACCGGCGCAGCGACGAGAGCTCGTCGAGCTTTAACACCCGGGTGCCGGGTTCCGGGTGCGATTCCGCGCGCACCCAGCGAAAGCACATGGTGCCCGACATGTGGCCCGCGGTATCGATCCAGTTCGGCAGTCCGGGGTCCTCGTGCGCTACCACGAGCCGGACCGATCCATCCGCCTCGTATTGCGCGAGGTGCTTGTTGGTGTGGATGTCGTGGTAGCGGTAGTCGAGTGACTCCATCCAGTAGTTGTTCAACTGGAAGTTCCAGTATTCGCACGGCGGTGGCGTGACCTCGATCAACAGCGCTTCGTCGGCGACCAGCGACCAATGGCTGTGGTAGTAGGCGATTTTCGGATCTCCGCCGGCCGCGTTCGAGACCGCGGGATCGAACATCGGCAGGCGATTGCTGTGACGTTGAAAGTCGCGCGCCCACTTCGCGAACAGGAGGGCTGCGCCAGCGACCAGGGTGCTCGCGGACTTGAGGCCTTCGTCGAGCGCCCCGGGCGTGAGCGGCGAAGGATGTCTCTCGTCGTCCGGGCAGTTGATCCGTTCGATCTGCAGGTGGGCGGGAACTTCGATATTTCGATCCAGGAAGGTCTGGCGTACGATCAGGGTGCCGGTGTCCGCCGTCATGGGCAGCCAGTTCCTCTCCTTCTGGGCGCAACTCAACAGGAGTTCGAAACAGCCGTCCTCGTCCATGTCGATTTCGGCGGCTTCGATGTAGCCGGTGGGAGGCATCCCGCCGCCCTGTCCATAGTGTCCGGCCTGCGTACCGAAGCTGAGATAGGCCACGCTGTTGCGCCGGCCGGAGATCCTGTACTCGAAGGCGCCCGAAATCGCGGCGGTCAGGTAGTGGTTGTCCGGATTGTCGGCACCGAGTTTCGTGATCTCGTCGGCGACGCGGTGCAGCACGGGCGCCTTCGGATCCGCGTGTTCGACGAACGCCATTAGCCCGGCGCGGGTCAGCCGGCTGAGATAGCGGTAACCCTCCGCCTGGCTGAACGCATCACGGGGCGTGCCGGGGAAGTTGAGCGCGCCGCCGGCAGCCTTCAACGTGTCGCAAAACTCGTCCCATGACCGGCCGCTCACGACCCGCTCGGCAGCGGCGTCCTCTTCGGTCTTTCCCGAGAGCCTCCGAACCAGCCGCGAAAACCTCCCGACGAGGGAGAGCAGACCGACGATGAACCTTCTCACCTGCTTCCCGCAGCCCGATACCGACGGCAAGACCTCATGCCGCCGTGTGGGGAATAACGGTTACCGGGCGCCGTGGCGCAGGACCTTGCCCGCGCAGATGCCGGTGTGTTCTCCATCGACGACGTTGATCCGGCCGTTGACAATTGTTGCCTTGTAGCCCCTCGCCCTCTGGATGAAACGCGGGGCTCCGCCCGGGAAATCGTGTACCAGTTCCGGCTGCAGCTCGCTGACCGAGTCCAGGTCGAACACGTTGACATCGGCCCGCATACCCTCGGCGAGCGTGCCGCGATCCTTAAGGCCGATCACCCGTGCGGGACCCGATGTCAGGCGCCGGATGCCTTCGCCCAGGCTGTAGAGGCCGCGTTCCCGTATCCAGTACGAAATCACGAAGCTCGGCCAGCCGGCATCCATGATCTGGGACACATGGGCACCCGCGTCCCCGAGACATGGAAAGCAATGCCTGTTCCTGATCAGTTCACCCAGCTCCTTGAGGTCCGTGTTGAAGATCCGGACGGTGAAGAGGCCCCTGCCGTTGCTCTCGCGGGAGAGTCGAATGAACGCCTCGACAAAGCTCTCGCCCGTCGCCTCGCACATCGCCCTGACGCTCCGGTCGCGGGACGCCGTGTATTCCGGCGTTGCCCCGGACCCCATGTAGAACACGTTCTCGAGGCCGTCCGGCTTTCCTGCCGGCGGTTTGACCTCGGCCACGAGCCTGGCGGCCGTTTCAGGGTCGTTGATGGCCTCGATTCGAGCGGCAAGGTCCTTCTTGCGCAGGGCGTCCCAGGTCTCGCCGCGGAACGGGAAATGGGACTGGAGGCTCCATATGAACCCGGAGCCCCGTACGTGCGTGATAGCCGTGATGTCGCGGCCTTCGCACAACCGGTCAAGGTTATCGGACTGGCGCTTGCCCGCACCGGGTTCGTTCGCGCCGCCGTAGCTGAACAGGACACGGCCGCCGGTGGTATCCGCCAACGATTTCAGGACTTCACCGTCGGCGCCGACCGCCTGCATCAGTGCATTGCGCGGTCCGACCGCCCTTGCGATCTCGACGAGTTCATCGGGGTCCGCGAAGGTGCCCGGAATGGAACGCCCGTCGGGAAGTTTGTGCGGTGCGTAGCGATTCGTGGAGAAACCGACGGCTCCGCCATCGATGGATGCGCCCACGATATCCGCCATTCTCCTGCGTTCCGCGTCGGTCGCCTGTTCCTCGACGGCGCGCTCGCCCATGACGTAGAAGCGCAGGGCGCAATGGCCGACCATGCCGGCGACGTTGATGCCGGGTTCGAGCGCATCGAGGGCATCGAGATAGCCGCCGTAGTCTTCCCAGGTCCAGGGGAGACCGGTGAGAATGGCGTGCTTCGGAATGTCCTCGACCGTTTCCATCATTCCCGCGAGGAGTTCCTGGTCGGCCGGCTTGCAGGGCGCGAACGTGACGCCGCAGTTACCCATCAGCGCGGTGGTGACCCCGTGCCAACTGACGGGCGTCAGCGCCGGCTCCCAGCCGATCTGCGCGTCGAGGTGCGTATGCAGGTCGACGAAACCGGGGCTTACGACATGTCCCTCCGCGTCGATCTCCTGCCTGCCCCTGCCATCCACCGCCCCGACCACCGTGATCATTCCATCGTCGATGGCCACATCGCCCGGAACCGGCTCCGCCCCGGTTCCATCCACGATATCGCCGCCACGTATCACGATGTCATGTGCCATCTTCTTCGCCTCCCTCCTGCATATCCCGCCGATAGCGATCGACCATCACGAACAATGGCGCAGGTCCCGCGTCATGTAAACACTCGCGATATCCACCAGGTGTTGCCCGATGGGTCCCGGACGCCGCAACTGCGCTCGCCATAGGGCTTGTCGGAGGGCGGCTCGATGGCGGCCGCACCGGCATCCAGTGCACGCACATACGCAGCGTCCACATCCTCAACATAGACATAAACGGATGCGGTGGGCGATTCACCGTACACGGGCACGCCACCTGCCTCGACGATGATTACCGAGTCCCCCACGCGGACTTCGACATGCGCTTGCTGCTTGCCCGGAACCTCGTGCCGCTCGATTTCCTCGGCGCCAAAGACTGACTTGAGGAAATCCGGCAACTCGTAGTCACCGTACAGGTACGGTCGGACGGCACCAAGACCGTGGCGGATGTATGCGTTCGACATGCCGCCCCGCTATAGCTTCAATACAGGTGGCACGCGATCAAGCGGTCCGGCTCTTTCCCCTCGGGGTCCGCCACGCTCTTCAGCTCCGGGGTCGTTCCCCGGCACACGTCCATCACCTTGGGACACCGGTTGGCGAAACGGCAGCCCGGCTGGATGTTGACCGGCGACGGTATCTCGCCCCGGATCGCCGTGCGGCCCCGGCCACGCTCCGTGGCGGGGTCCGGCTCGGGGTTCGAACCGACCAGCATCTGCGTATACGGATGCTTGGGATGGAAGAACACGTTGTTCGATACCCCAAGTTCGATCAGGGAGCCGAGGTACATCACGGCCATCCTGTCCGACACGTAACGCACCATGGAAAGGTCGTGGGCGATGAAGAGCATCGTGAGCCCCATCGACTCCTTCAGTTCCCCGAGCAGGTTGACGACCTGGGCCTGCACGGACACATCCAATGCCGAGATCGGCTCGTCGCAGACCACGAACTCAGGGCTCATGATCAGCGCCCGCGCGATGCCGATGCGCTGGCGCTGCCCGCCCGAGAACTCGTGCGGATAGCGCGCCATGTGCGCCGCATTGAGTCCGACGCGTTCGAGCCAGTCGCCGACGCGGTCGCGCACTTCCCTGCCGGAGAGGCTGGTATGCAATCTCAGGCCTTCGCCAACGATCTCGCCCACTGTCATGCGTGGGTTCAGGGACGAATACGGATCCTGGAAGATCATCTGCATCGTCCGGGCGTGACGCTGGAAATCCCCCGGCCCGTAGCTTTGCGGGAGCGTCTCTCCCTGGTACTTCACCTGTCCCGCCGTCTTGTCGAGCAGGCCGAGCAGGGTCTTGCCGAAGGTGGACTTCCCCGAGCCGCTCTCGCCGACGAGCCCGACGATCTCGCGCTGGTCGATGTGCAGACTGACATCGTCCACCGCGTGCACCGTCTGGTTGCGACCCAGGCCAAAGTGCTTGGTCAGGCCTTCGGCTTCTATCAGCGGTGTCATGCGTCCCTGCCTTCAAGTGGCGCGGCCGCAGCGTAGTGCAGGTCATCGATCCGCCGCGAGCAGTCGGCGTGATGCAGCCAGCAGCGGGTCATGTGTCCCGACCCCACCGCAAACCCGGGCGGGGGATCGTTCCGGCACGCTTCCATGGCGTGCGGACAGCGGGCGAAATAAGCGCATCCCGGCGGCGGCGCGAACAGGTCTGGCGGCGAGCCGTCGATCGGCATCAGGTCCTGCTCCGATTCGTCGCGGTTGGTTGGCATCGCGGCCCTCAACCCCACGGTATAGGGATGCGCCGAGCTGTAGAAGATGTCGTCCGCGGTCCCGGTTTCAAGGAACTCCCCCGCGTACATGACCGCCACTTCGTCCGCCATGCGCGCCACTACGCCGAGATCGTGGGTGATGAGGATGATCGCCATGTTGTTCTCTCGCTGGAGATCGCGCAGCAGGTCGAGAATCTGGGACTGTATGGTGACGTCGAGGGCCGTGGTCGGTTCGTCGGCGATGAGTATCGAAGGGCCGCAGGCGATCGCCATCGCGATCATGGACCGTTGCAGCATGCCGCCGGAGAACTCGAACGGGTACTGCCGGGCCCGTCGACTCGGCTCGTTGATGCGGGTCATTTCCAGCAGTTCCACCGCAAGCCTCAAGGCCTGCGAGTGGCTGAACCCGCGATGCACCTGCAGCGTCTCTGCGATCTGGTCGCCGATGGTCATGGTGGGATTGAGGGAGGTCATCGGGTCCTGGAAGATCATGCCGATCTGGGAACCCCGCACGATCTCTCCGTCCGTGGTCACGCCATCGATGATCTCCTTGCCCCGGAGCTTCGCCGTGCCACCGACGATGCGTCCCGGCGGCGACGGAATCAGCCCCATGATGCTCTGCACGGTCACCGACTTGCCGCAGCCGGACTCGCCGACGATGGCGAGGGTCTTGCCGGCATGCACTTCAAAGGAGACCCCGCGCACGGCGTGCACGGTACCGCCGTAGGTATCGAACTCGACCTCGAGATCCTGTACATCCAGAAGCACCGGGGCAAACCGGTCCGTCACCGCATTCATTCCTGTGACCTCATGCGCGCGTCGAGCGCGTCTCGCAGACCGTCGCCCAACAGGTTGAACGCCAGCACCGTAATGCTGATGAAGAGCGCCGGGAAGATCAGTTCGTGGGGATGCGTCAGCATGGTCTTGAGCCCCTCGTTGCACATGCTGCCCCAGGACGGCGTGGGCGGCGCCACGCCCATGCCGATGAACGACAGGAACGCCTCGGTGAAGATCGCGCTCGGCACCGCGAAGGTGATGGTGACCAGGATCACGCCCATGGTGTTGGGAATCATGTGCCGCAGCACCAGGTAGGGAGTCTTCGCACCCAGGAGGCGAGACGCGCTGATGTACCCCTCCTCCCGGATCTGCAGGATCTGCCCGCGCACCAGCCGCGCCGCCGCCGGCCAGCTCAGGATCACCATGGCGATCAGCATGGGCGCGATACCGCTGTCGCCGCCCTCGATCTTGAACAGGATGCGGAACAGGATCATGAACAGCAGGAACGGCAATGCCACCACGAAGTCGGCGAAACGCATGAGCACCTGGTCCACGCGGCCCCCGACGAACCCCGCGGCGCTGCCGTAGAGGATTCCCACCAGTATGAAGAGAAACGGTGCGACGATGCCGATGAAGAGCGACACCCGGGCGCCGTGCATGAGACGCGACAGCATGTCGCGGCCGAGGTAGTCCGTGCCAAGGACATGCAGCTTCAGCTTGACCTCGTCGCCGACGGCGAGATCCGCAACGCTCTCCGCGAGGCCGCGCTTCACCGCCTCGTCGGCCGTGATGACGCGAATCGCACGCACGTCCAGAGTGGTGTAGACCGGCGCCTCCACGCCGTTCATGTCGAGCGGCACGACCGAGTAGAAATACTCCCCCGGCTTGATGTCGAGACGATCCTCGAAACTGACGCGCGACGGGTTCAGCACGTCCGCAAGCGGCATTCCCAACGCGTCGTCCGGCGCCGGGTGGGCGATGTTGCGATAGACCCGGTAACCGTGTGCACCTGGCACCGGATCCCAGAACATGCGCACCGCCTGGGTCGTGGCCTCGCCGACGAGAGTCATGGACCCGGGGGCTTCGAGGGGCCCCTGTGCATCACGTACGTTCACCGTTACGCCAGACCAGGGAACGTACGGTGGGACGATGAACGCACTGCGGTCAGCCCCTGGCGGCGAGGAGATCTGGTCCAGGTCCTGGATCGATGCGGAAGGTACGAACAGGGGACCGAACACAGTGAATACGCCGAGCGCGATGACGATATAGAGCGAAACCAGCGCCCGCCGGTTCGCCTTTAGCCGGATCCAGGCATCGCGCCAGTACGAAAGGGAAGGCCGCGAAATGACTTCCACATCGCGCTCGGCGACGACGGGGGCGAAGGAGAGCGCCGTGTTCATTCGAGCCTCACCCTCGGGTCGATCAGTCCATAAAGCAGATCGACCACGATCACCATGAACACCAGGAAGGCGCCGTAGAAGACCGTCGTCCCCATGATCACCGTGTAGTCGAGCTGTTGTACGGCCTGCACGAAGTAACGTCCGAGCCCCGGTATGGCGAACACCAGTTCAACCACGAAACCGCCCGTCGTGATGGCCGCAATGGACGGTCCGAGCACGGTCACCACCGGCAGTATCGCGTTCCTCAATTCGTGCCGCAGGAAGATCCGGGTGGTCGGCAGCCCCTTGGACCTGGCCGTCCGCACGTAGTCAGAACTGACGATTTCAAGCATGGAGGAGCGCATGAGCCGGGTCAGGAACGCCATGGTCCCGAGGCCCAGCACCAGCGACGGCGCGATCATGTGCGACAGCGTCCCCCACCCCGCCACCGGCAATATGGAAGTGCCGAAGAACGCGTTCAGGTTCACCAGCGCGAACTGGCCCAGGGCGGCGAAGACAAAACTCGGCACGGAGATGCCGAGAATGACCAGGAACATGATCACGATATCCGGCATCTTGTTCCGATACCGCGCAGTCAGCGCGCCGAACAGGATGCCGCCGAGACCGGCGAAGGTGATGGCCAGGATGCCGAGAATCGCAGACACCGGGAAGTGTTCCCGGATGATGTCGTTGACGCTCCGGTTCTCCTGCGCGAAGGAGATGCCAAAATCTCCCTTGAGCATGTTGCCGATGTAGATGACGTACTGCACCGGGAGAGGCTTGTCGAGGCCGTATTGCGCCTCCAGGTTCCGCCGAATCTCTTCGGATATGGCCTTGTCATTCATGAGCGGATCGCCCGGCACGGCGTGCATGGCGAAGAAAGTCGCAGTGGCGATGAACCAGACCGTGATGACGCCCTGGATCAGCCGTATGACCGTATATCGAATCATGCTGGCGGCTCAGCCATCGGCGATGTAGGCGCCGGTGTAGTCGGGATCAGTGCCCACGGCGCGGCGCACGACGCCCTTGAGCCTCGGATTGCGAACGAACACGGAGCCGCGCTCGTAGTTGGGCAGGATGACCGCGTCGTCGTAGATGATCTTCTGGATCTCGTCGAAAGCCTGCATCCGCTCCTCCGGAACAAGCGAACTCTGGGCGACCTCCACCCAGGCGTCGAGTTCCGGGTTCACGTATGCACCCCGGTTATTCTTGTTCCAGGAAGCGAACAGGTCGCCGAACGTGAGCGGGTCGGCATAGTCGGGTCCCCAGCCGGCCAGCACCATGTCGAATTCTCCCGCCGTCATCTTGGCCAGGCGCTGCTTGAATATCTGCCGGTCGATCTTCACTTCGAGCCCCAGCCTGGAGGCGAAAACCTCCTGGAAGTACTCCGACTGCTTGTTCGCCGCCGGATTGTCCCCGGAGAGGAAGATGAGGGGCGGCAGCGGATCGAGACCGAGTTCCTGCCTGGCGCGCGTGAGGTAATCGTGGGCCCGGGCAATGTCGACACGATGTTCGGGCGCCGGGTATTCCTGCCGGAAGTACCCGTTTACTCCCTTCAGCCACACCGGGAAGAGCGACTCTCCCGGCGTGTTGCCGGGGAGCTTGATGACCTTGTACACGAGTTCCGCCGGGTCGACGACGAGCTGGATGGCCTTGCGCAGGTTCCGGTTGTGCGTCAGCCGCTCCGGCCGGTGATTGAACTCGATGAAGAACACCGAGCCGTCGTTGAACCGCTCGAGTTTCCATCGCTGCTCCAGTGCGTCGTGCAGCGTCTCCGCATCCAGGCTGGCGATGGCGACCTTGCCGTCCTTGAACAGGTTGAGCGTCGCATTCACGTCGGACGTGATGTAGGCGTAGTCGATGGCGTTCAGGTGAATGCGGTCTCGAGCCCAGTACTCATCGTTGCGCGTCATCCGGAGTTGGGCGCCATGCACCCACCTTTCGATGGCGAACGGACCGTTGTAGAGCAGGTCTTCCGGGTCCGCGCCGTAACGGCCGTCGCGCCCCTCGTAGAAGTCCTGTTTGATCGGATAGTACGTGGGAAACGCGACAAGCTTGTCGAAGTAGCCGATGGGCCGCTCCAACTGCACTGCGAGGGTGTGGTCGTCCACGGCCGTGGCACCCAGGGCCGTTACCGGCAGATCGCCCTCGTTCACGGCCCGGGCGTTCTTTATCGGATAGAGGATGAAGGCATACTCCGAAGCGGTCTCGGGCTCCACGGCAGTGCGCCACGCGAAGACGAAATCGTGCGCGGTGACCGGCGTGCCGTCACTCCAGCGGCTGTCGTCGCGCAGGTGGAAGACCGCCTCCGACTCGTCGATTTCCCAACGCTCGGCAACGCCGGGGACGATCCGGTTGAACTCGTCGTAGCGCACCAGTCCTTCCATGACGTGACCGAGTATCTGTCCACTCACCATGTCCGTGGCGCGGGTGCTGTCGAGCTGCGGCGGTTCGGTAGACAACGCGAGCGTAATGGTCCCCGTACCGGGATCGACAGCTTCTCCGGCACCGCCACCGCCGAACATTTCGGACACAAAGGAGAGCAGCATCATGAGCAGGACAAAGGCGCCGATGCCGAGCACCGAGAGGATGAACAGTTGGCTGCCCTCCCCCAGCCAGGCGATGCCCTTGCCGGAGCCCTGGTCCGTCGGCGCCCCGGCGATGCCCACGGCACCGGCAACGGCCCGTCCGCTTGCGCCTGCGCTGTCCGAACTCGTGGTCGACATGGCCGTCACCTCCCCCGGCGATCCCGTCCGCTACTGCACGGTCCTGAGAAGATTCCCCACAATGCGTTCAAGATGCAAGAGCGAATTGCATTCCTCGGCCTGGTGGACATAGGCAATGTACCTGCGCATTTCCGCATCCCCGGCATTCCAGGTCGCCCTCGGCTCCGGATTCAGCCACAGGACCCGTTTGGCCCGATCATGCATTTCCTTCAGGATCTCCGTGCGGGGATCTCCGTAGTTGTTGCGCGCATCGCCCAGAATGATGATGGTGGTGCGGTTGTCAACATCGTCGAGACACTTGTGCCTGAAGTCCTCGAACGCCTGGCCATAGTCCGTTGATCCCCCGCCGTAGTCCCGCAGGGTCTTGGCGATGGCGTCTTCGATCCCGTTGCGCTCGAATAGCTCGGTCACTTCGGCCAGGTCGGAAGAGAAGGCGAATGACCGCACTCTCGGCATGACCTCTTCGAGGCTGTAGAGGAACATCAGCATGAAGCGCGCGTAGTTCGCCACCGACCCGCTTACGTCGCAGATGGCGAACACCTTGGGCCGGTCCACCTTCACCGACTTCCACTTGAGGTCGAAGATGTTGCCGTCATAGCCCATGTTCCCGCGCAGCGTCCGCGGCAGGTCCAGGTGGCCGCGCCGGAACACTTTCTTGCGCCGGGAGTACAGGGCCACCAGCTTCTTGGCCATCTTGAAGACGATTTCCTGGATCAGGCGGAAGTTGCGGTGTTCGACGTTGCTGAGCTTCACCTTGCGCAGGAGTTCCTCCCGCAGCCGCCGGCCGGTGGCGTCCGCATGCAGCAGGAACTGCCGCTCGACATAGTCACGCACCTGCTCGCGCAACCGCTCGCGCCGCTTCGAGAGTTCCTGCGACAGGCGGCGTTCCGGCAACCCGCCACGCATTCTGAGTTCGTTGATCTCGCGCTGCAGGCCGGGAAGTCCCATTTCGTCCATGATCCTGCGCGTGTAGAGACCCTTCTGGGTGAACACCTGGATCTGTTCCAGATTCACGGCCTTGGCCGCCTCGACCATCCGCACCGTCAGCTCGACGCGGCTATCCAGCATCAGGAGCTGCCCGAGTGACGAGCGCGGCGACGCCATTTCGCCGTGTCCCAGTTCCTCCTCTCCTTCCCCTTTCGTTGCTGCCGCCAGGAAGGCGTTCTTCGATTTCCTGTTGCCGGCGCCAGCGCCGGGAGCACCCTCGCCGCCTCCCGCACCGGTTCCCGCGTCGCCGTTGCCCTGGCCATCGCCTCCGGCGTCGCCCGCATCCAGCGCTCCGTCGACATCCTCGAAAGCGAAGAACCGATCGAACGTATCGGCGAAGGTTTCCTTCTCGTCGACGGTCTTCGGAAGCATCAGCGAGAGCGTGTTTTTCAGCAACTCCCGGTCGTCGTAGCCGACCAGTTCCACGGCGCTCAGCGCGTCAAGTGTCTCCGCCGTGGAGACGCGCACCTCGGCATTGCGAAGCGCCGCGATGAAGCTGGTGAGCGTACCGTCCATCAGTCTGCCGACGCGTGGCCGCCTGCCGGCAATGGCGCCACCTCGATCCTTCCCTGGTGGGCGCCCTCAACCACCAGATCAGCTCTTGACGGCCTTGTTCGTGAGCACTGGAACTTCGACGTCCACGTTGTCGATGTCCTCCTGGAACTTGAGGATGACATTCAAGGTATCCCGGACAAGCTGCGGGTCGAGGTTCTCGGTGTGCAGGAGGAGCAGCGTTCGCGCCCAGTCGATGGTCTCGCTGATGGCCGGGACCTTCTTCAGGTCGAGGTCCCGCAGCTCCTGGATGAAGGTCACGAGCTGCCGGCGCAGCCTCGGCGGAATCTCCGGAACGCGCGCGTGGATGATGCGCTGTTCGAGGTCCGTGTCCGGAAACGGAATGTAGAGGTGAATGCAGCGCCTCTTGAGTGCGTCCGATATCTCGCGGGTGTTGTTGCTGGTGAGGAACACCATCGGTGGCTCGCGCCTCGCCTTCACGGTGCCGATCTCCGGGATCGACACCTGGAAGTCCGACAGGAGTTCGAGCAGCAGCGACTCGAATTCGTGATCCGACTTGTCGACCTCGTCGATCAGCAGCACGCAGCCCTCCTCCTCGCGCAACGCCTTGAGAAGGGGTCTCGGCTCGAGGAACGCTTCGGAGAAAAAGATGTCGCCGAACTCGTGCAGGCGCGACACCGATTCGGCGAAACCCCGGGCACCCTGCAGCACCTCCTCCAGGGTCTCTTTCAGGACCTGCGTATAGAGAAGCTGCTTGCCGTACTTCCACTCGTAGATGGCCTTCGCCTCATCGAGTCCCTCGTAGCACTGCAAACGGATGAGCGACAACCCGAAGATGGTCGCAGCGGTCTTTCCGAGTTCAGTCTTGCCGACGCCCGGAGGACCCTCGATCAGTACAGGCTTGCGCAGGTGGTAGGCGAGATAGACGGCGGTCGCGATCTGGTCGCTGCAGATATAGCGGTGCGCATCGAATTCGGCTTTCAACGCCTCCACGGATTCCGTGACGCGCTCGATGTTTACCGCTGATTCCGCCACGCGGTGCCCCTGGGTCGCCGGGAAACTCGCGAGATTGACAGATGCGCCCGGTTTCAGCAACACGATCGGCAGGCGCGTCCCGCTCACCATGGACCCGCTCAATCGTCGGGGTCCAGGCTGGAGAGGATCGCAGGGAATTCTCCCATCGTCACGATCACGGCTTCCGTGGCATGGGGAAACGTTTCGTAGAAGTCATCCAATGCACGCAGGTGACGTTCCCCCGCTCCCTCTACGGTGACCTGAACCGGTGTGGGCCGTTCACCCGTACTGATCACGAAGTCCACTTCCCCTGCGCCCCGCCAGTAGAAGACGTCCCGGTAACGTTTCTTGAGTTCGATGAACGTGGCGCATTCGAGCGCCTTGCCCGCATCGGCACCGGTGCGGGTGACCGCAACACGCCGCAGTGCGGTATCGACCGGATAATACTTGCGGTTTCTCTGGGACCGCTTGCGCTCCGAGAACGCAAACCAGGGACACTGGAACAGGAGATAGGCCTGTTCGCAGGCTTCAAGGTAGGCCGATACGGTCTCGACCGCGACCCCGCTGGCGGCCGCGATCCGGCGCAGACTCAGTTCGGAACCGGCGGACTCGAAGACCATCTGCACGATCTGCCGGAGGGCCAGAGACGATCTTGCGCCGACCCGCTCCCGCACGTCGCGTTGCAGAATGTCGATGAAGTACTGCCGCAGCAAAAGGTCTGCCGAGTCGCTGGCGTTAGTGCCATGAAATCCGTCGCCCTGACGGGCGCCGTGTTTCACCCCCGCCCAAGCCCACCTGCCATCCTGTCGATCTTCCCGCTGGAGCGGCAAGTCCGACAGCCTGCCAGGCTCCGGAAAGCCGCCGCGACGCAGATACTCGGCGACAGTACCGTCCGGGTGCATGCTCCGGAACTCCGGGAAGTCAAAGGGGAACAGTTCGACGGTGATGTGCCTTCCTGTCAGTACGGAAGAGAGTTCACCGGACAGAAGATGGGCGTTCGAACCGCTCACCACGAATCGGTAGCGTCCCGGCCTGTCGAGCTTTGATCGGAGCCATCTTTCCCAACCGTTCACCCATTGGACCTCGTCGAGAAAGATCGTGAGCGTCTCCGCTTCCCCGCGCAACTCCCCGAACACCCGCGTCAGCCGCTCGAGAGTTTCGTGGCTGAGAGAACCGGCAAGTCGGGGATCTTCGAAGTTGACGAACAGGCAGTCCCTTCTTTTCAGCCGATACCGCCTGATCAATTGTGCGAGCAGGGTGGATTTTCCGCAGCGGCGGACGCCCTGGATCACGAGCGCGGTGCGATCCGACAAAGATCGGGGCAATTTGACGGCGCGGCGAATCGACGGTGGCGGAGGCCGATCCCAGAAGCTCCAGGTGGCCGCGACGTCCATTAGGTCATCGTCGCCCATGTATCGAGTTGACTCTACAATTTTAATATTGTCGATCTTAGTCGACAATATACATAGTGTCCAATAGACTCGACAATATCTGGTTCCGTAGGCTGCCCACGCGACGAAGTGGTCAAACCAGTTCGTCAAGTGTCACGCCGAGTGCGGTCGCGATTCGCTTCAGGGCGTTAACCGACCCCGGTTTCTTGCCGGTCTCGATCGCCGAGAGGTAGGAACTCGCGATGCCAGCCGCGGCAGCGAGTTCCTTTCCACTCATGCGGCGGTGTTCCCGCCAGACACGCACCGGGTGCTCGCCGTCAATGAGGCGCTTGACAAATTCCGCTGGCGTCCACTCCTGACTGGTGTCGTCGAGAATCCGCCGCAGGACGGCAGCATCCAGCGCGTCTTCGTCAGCGGCGGTCCGCAGCGCATGGTATTCGGCCAACGGAATGACAGCGTACCGTTCGCCAGCAAGCGTAATGGTCTGAATCTCCGTCATCGGTATGCCCTCCCGCGCGGCAGTACCGCGGCGACTTGCAACAAGTTGGCTCTCCCGTCGATCTCGTACAGGATGCGCCAGTCGCCAACGCGCAGGCGAAATCCACCTCCCTTGAGCGCCGATGCATTTGGACTGGATGCAAAGGGATCGACCGCAAGGAGGTCGATCTTCTGGACGATGCGCTTCGCATCGTTGGTCCGCATCCGGCGAAGCTGTTGCCTCGCATCCTTGCTGAAGACGATCTCGAACACGCTCAAAATAATCTATTGGAGAATTCACAGCAACGAGAATTATCTATTGTTTCCACCCGAAACCCATGCCTCAGGTCGCTATCGAAGAACCTCGGGCCGAGATGTGCGGTGGAATTGCGCGGCATCGAGCACTGATGGAAGATTGAGGTCCGTGTCGAATGAGAGATCGAAAATGCCGAGATACGTGATCGAGAGAGATATTCCCGAGATCGGGTCCGCCGAACGGGATGCCCTGCGTGAAGCGTCGCAGAAATCCAACAGCGTGCTGGCGGCCATGAAGGCCGAAAACAAGAACATCCAATGGGAGCACTCCTACGTCGCCGGCGACAAGACCTTCTGCATCTATATCGCCGACGGCGAATCGCTTATCGAGGAGCACGCCGAAAGGAGCGGCTTCCCGGCCAGCGAGGTCACACTGGTCAAGCGCATGATCGACCCCGTGACCGCCGAGGGCGAATGACCTGACACCTGCCGCGTTGGGTTGAATCCGGCGACGCAACGACCAGGGACACTCATGTCGCAACCCCTCTCAGGCTTTCTTGTCGTCGCGCTGGAGCAGGCCGTCGCCGGACCCATGGCGTCGTGTCGCCTGGCCGACGCGGGAGCACGCGTCATCAAGCTGGAACGGGCCGAAGGAGACTTCGCCCGCAAGTACGATGACAATGCCAACGGCCAATCCGCCTATTTCGCCTGGCTGAATCGCGGCAAGGAATCCCTCGTCGTCGACATCAAAAGCGAGAAGGACGGGGCTCTCATCCACCGCATCCTCGCCAAGGCCGATGTGTTCATTCAGAACCTGGCCGTCGGCGCCGCCGCCAGATCGGGTCTGGGGTCCGACGCGCTGCGGGAACGCTATCCAAGGTTGGTCACCTGCGACATCTCAGGGTACGGGGAACATGGGACCTACGCGGGCATGAAGGCCTACGACCTGCTGGTACAAGCCGAATCCGGGCTCGTGTCCGTGTCGGGGGCTCCCGGCGACTATGGCCGCGTCGGTGTATCGATCTGCGATATCGCAACCGGTGTGTCCGCTGCCCTCGCCGTGACCGAAGCGCTCCTCGAACGCGAGCGCACCGGCATTGCCAGGGGTGTGAAACTGTCGCTGTTCGATGTCATCGCCGACTGGATGGCGGTACCGCTGCTGCAGCACGACTACACGGGCTCCGGGCCGCGCCGCGTGGGACTGGCACATCCATCCATCGCACCCTACGGGGGTTTCGAGACGCGTGACGGTACGACCCTGGTGATCTGCGTTCAGAATGATCGCGAGTGGCGCGACCTGGCGGAACAGGTCATGGGCAGCGCGGAACTGGCGCGGGACCCGCGGTTCGCGACCAACAAGGAACGCGTCGCGCGGCGTGAAGAGGTGGACGACATCGTCGGCGCGTTCTTCGCGGTGCACTCAAGAGGCGATCTCGAAACAAGGTTGCGCGCCGCCCGCATCGCCTATGGCAATGTCAACACGCTGGCGGATCTCTCGACCCATCCCGCGCTAAGGCGCTGGACCATAGCCAGCGCTACCGGTGACATTTCGATGCCGGCGCATCCCAATGCGGCCCTCGAAGTGCCCAAGTCGATATCCATTCCCGACCTCGACGCGCAGGGAGCCGCGATTCGCGAAGAGTTCGCGGCTCCCTGCATGGAAGTACGCCCCCGGTAACGGGGCAAGTTCCGGCACTTCCCTACGCGCTAGCGGTCAGGGAAGCTCCCCCGGCTGAAGGCTCCCTCCTAGTATCGAGCGCGGGTCAGCCCGATATCCCAAGCCAGCGGTCAGCCGCCGAAGTCCGGTACGGGTTCCGGCGGACCGGGATACTCCACGGGTCCAAGCGGGCGTTCGATCTCCACCTTAGGCAAGATCACCCTCTGACCCTCGTAGTGGTATGGGACCCTGCTAAACCCGCCGCCAGCTTCCAGTGCCTGATCGTCTGTCAGTTCGTACATCGCCAACTCCTTTGCAAATGAATGGAGTAAGGATTGTCCGCCTGCAGGTGAGGCCAGCGAAGCGGACATCGACACCACGTAGCGTGCGTCTTTTGCCAATATTCCACTGCGACGCCCCCCCGACCCGCCCACAAGCATCCATCGCGCCCAACGGCACTCAAGGTCGCTTCGGCGCCCGTCTGGTGTTACCTTAGTCCCTACTTCCCAAGCGCGAGGACATGGCGTTGGACATCTCCATTACCTACTGCACTTCCTGAGGCTACAAGCCCAAAGCGGTCAGTTTGGCTGCCAAAATCAAAGAAGCGTTCGGCGACGAGGCGTTCCTGATCGAGGGAGCCGGCGGCATCTTCGACGTGAACGTCGATGGCGCGCTGGTTTACTCGAAACACGAGACCGGCGATTTCCCTGACGAAGACAAGCTCGTCGGGGAGCTGCAGCAGCGCTGAACCAAGGGCGGCGGCACACCCTTCAGGCCAGCGCCGCCGCCAGTTAGCGTTCCACCCATCCTGGTGCTCTCGCGCCAGCGGCGGCGCTTGCGGTTTCCATGGAAGTACGCTGCCAGCGATGGCGAGTGCCCCACGACTTCCTTCCGCGTCAACGGTCGGGGCGCATTCCCCGGCTGAGGGCTCCCTCAGTACTTGTAAATCTCCGGCTTGTAAGGGCCTTCCCGGTCGACGTTGATGTAGGCCGCCTGCGTATCCGTCAACGACGTGACGACGCCGCCAAAGCCTTCCACCATCAGCCGCGCCACCTCCTCATCCAGCTTCTTCGGCAGCACCTCTATCCCCACGGGAGCGCGTTGTGCTGGCGGCTGATCCGCCCATCGCTGCTCGTACATGTGCATCTGCGCGAGCACCTGGTTCGCGAATGAACCGTCCATCACGCGGGATGGATGGCCCATCGCGTTGCCGAGGTTCACCAGCCGGCCCTCGGAAAGCAGGATGAGGTAGTCGTCCGGGGCATCGCTGCGGAACACCTGGTGGACCTGGTCCTTGACTTCCTGCCAACGCCAATGTTCGCGCATGTATGCGGTGTCGATCTCGTTGTCGAAGTGGCCGATGTTGCAGACGATGGCGCCGCGCTTGATCGTCCGCAGCATGGCCGCGTCGCAGACGCCCGTGTTCCCCGTACAGGTGACGAGCAGATCGGTCTGCCCAAGCAGATCCCGATTGACGTCCTCGATCCGACCAGTGTTGTTTCCGCCCACGTAGGGGGAGACCACCTCATACCCATCGAGACATGCCTGCATCGCGCAGATCGGATCGATCTCGACTATCCGGACGATCATGCCTTCCTGGCGCAAACTCTGGGCCGACCCCTTGCCGACATCCCCGTAACCCAGCACCAGGGCGCGCTTGCCGGCCATGAGCATGTCCGTCCCGCGCTTGATCGCATCGTTCAGGCCGTGGCGGCAACCGTACCGGTTGTCGTTCTTCGACTTCGTCACCGAGTCGTTGACGTTGACCGCCGGGACCTTGAGCGTTTCTTCCTCGAGCATTTCGTACAGGCGATGCACGCCGGTGGTCGTCTCCTCGCTGACCCCGTGGATCGCATCGAGCATGGCGGGGTATTTCTCGTGCACCATCTGCGTCAGGTCGCCACCGTCGTCGAGCAGCAGGTTCGCGTTCCAGGGCTTTCCGTGTTTAAGGATCGTCTGTTCAATGCACCAGTCGTATTCCTCCTCGGTCTCGCCCTTCCAGGCGAACACCGGCACGCCGGCGACCGCCATGGCAGCCGCGGCATGATCCTGCGTCGAGAAGATGTTGCAGGACGACCACCGCACCTCGGCACCGAGCGCGACGAGGGTCTCGATCAGGACGGCCGTCTGCACCGTCATGTGGATGCAGCCGATGATCCTCGCCCCGGTCAGCGGCGCGCTGCCCCGGTACCTTCGGCGCAAGGCCATCAATGCGGGCATCTCGCCTTCGGCCAGGGCAATCTCCCTGCGCCCGAATTCCGCGAGGCCAATGTCCGCGACCCTGTAGTCGTTCATGGTTGCTCCGTAAACCGGTCAAGCGCGCGACTATAGCGAAAGTCGGTGCGTTGCGACCACGAATTGGATGCCAGGAGCAGCCCCGAGTCCTGCTCGTGAATTTCAGCGGCCGTTACTTCGCCGGGAGAGATCCGGCAAACTTCGCCGCCCTGTCTACCCAACAGGCCAGGCGGTCGTTCGACTCGATACCCGCCGGGTCGACGAGCGCCCATCCCCGCTTGACGCTCCCGTTCATGTCAGCCGGCCTCGTGTGAGGCTCGGCGAGGGTCGACTCGTGGTTCCGCTTGTCGAGCCGCACTATCAGGGAACCGTTCCAGGTTCCCGCACACATGTTGCCATTGATCATGAAGCAGACGGAGCCGAACATCCGACGCTCCGAAAAGCCCTGGCGGCGGACCAGGATCGAGCGTATTCGGTCAATCAGCAAATCGTCGGCCGTCATGTCCCCGACGTTCCCGTTTCGGACCCGGCGAACATGGCTTCGAGCTTGGCGAGACAACCGTTCCAACCAAGTTCGTGGTTTCGGCGCGCCTCGGATGACGCGAACCGGGAATGCGTGACTGTCAGGCGGGTCGTGCCTGACTGCCCCGGCTCGAACTCGACCGTGACCAGCGATTCCTCGTCGCTGCCTTCCCAGCACCACGTGTGCACGAGGCGACGGTTCGGCACGACTTCCCGATACAGTCCCTGCGTCACCCATTTCGCTCCGTCCTCTCCCCGCATTTCGATGAGGAACTTTCCGCCGACCCGGACCTCGGCAATCGCCCGTGACACCACGGCGTCGTCCGGCGCAAACCATCGGCGCAACAACTCCGGTTCGGTCCACGCGGCGTAGACAGTCACGACCGGTGCATCAATAACGCGATGAAGCGTCAGGTAGATACCCTTGTCGTCCGGCCGGTGATCAGTCATCGGTTCTTGCTGCCGGTTCCGGATCCGACCAGCCGATCGAGTGCGTTCAGGCGATCCGACCAGAAACGTTCGTGGATTTCGAGCCAGGCGCGCGCGTCATCGAACGCCCCCGGATTGATTCGGCACATCCGTTCCCTTCCCCGCGGTTCGCGCGTCACGAGACCAGCGCGCTCAAGCACTCCCAGGTGTTTCGACACCGCCGCGAAAGAAAGCGGAAAGGGCGCGGACAGGTGGCTGACCGACGCCTCGCCCTCTCTCAGATGATCAAGGATGGCGCGGCGTGTCGGATCAGCAAGCGCATGGAAGACAAGATCGAGGTTTCGTTCAACCATACGGTTGAGTGTATGCGTTTCCAGACCGATACTCAACCATTCGGTTAAACAATTTCCGGTGTCCCCGCGTTCCCGGTCCAGGCGAGTTAGACAGCCCGCCATCAAGTCGCTATGGTCCGCGCGTCTCAAGCTCGGAGGAGAGCCATGCGCCCAAAGGCCGGCATCCAGTGCATTGCCATCGTGCTCGCTGGCCTGCTTGCGGCGTGCGACCAGGGCCAGACCGCCGAACACCCGGGCAAGAAGACATACGAACGCTACTGTTTCACCTGCCATGCAAGCGGCGTGGCTGGTGCCCCAGCACTCGACGACAGCGAAGCCTGGAAGCCACGCCTCGACCGGGGCCGGGACGCGATGCTCCGGTCCGTGGTCCAGGGCATGCCGCCGGGCATGCCCCCGATGGGACTGTGCAACGCCTGCACGGAGGAGCAGATTCTCGAGTCCATCGACTACATGATCGAGTCGATCACAACCGGCGAATAGGTTATGGTCCATCGTGCGATTCGTATCGGCGAGCCAGGATTCATGACTGAAGTTCTACCCGGAGATGTCGTACTTCGGCGCAAGGGCCTGGTGATGCACAAGGGCATCGCCCTCGGCGACGGCCGCGTCCTGCACAACACCCCTTTTCGCGGTGAGCACGTCTCGTCCATGGAGGACTTTCGACGCGGCAGAGCCGTACGTGCAAGGCGGCTCGGCGAGACACAGCGCGCACGGGCGCTACACCACGCGCGGGGCACGGCCCATGCCAGCTCCCGGCGCTACAACCTGTTCCGAAACAACTGCGAACATACGGTGAGCCGTGCAACAACCGGCAAGCCCAGGAGCCCCCAGCTCGTGGCGGTCGCCGCGGGCGTGGTTGCGGGCGCCGCCGTCCTGGTCGCGATACGTCATCCGGTAGCAGCGGCCGCAATCGGATATGGACTGTGGCGAAGGCTCCGGAAACGCCGTTAATGGGTGCTCCTCAACCCAAAGTGCTCGCCATTCATGTGGCCCCCGAACGTGGAGGCCCCCTTGTGGCACTGGAGCAGGCGAAGCTGGTTCCCGGACGTGGCATCGAAGGTGACCACCACCATGCCCGACCGAACGGCGATCCCGCCAGCGAAGTCACACTCATCGAGGCAGAAACGGTAGAGGCGTTCAATGACGATACCGGACTGCAGATCGAGGCGGCCGAAACGAGGCGCAATATCGTGACGGAGGGGGTCGACCTCAACGCCCTGGTCGGGAAGCGATTCGCGATCGGAGACACGTTGCTCGAAGGCATCGAGCCCTGTGATCCATGCGCGAGCCTCGGCAGACGGCTTGCGACCGCATCGGTCCCGGCGCCGGTGATCGTCCGGGCGCTCGCCAACCAGGGAGGATTGCGCGCCCGCGTCGTCGAAGGCGGCACGCTTGCCCCGGGTACCGAAGTACGCCTCGACTGACAGACCCCTGTTTACCTTCGCGCCACCCCGGGATCGGTGATGGCTACACGTAGTGCAGCCAGTGCTCGAAAGCCGGTTCTTCGCCTCGCACGACGGCCCGATACGTCTCCCGCACGCGGGCGGTGACCGAACCGACGTTTCCATCGCCGACGGGTTCTCCGTCGATCCTGAGGGCTGGCCACACACCTTCCGACGTACCTGTCAGGAACGCTTCCGGGGCGCGCCTGAGTTCATCCACGGAAATGTCGCGTTCTTCGCACCTGCGGCCGATCCTGGATGCCAGCTCGATTATGGATGCACGCGTTATCCCGAGCAGCACCTTGTTCGCAGGCGGCGTCGCAAGGCCCCCCGAGGCGTCGACCAGGAACAGGTTTGCCGTGGGCGCCTCCGTGACCCAGCCGTCCTCGTCCAGCAGCACGATGTCGTCGAAACCTTCCTGTCGCGCCCGCCACTTGGCGGTCATGGCGGCCGTGTAGTTGGCGGCGACCTTCGCGTGGGGCGGGATGATGTCGTCACGCCGGTTGCGCTTTTCGCGTTCTATCTTGAGCGACAGCTCCGTGCGGCGATGCGAACGGCCCCGGTTCCTGCCGATGATGTCGCGGTCCCCGTCATAGGCGGCGATGAACACGGATACGCGGGGATCCTGTGGGACCAGCTCGGCCTCGATCGAGGGAATCAGCGCGCTGATCTTGACGGATTTTGCGCCCGGATTTCGGCGAACCGTTTCTGCGCAGGCGTCGACCAGTTCATCCACGGCGTAGTCGAGGGGCAGACCGACGATTTCGCACGTAACCGCCAGGCGTTCAACGTGATCGCGGAGCCGGAACACCGCAATGCCGCGCCCGGTCGCATGCACGCTCAGATAGTCGAACGCCAGCGAGCCGCGTTGCAGGCTTTGGGACAATACGTGCACCGTCGCGTCATCCCACGCGATGAACTCGCTGTCGCGCCAGATGGTTCGCGCCGTCATCCCCAGACACGCTCGGAGAAAGAGAGACGGCTGCCATTGTATTCGAGGCCCGGGTCGCGGTCCCTCGCGAGGAGTTGGGGACCGTCGAGGTCGACGAAGCTCGCGAATCCCGAAAGCAGGAGCGCCGGCGCCATGGAGAGCGACGTGGAAACCATGCAACCGACCACGACAGCCATGTTCCGTGCGCGCGCTTGCCGCGCCAGGGCCAGCGCGCTTGTCAACCCGCCGGTCTTGTCCAGCTTGATGTTCACCGCCTGGTAACACCCGGCGATGGCGGCGAGATTCGCACCGTCGCGGATGCTCTCGTCCGCGCACAGGGGCACCGGAGAACGGAACCCCGCAAGTTTCGCATCCGCACCTTCCGCGAGCGGCTGCTCGATCATCTCGACCCCGGTCTCCAGCGCCGCCGGAACGAAAGTTTCCAGGTCCGAAAGGGACCAGCCTTCGTTGACGTCCACGACAAGACGCGCGCGAGGCGCGTGTGTCCGCACGGCACGCAGCCGTTCGATGTCGAGATGGACGGAATCCCTGCCCAGCTTCACCTTGAGCAGGGCGCGGTCGCGTGCGGCCCGCGCCCGTTGGCCCATCGACTCGGGCGAATCCAGGCTCACGGTGAGCGCGGTAACGACATCGACCGGCCGCGGAACTCCCGCCAGCTTCCACGCCGCCCGACCACCGCGTTTCGCCGCCAGGTCCCACAATGCGCAGTCCAGCGCGTTCCGCGCAGCGCCGGCCGGAAGAACGTCCGCCAGGGCAGCGCGGTCGAAGGGTCCACGAAATCCCTCGATGGTGCGAACGACGTCTTCCGTCGTCTCGCCGTAGCGTGCATAGGGGACACATTCACCCCGACCCCGGTACGCGTCGTCGGTCACCGTGACCATCACGACATCGGCCGTGTGTTTTGTTCCCCGGGATATGGTGAAGGGGCGCGCAATGGGCCATTCCTGCGTCTCGGCGTATACGTTCATTCAACCGCGTCCCTGCGATGTCCGCCTACCCATCCATCGACCGACATTGGAAATTCCCATGTATGGGGATTCCGATCACCAGTACGTATCAAGGCAGCCCGTCGACGATGACGCCGACGCCCTGCCGTACTGGGTCACAGGCCGGCACCTCGAATTGCGATGCGGTCTCGTCTATGACCCGTTTCGCATCGTTTTCGGACAGCGCAGAAGTGTCCAGGGCGATACCCGCGCAACGGACATCCGGATTCGTCAGGCGACCTAGCGCGGTGGTCTCGCTGATCACGTCTTCGATGCGCGCGATGGGGGTTTCGACGTTGCGCATGGTCCTGCGGGTCGGCTCGTGGCAGACGACGAAGGTGTCCGGCTGGGTGCCGTGCAGCAACGCCAAGCTGACGCCGGCGAAGGATGGATGGAACAGCGAGCCCTGCCCCTCCACCACGTCCCAGTGGTCCGCGCCGGCATCCGGCGACAGGGCCTCGGCAGCGCCCGCCGCGAAGTCGGAGACGACGGCATCGATGGCGATCCCGGAGCCCGCTATCAGGATGCCCGTCTGGCCCGTCGCCCGGTAGTCGACATCCACACCGCGCCGCACCAGTTCCCGTTCGATGGCAAGGGCGGTGTATTTCTTGCCCACGGAGCAGTCGGTGCCAACCGTCAGCAGCCGTTTACCCGTGCGTTTGCGGCCGCTCGCGGTATGGAACGTACCGGCAGGATGACGCACGTCGAACAGCCGCCGGCCCAGGCGATGCGCGGTCTCTGCGATCCCGGGTATGCCGGCAAGACGCACATGCATACCGCTCGCGACATCCAGCCCCGCTTCCAGGGCTTCAATGACATGGCTACGCCACGCCTGGGGAAGCACGCCTCCGGGATTGACGGCCCCGATGACGAAGGTTCTGGCACCTGCGCGCGCCGCTTTGGCAATCGTTAGTTCGCGAACACCGAGATCCGCGCCACAGCCGGGAAGCCGCATCTGTCCGGCGACAGCGTCCGGACGCCAGTCGACGATGCCCTGACCGGTCTTGGCCGCCAACGCGTCCCTGGCGTCGCCGAGGAAGAGGAGATACGGCGTTTCGATCTGCATGTGGCGTAGTCGTTTCGCGTGGATTCGCACCATAGGTGCAAATGGCGTGAGATTCCATGTCAGCGCAGTCTTCGACAGCACGCCTGACCCATGCCCTCCCCGTCGTGCCTTGGGATAGTATTGGCCGTCCCAAGGGGAAGGGGTGGCAAAGAACGTCATGACGGGGCGTGCGCCAATACCTGCCGAAGCATCGCCAGCCGACCGGTAATGACCGCGCGCTTCATTGCCACACTGCTCCTTGTACTCCCCCCGATCCTTGCGTCGGGAGAGCCGAGCCACGGCTTCGCGTATTTCGGCGAACTGAAGTACCCGAAGGACATGCTCCACTTCGACTATGCGAATCCGGACGCCCCGAAAGGGGGAGATCTCCACCTGTCCATCGTCGGGAACTTCAACAACGTGCATGCCTACGTCGACAAGGGGAACCTTACGCCCTTCATGGACACCAGGCTGGGCTCAAGAGTCTACGACCAGCTCATGCGGTGGTCCGAGGACGAACTGGCTTCCTACTACGGCCTGCTTGCCGAAAGCGTAGAGGTCGCCGACGACTACGGCTGGGTCGAGTACACGCTACGCGACAACGCGTACTGGCATGACGGCGAGCCGGTGACGGTCGATGACGTTCTGTGGACCTTCAAGATGGTCAAGACCGAGGCGGGGCACAGCTGGAAGGCGCGTTACCAACCCTTCGACAGGATAGAGCGGACCGGTCCGCGGTCGTTCAGGATCTATTTCGTCGAAGACGAAAACGTGGAATGGGGCCCGCCCCTTGTCGTTCTCACCGCCCGGTTCACCACGCTGCCCCAACACTACTGGGAGGAGAGGGACTTCACCGCCACAACCCTCGAGCCGCCCCTCGGCAACGGGCCGTACCGCCTTGCGGAGGTGGAGGCCGGACACAAGGTGGTCTTTGAACGCGTCGAGGACTACTGGGGCAAGGATCTCAACGTCAATGTCGGCCACCACAATTTCGAGCGCATCGTTTACACGTACTACTTCGACCGGAACGTGATGCTCCAGGCGATGAGAGCGGGTTTCGTGGATTTCTTTTTCGAAGAAGACGAAAGCCACTTTCACACTGCCTACGACTTCGACGCCTATCACAAGGGGGTCTTCAAGAGGGAGACCTACCGAATGGGCTATTCCTACGGCATGCACGAGAGCGTCGTCTTCAATACCCGCCGCGACCTGTTCAAGGACCCTCGGATCAGGGAGGCGCTGACGCTGGCCTACCACTTCGACTGGGCGAACCGCGTCTACTGGTTCAATGGCCTGGAACGCAACAACAGCTACTTCATGCGCTCGGGGATGCAGGCACGGGGGCTACCGCCAGCGGCGGAACTCGAGATCCTGGAACCGTTTCGAGGCCAGGTACCGGAGCGGGTATTCACGCATCCCGTGGAGCTGCCGCAGAACGAGTCATGGGGGCGCAACCGCGACACGCTCCTGCGGGCTGACGCGCTGCTCAACGAAGCCGGCTGGGTGGTCAAGGACTTCCAGCGCGTCCACGAGGTGACCGGAGAACCGCTCGAGATCGAGTTCATCGTCAGGATCACCCTTCACGAGCGCATGCTGGTGCCCTTCGTTGACAACCTCAGGCGCTTGGGGATTGACGCGGTGCTGCGCAAGCTCGAAAGCAATGTCATGACCAACCGGTTGCGGAACTACGACTTCGATTCGACGATCCGCAAGCTCTACACGTTCATGGTCCCGATCCCGGATCGTATGCGGAGAACATACACGTCACGATGGGCCGATACACCGAACCAGACCAACCTGCCCGGCATCAAGAATCCCGTGGTGGACATGCTGGTGGAAATGGTGCTGGGCGCCAAGACGGAGGCGGAGATGAACACTGCGGGACGGGCGCTCGACCGGGTGTTGCTCTGGAACTTCTACGTGATCCCGGAGGGATGTCCGCTCGGCCGCCACCCCGTGTACTGGGACCGCTTCGGGCACCCCCCCATGGGCCGGGAGAACATGAACTGGACGGGGTTTCCGCAGTTGTGGTGGCTCGACGCGGAGAAGAACGCCCGGGTGGAGAACTACCTGGCCGGGATGCGGGGAGACTAGGATCGGCCAGTTGGCGACGGCACTGCGTTTTCTTGCCTGTTTTCTATTGCTCGTTCCCGCCACCGAAGTCGGGGCGGAGCCGAGCCACGGGTTCGCGTATTTCGGCGACCTGAAGTACCCGAGCGACATGACGCACTTCGACTACGCGAATCCGAACGCGCCGAAAGGAGGCACGGTCGGATTCACCATTGTCGGAACGTTCAACAACGTGCACGCCTATGTCGACAGGGGAGTGCTGGTCGCCTACGTCGACCCGAGGCTGGGCACGCCCATGTACGAACCCCTGATGCGGGCGTCGGAGGACGAGCTGGCGTCCTACTACGGCAGGCTCGCCGAGAGCATCGAGGTGGCGGAAGACTACAGTTGGGTGGCTTACACGCTGCGCGAAGACGCTTACTGGCACGACGGCGAACCCGTGACCGTGGACGATGTCCTGTGGACCTTCGAGATGATGAAGACCGAGGCGGGCGCAAGCTGGCGAGTGCGCTACGAACATTTCGACCGCGTGGAACAGACCGGGCGAAGGTCGTTCAGGTTTCACTTCACGGACACCGCGGAAAAGAACCCGCAACTGGTCATCCTCACCGGCGGGTTCACGCCGCTGCCCGAACACTATTGGAAAAACCGCGATTTCTCGGCCACGACCCTGGAACCTCCCCTCGGAAGCGGCCCGTATCGCATCGCCGAGGTGGACCCGGGCCACAAGCTGGTCTTCGAGCGGGTCGAGGACTACTGGGGCAGGGATCTCAGTGTGAACGTCGGACACAACAACTTCGACCGCCTGGCGATCCATTACTTTTTCGACATGAACGTCATGCTGCAGGCGCTGCGGGCGGGCGTCTTTGATTACTACCGCGACCAGAACGAGGCCACTGTTCACACCGCCTACGAATTCGCCGGCTATCACGAGGGCCTGTTCAAGAAGGAGACCTATGTCATGGGCAACTCCTATGGCATGCACTGGTGCGTCGTGCTCAACAATCGCCGGGACCTGTTCAAGGACATACGGGTCCGGGAAGCGCTGACCCTGGCCTACAACTTCGAGTGGGCGAACCGGGTGTACTGGCACAGCGGCATGGACCGCAACAACAGCTTCTTCATGCGATCGGGGATGCAGGCAAGGGGACTCCCGTCCGAAGCCGAACTAGCGCTCCTGGAACCATTTCGCGACGCTGTGCCAGGGCGGGTTTTCACGCATCCGGTGCCGTTGCCCAAGAACGGCCTTTTCGGACGCAATCGCGATACGCTGCTAACGGCCGACGCGCTCCTCGTCGAGGCCGGCTGGGTGGTCGAGGACTTCCGCCGCGTCAATGCCAGGACGGGAGAACCCTTCACCTTCGACTTCATCGTCGCAAGCGAGGAGCATGAACGCATGCTCACGCCCTTCGTCGACAACCTGAAACGCCTCGGGATAGACGCGGCCCTGCGCAAGGTCGAAAGGAACCTGATGGTCAATCGGCTGCGGAACTACGACTACGACGCAACCATGCGCAAGCTCTATACCTTCAGAGTCCCCTTTCCGGCGCGCATGCGCGACCAGTTCACCTCCGTGTCAGCCGACCAGCCGAACATGACCAACTACGCGGGCATAAAGAACCCCGTGGTGGACTTTCTGGTGGAGGAAATCGCCCAGGCGACAACGGAAGCGGAAATGAATGCCGCCGGTCGGGCGCTGGATCGGGTCTTGCTCTGGAACTTCTACGTCATACCGGAAGGGCATCCGGTCGGGCGTCATCTCGTATACTGGGACCGGTTCGGCCACCCGCCGCTGGGCTTCGAGCATATGAACTGGACAGGATTCCCTGTCTTGTGGTGGCTGGACGAAGAGAAGAACGCCCGGGTGGACGCCTGGCTCGCCGGAATGAAAGGTAACTGAACAGCAGCGAGGATCGTTTCCAGACCATGCAGAGCATCCGGAATTTCGCACTCAGGATCGCCTCGTCCTACATCACGCGCAGGCTCGCGCTGATGCTGCCGACCCTGATCGGCATCATGCTGGTGAACTTCGTCATCATCCAGGCGGCGCCGGGAGGCCCGGTCGACCAGGCCATCGCCCGGCTGCAGGGTGAGGGCGTTGCCGCAACCGCCATGATCGGAGGCGGAGGCGGCGCTCCCGGCGGCATGGAAGCGGGCAACCCGAGCAGCTACGAGTTCGCGCGAGGTATCGACCCGGAACTCATCAAGGAACTGGAAAAACAGTTCGGCTTCGACAAGCCGGCGCACGTCCGCTTCTTCAACATGCTGAGGGACTACTTCTCGTTCGACTTCGGCGACAGCTTCTACCAGGATGTTCCGGTGGTCGACCTGGTGATAGAGCGGTTGCCCGTGTCGCTGTCGTTGGGTATCTCGGCGCTGCTCATCACCTACACGATTTCGCTGCCGCTCGGCATACGCAAGGCGGTCTCCGACGGCACGCCGTTCGATGTCTGGACCAGCGTCGTGATCCTCGTCGGCTACGCGATCCCGGCGTTCATCCTGGCAATGCTGCTCATCATCCTGTTCTGCGGTGGCGAGTACTTCGACTGGTTTCCATTACGCGGATTGATATCGGACAACTACTCGGAGCTCACGTTCTGGGATCAGGTCAAGGACCGGCTCCATCACCTCGCCATGCCCGTCGCAGCCCTCACCTTCGGGAGTTTCGCAACGCTAACCATGCTGACGAAGAACTCTTTCCTGGACGAGATCAACAAGCAGTATGTTCTCACCGCCAGGTCGAAAGGCATGACGCCGGCGCGCGTGTTGTACGGCCATGTATTCCGTAACGCGATGTTGATTGTCATCGCGGGATTCCCGGCGGCGCTGCTCGGCATTCTCTTTACCGGCGGCATCCTGATCGAGGTCATTTTCTCGCTCAGGGGCATCGGCCTGCTCGGATTCGAGGCCATCATGTCGCGGGATTACCCGATCGTGTTCGGGACGCTGTTCGTGTTCACCCTGCTCGGGCTCGTGACACAGCTCATCGCCGACCTCGTCTATACGTTCGTGGATCCGCGGATAGACTTCGAGACGAGGGGAACGTAGCCGTGGGTGAAGCAACTATCGCGGCGGGCGCCGATGCCCCCCAACGCTGGCAAGCCAGCCCCCTCACCAGGCGTAGATGGGCGAATTTCCGCGCCAACAAGCGCGGGTACTGGTCGCTTCGCATATTCCTTGCGCTCTTCATCTTTACGCTCTTCGCGGAGTTCATCGCCAACGACAAGCCGCTGGTGATCTACTACGAGGACCGCTTCTACTTCCCGATCTTCAAGAAGTACGCCGAGACGGAGTTCGGTGGTGTGTTCAAGGTCGAGGCAGACTACAAGGAAGACTTCGTCAAGGATCTCATCTACGACAAGGGGGGCTGGTGGCTCTGGCCGCCAATTCCTTTCAGCTACGACACGATCGACTACTACCTGCCCGGCACCGCCCCCTATCCGCCATCGAGGGAGCATTACCTGGGGACCGACAACGTCGGCAAGGACGTACTGGCCTCCCTCATCTACGGCGCCAGGCTGTCGTTCCTGTTCGGCCTCGTCCTGACGTTCCTGAGCTCGATCATCGGCGTCTGCGCCGGCGGTATCCAGGGATATTTCGGGGGCAAGATCGACCTCTTCGCGCAGCGGTTCGTCGAGATCTGGGCGGGGCTTCCCGTGCTGTTCATACTCATCATCCTCGCGAGTATCGTCGAGTCCAACGTCTTCTGGCTGCTGGGGATTCTCGTCGCCTTCAGCTGGATGGCCCTCGTGGCGGTCGTGCGGGCGGAGTTCCTGCGCGCGCGGAACTTCCAGTACATCGATGCCGCCCGGGCACTGGGCGTCAGCGACCCCAGGATCATGGTCCGGCACGTGCTCCCGAACGCCATGGTGGCGACCATCACTTTCCTGCCCTTCATCCTGACCGGGTCGATCACCGTGCTCACGTCGCTCGACTTCCTGGGCTTTGGCCTGCCGTCGGACTCGCCGTCGCTCGGCCGCCTGCTGGCACAGGGCCGCGCCAACATCCACGCGCCCTGGCTGGTCATGACGACGTTCTTCACGCTCGCGACCATGCTGACGCTTCTGATCTTCACCGGAGAGGCGGTACGCGACGCTTTCGACCCGCGCAGGGACCCGGCTGCCGGACCGCTCCAGCCCAAGAGCTGATTCGCATCGGCTCCGAAGCGACCACCGTCACAAATCTCAAGGAAACGCCATTGGTCGCAAAACCAGTTCGCCGTCGCCTGACCGCCGATGATTTCGATCAAATGTGTTCGGTGGGAATCCTGACAGCCGACGACCGCGTGGAACTTATCGATGGGGAGCTCATCGAAATGCCGCCAATGGGCCCCGCGCACGCGGGCATCGTGAACCGGCTTGCCGAGATCCTGTTCTCGCGCCTGGATGATGCCGTGGAGCTACGCGTCCAGTCATCCGTGCGGCTATCGAATCACACCCAGCCGGAACCCGCTCTGGCGGTCGTGAAGCCTGATCCTCGCCACCTGGGCGGAGGAGATCGTCTCCACCGCAGTTGAAGGCCTTCGGCTGACTTTCGAGGAGTTCCTGCCGCTGGCGCATTTCGAGTAGCCAACGACGACGCGGATCGTGAATCGGGCCGGCGTCAAATGGCGCCCGCGCGTTCCTTTTCTACTTCTACGCGTTGTACTTCCAGTTGCCGTGGAACCCGTAGGGCACGCGATGGGGTAGTTCCGCGCAGGCGATGGGTCCATCCGCGACGTTCCCCGCATCGAGAACCACCAGGTCGCTGCGGTTTTCGGCGGCACGGTACACCACGCTCAACACGTAGCCGTCGCCCTCCTCTGCATCGCGCGATCTCGGCACAAATACCGGCTCACCTGTAACGTCGCCGTCGGGGAGCATGTACTCGTCGCGCCGGTCCAGTGAGAAATCATGGTGGGCGATGGCATTGAAGTCCGCGACCTCCCTCGCGCCGTTTATCGACGCTGCATAGAAGCCGTGCCGATAGCGGCCGCAGGCGAAGCGTTCGTCCAGGCGCGGGAACTCGCCACCGACCTCGTCGAGATAGCGGCGGTGCACGCCGTTCGCGTTGTCGGCGAGGTCGATGGTCCACTCCGCAAGACGCGCTTTTCCCGGCGCCGTCGGACTGCCGTCGACACGGGGGAACAGGGGCACCTCCTCGAACTGCATGACGTTCGCCACGATGCGGCTGCCATCGCTGTAGGCGTTCATGGGATGGAACACGTAACAGGGGTCCGTCTCGTACCAACGCATGCTCTCGACCGAACCGTCGCGCCGCATGACGCCGATGTGGGTGCCCTTGTCAGGTTCCCAGGCAAAGGGAGGCTCGCCGCGCATGGCGCGCTCAAGGCTGCCAGTGACCGGGAATATCGGAAAGACGACGTGCTCATCGGTCACGATGAAGTCGTGCACCATGCTCGCAAAAGGTGCGGCGAACCGCTCTGACCGCGTGAGATCGCCGGCTGCGTCGACGGTCTGGTAGCTCATGTCCGGCGTGAAGATGCCGGCAGCCATGTAGCCGAAGAACAGCATTTCACCGGTCTTCGGGTCGATCTTGGGGTGGGCGGTCATCGGCCCCTTCAGCCGGTCGTCGAAGCGCCAGGTACCGATAGAGTCGAGCGTCTGCGGATCGATCTCGAAGGGCGCATGTCCTTCTTCGAGCGCCAGCAGCCTGCCGCCGTGCCAGACGATATTGGTGTTGGCGAGCCCATCCTCCGTCAACCCCTGCGTGACCGGATCGTTTTCCAGCGGGTTGAAAGGGTTGTAGAGGCTGCGCCCCTCGCGCCTCTCCAGGGTCCATTTCACCGTGCGCGCCCACCGGTTCCGGTAACGTACCCGGCCGTCCCGGATGTGGAACATGTGCAGCATGCCGTCGCCGGCAAACCAGTGGTGGCCGCCCCGGGGCGGAAACTGCGGGTCGGGACCGTTGCGGTAGTAGGTGATGTCTAGCCCGCATGTTGCATGAGTGACGGGATTCGACCGCGATACGGTCGATG